>DASUTP010000354.1:0-21869 GCA_036374515.1 Chryseolinea sp. | reverse complement strand
ATGTAAGAATTTTTGTAAATTTTCACAATTGTTAAATTGTTACGCATGGCAAAGCTTAAGAATATCATTAAACAACTTTCCGAAAAAGACTTCAAAGCAATTTATGATTCTCTCATAGAAAGCAATGCTGAGAAGTCTGCCTACCTGTTAAAGTCCCTGCGCGAACGTCAGCTGTCGGATAACAAGATTATGACAGAACTTGATGTCAATGCAAACGCTTATTATACCCTTCGATCCAGGCTCAATTTGAAAATCGAAGAGTATTTAATGGGTCAGTTGGAAAGCCCCCGGACCGATGTTCTGCGCAAAGTTGCCAACATTAACGAAGTTTTATTCACAAAAAAGAAAGCTATTTCTGTCGCTACCTTGAAGAAGCTGGAGAAAGAGCTTCTCGATTACGATCTCGCGAATGAGCTGACTATCATCTACAAGTCGCTTAAGAAACTCAACATCAATTCCCCAGATTACTTCCAGTATTCACAACTCTACAACAGGCACGTAGCTTATATGTTGGCGGTCGACAAGGCGGAGGATCTGCTTGCGGACTATTTCAAAAAGTACGGGGATTTTATGCTAAATGGGGGAGACGTTGAACGGTTGGGACTTAGTTTGCTGATGAAAGAGATGCAGAATGTTGCTAAACTTTATGAAAGCCACCGCCTCTACGTGTATCAAAGCTGCATGTATATTTTTCACCGCCTCTTTGTCGAGGTAGATGATAATATGCATCAGGACGGTGAGTCGATGGAAGATATCTTCGACAAGGTTCAAAAAATATTTGAGAGCTATCACCTGGACTCGATTTACTATCACATGAACCTCGTGTTCGAATTTTTGAAGCTTGAGTACTACAATCACTATAAGGTATACCGCCAGGCGGAAAAGTATTTTGAGGAGGTGAACGATGCCTGTGGTAATCTTCTGGTGAACTATTCGACCTTTACTTTCCCTCCTCAATTTTTGATTTCAAAAATCGAAAGGCATTTGAGAACGGGCACTGAGGCCGAGTTATATCCTGAAAACGAATCCATATTCCTGGATTATGAAATCGATATGCAGGATATACCCAAGCATATTGTTTACGTTGTATATCGTGCAATTTCCTGTTATTATATCGGAAAGTTCGAAGAAGCGGCAAAACTTATAAACGGTTTGCTGAATGACGTAAGTCTTAAAAAGTATCCGTATGCTCAATTGGAAATTAAGTCCCTGCTCGCCCTGCAATACACGTTGATGCGTGACTTCGAATTATTTAATCAGTTATCAAACAGCATTCAGCGGCAGATCAGGCTTTCGGAAAAGGACAGCTGTGAAAATATCCAGCTTTTTCTGAAAATATTAAAGATCGCCACCAGCGAAGCCAAGAAAGAAAAGGCCAAGAAGATCAATGCGGTCATACCCCGGCTCAGCACCATCAACGTTAGCTATTTTGCACCAACGAAGTTGATCAAGCTGGATGAAAAATTTGTAGAACTTCTAACGGATTTCTAAACCTCGAGCTTTACGATGCTGTCGTGCGACAACGGCTTATTGAGATAAAGTCGCACATTTTCATATTTTTTGGATCTGTTAAAATCCTGAGGATTTATCGATGATGTAAGCATTACTATCTTACATTTTTTCTTTGCTACATTGGTAAGTTTTTCAAACTCATCTAAAAACTGGAAGCCATCCATCAGCGGCATATCGATGTCAAGGAAGATCACATCGGGCAGCACCTTGTCAGCCACTTCTAGTTTTTCCATGTTGCGTAAAAATTCAATCGCACTCTTCGCACCTGTGTGTGTGTAGATATTTTCTGCAATGGAAGCCGCTTCGATCATTTTCTGGTTAATAAGGTTGTCAATCTCATTATCATCAATGAGCATAACGGTGTGATACTTTTTTCCTGCCATAGTTGTAGTTAGAATGAATGGTGTATAAAAATAAGCCTTTGATCCTGAATTGCAAACTTTGCTAAATGTCAAATTTTATTCCCTGCGCCAGTGGAAGGCTATTGCCGTAATTAATCGTATTCGTCTGTCTCCGCATGTAAACTTTCCAAGCGTCCGACCCGGATTCACGGCCCCCGCCGGTTTCTTTTTCTCCTCCGAACGCGCCGCCAATTTCCGCACCGGATGTGCCTATGTTGACATTGGCGATTCCGCAGTCTGATCCTGCACTTGACAGAAACTTTTCCATCTCCTGCATGCTGTTGGTCATGATTGCAGAAGATAGTCCCTGCTTTACACCATTTTGCTTTTCAATAGCATCGTCTACTGTATTATACTTTATAAGGTAAAGGATGGGCGCGAATGTTTCCTGCTGTACGATCTCAAAATCATTTTCCACTTCGGCGATTGCAGGTTTTACATAACAGCCTGATTCATATCCATTACCCTGAACGACTCCTCCCTTAACGAGAAAGGTGCCGCCTTCACTTTTTATTTTCCTCAACGCCTGTTCATAACTTTTTACCGCTTGCTTATCGATGAGCGGGCCTACATGATTATTAGTGTCCAGCGGATTTCCAATCTTTAGCTGAGAATACGCTTTCTTCAATCGTTCTCTCACATCATTATAAACTTTTTCCTGAACGATCAACCTTCGTGTGGAGGTGCATCGCTGCCCCGCAGTGCCAACAGCGCCAAACAGTGCGCCGCGGATCGCCATGTCCAGGTTGGCGTGCTCAGAGATTACGATCGCATTATTTCCGCCAAGTTCCAGCAAGGTACGTCCGAGCCTCTCACTCACTGTTCGTGCTACCGCTTTGCCCATACGCACAGAGCCTGTCGCCGAAATCAGCGGTATATTTTCGTCCCTGCATAGTAACTGCCCGACATTATAGTCGCCGTTGATGATGCATGAAACTCCTTCGGGAACAGCATTCCGTTTAAAAATATCGGCGACAATTTTTTGACACGCGATACTGCAAAGAGGAGTTTTTTCGGATGGTTTCCAAATGCATACATCTCCGCAGACCCACGCGATCATGGCATTCCATGACCAAACTGCAACGGGAAAGTTAAACGCAGAAATGATACCGACTATTCCTATCGGATGCCACTGTTCGTACATGCGGTGCTCCGGTCTTTCCGAATGCATCGTCAATCCGTGCAGCTGCCGCGACAGGCCAACGGCGAAATCACAGATGTCGATCATTTCCTGAACCTCCCCCAGTCCTTCCTGGTAGGATTTTCCCATTTCATAAGAAACAAGTTTTCCCAGCGGCTCCTTGTGTGTTCGCAACGCTTCGCCTATTTGACGGACGATCTCCCCCCGCTTTGGAGCGGGCCAAGACCTCCATTGTGTGAACGCTTCCCTGGCTTTATTGATAACTTTTTCGAAATCCTTTTCGTCCGTAGAATAAACAGACCCGATAAGCTTTCCATCAACAGGGGAATACGAGTCTAGCAACGGCCCCTTGGTATTGAACCATTTTTCTCCCGTTGACGTACCAGGATTCGATTTTTTCAAGCCTAATACAGACAGTGCTTCCTTAATACCGAAATCTTTCATGAGGGCATAAAAATCATGCTAAACTAAATAATAATAATTTAATGCTATCGCGGATGGCGTTTGCAGGGTCATTTTTGGCAGTAACAAGACGGCGCGTCTGCCAGTGGAATTACTTTAATGTCTCACCATTCAACACCGTAAGTGCCTTTTTTTCCATCGGCGTATAATCCTTCAATGAGAATCCCACCCTTCTTATAATCCAGGATCCTGTTGAGATCCTCTACATTATCCACGGGTACTTTATCGATATAGGTTATGAGAAAACCTTTTTTGATGCCTGATTCCTTCCATTTGCCAGAGGCAATGCCCTTAATTCTCACGCCGCCTTCTACCTGAAGACCGACGAGCTCCTTATACGGGACATCTTCGACTTCAACACCATCCAAATCGTATTTGACCGCTTTCTTTTCCACATTCTCATTGCCCTCGCTATTCCTAAGGCGCGCCTTTACTTCATGTTTCTCTCCATTCCGAATATAACTGACTCCGATTTCCTTACCCGGCCTGTTCCGCGCCACCCATTCCTGCAGTTCAGAAACGGAATTGATGGAATGACCGTCGATACCCACAATAACATCGCCGCGCTGCAATCCGGATTGTTCTGCGGCGCTACCGCCGTTAACCCTATTGATCAAAACGCCCTGGCTAACATCCAACTTCATATCCTCGGCAATGCCGGCGTTGACGTCAGTAATCTGAATGCCTAACATGCCACGCTGTACCTGGCCAAGCTCGAGGAGATCGTCCATAACTTTTTTGACCAGACTCACTGGAATAGCGAAGGAATATCCCTGGTAACTTCCTGAAGAAGTTGCTATCGCCGAGTTAATACCAATTAGTTCTCCCTTAAGATTTACAAGCGCTCCGCCGCTATTGCCTGGGTTGACGGCGGCATCAGTTTGGATGAATGCTTCTACCTCAAGGTTATTGCGCTCATGCAGTATGCCGATGTTCCTGGCTTTCGCGCTTACAATTCCGGCTGTGACCGTGGAATTCAAATCGAAGGGATTGCCCACGGCAAGGACCCACTCACCCGGTGTAATGGAATCTGAGTCGCCGTATTGTAAGAAGGGTAAATTTTTTGCCCTGATTTTTAAAAGAGCCAGGTCAGTGTTGGGATCCGAGCCAATAAGCTTTGCATAAAATCGCTGATTGTTGGTCATCACCACTTCTATGCTGCTGGCATCTTCGATCACGTGATTATTCGTTACAATATACCCGTCATCGGTTATAATAACGCCTGAGCCTGAAGAGCGTGCGGGAGATTCCAACGAAAACTCAAGGGGATTGACGCTGAATTCGCCCGGTCCGAAGGAAGTCCTTATATGCACCACACTTGGCGTCACATTTTTTGCAGTGCCCAAAAAATTCAGCTCCTTGGGAACGTGGTAAGAAGTATCGGCCGAGTATCCCGTCAATACGGATTTCTGTCTGCCTTCTATCGATTGATAGCTGACGGCGTAGCTGTCCAGAAATTTAATGGTCACAATCGATCCGAGAATGCCTCCGATACAGGCGGCTAAAACAACTATTATTATCAGTATTGAGCGCCTCATTGCCAAACGCGATTTGTTGTGGTGAAGTTAACGTTTCTTTGAGAAGGTTCCATTTTTATAAACCGATCTGGCGGCGGCTTTGTTGCGTTGTTATCTTTTTAAAAGTAACCCGACAGGAGGAAACGCATAAAAAAAGGCGCCTCTTTCGAAGCGCCTACCCCATCCAAATCTAACCCTCTCTACTTAGTTAACCTTGATGGAAGACTTTAATACCTTTTTCTCGTCTTTCGGCACGGTGATCTCAAGGATGCCGTTGATGTAGGCAGCGTTGATCTTGCTTGCGTCGACATTTTCAGGAAGAGAAAAGCTGCGGCTGAAGTTTCCGTACTGGGTCTCCACCACGTATAAATTGTTTTCTTTTTTCTCCTTCGTGAATTTCCGTTCGCCACTAATCGTCAGATGGTTGTCATTCAGGTCGATTTTGAAGTCTTCCTTATTGACGCCAGGAATTGCGAGATGGAGTTCGTAGGCTTTTTCAGTTTCTACGATGTCTACCTTTGGGACAAAGGAGTACGCTGAGCCACCCGTGCGGGCCAGGGAATCGCTAAAGAAGCGATCAATCAGATTGCTGAATGATGTCGGTACGAAATCATTAGCGGTACTATAACGAACTATACTCATAATTTTTAAATTTTTGAATGTGTATACTTCATCTAGTGAAAAATGTGCCGAGAGCTTTGGAAGGAGTTTTTGAGCCATAATGGCGTATTTAACTGCCCACGTCGTTAATTAGTGAGACAATATGTCCATTATGGCCTGTTATTCTGGTTCCTTTCAAAAAAAAATCGCTCCGTAGGACGAAGCGATTGAAATTTTTTAAGAGGGGTCTTGAGAACTAAGAGCTCTTGCTGGTATTCCAGATATCTTTTTGGAGCTTCCATTCGCCGGCTTCGTTTTGCCATATCACGATATATTTTCCGTTATCAAGCGGCTGCCCATCTGCCCCGCCCAATTCGTAGTGTCCCACTTCTATGGCCGTTTCACCCAACTGGTTAACCTCAAGGGTTTTTAATTGCGCAGTCTTTACGCCCAGGTCCATAACCATTTGCCAGAAGTTCCGGATCGCCTCGGATCCCTGTTGGATGGCGGCTCCAGGGGGGAGGAGCATGCCATCGTTCGTGTATAATGACGCCATGCCACGTGCGTCTCCGTTTGCAAAATTTTTTTCAAAATTTTGGTTGGCATTTCTGATTTCCTCCCGGATATCAGAAGCAGTTGAGGTGAGTGTTGACATTGTAATGATCGTTTAAGTAAAAAATAAATGATACGAGAGTTCCCGGAAGTCGGGGGGCTATGCTGAGAAAGTCAATAACGAAGTCCACTTGAAGTTATGAAAATATCTTAAAGGTGGAAGCAACGGAGATATATTGTTTATGACTGCGGCGGGATCATGAAAAAAAAACAGGCCGCCGGGGTTTGATTCCCGACGACCTGCTGATGCTGTATTATTTCTTGTGATTCGATTACCGGACCCTGATCAGTTTTAACCGCCTCACGTCGTGCCCGTTGACCACTTCCAAAACGTACACGCCATCCTGGAAGTCGGAGGTTTCCACTTCGATGAACGCGCGATGACCCTTCTCCAGGCTCTCATCGAGTGACGACCAGACTTTGATTCCCCTTACGTCATACATTGACACCTTGGTGGGGGCCGATTCTTTTGCTACATAGGTAATGGTTGCCTGGTTTGAAAAGGGGTTAGGGAAAAATGCCAAATCATGACCAAGGCTGGAATCTTCAGTTTCAGAAATAGCTTCGTTGTCGGAGATGGTTGTGCCAGAGGCCAGGCGCATGGACGATGATCCTTGACCCGCCGTCCAAATTTCCACGCCGGAGAAGTTTGCATTAATGCTAGTGCTGCTCACACTGATGTTTCCATCGTTAATTGTTACACGGAATGGTCCTAACTTTTGCCATGCTCCGGCGCTGCCGCTGTTATAATTGGCTTGAACCACGTTTCCTTCTACTACGATCGAATATATAGCAGGGTTATTATCCTCAAATACGTGTACCCATACGTCGTACGTGCCCGCCGGTACTGAGTTTACGGTCACGCTGGGCTGATACCAGCGGTAAGAGCGCAGCATGGTGGTACGATTAGCATCTGTGGCAGGAACTGGTGTTACACTCGGGCTAGAGCCGCTTACGCCAGTCGTCACAACATTTGGCGCCCCGGTACTAGCTTCCCAGTTGTTTCCATCGATGGAAATGGAAGGGCCGTTTACATTAATTGCCCGATAGAATGTTGCCAGGGAAGGCGCACTTACATTAAGAGCAAATACGTCGCTGACTGACCCCGCCGCCTCCGTGGCTGTTACTCTAATGTTTATGCTACCGATATTCGCATCGGTTGGCGTTCCGCTAAAGGTACGCGTTCCGGGAGTGAACGTTAACCAGGCGGGAAGGCTTCCGCCCGCCTCGAGCGCCGCTGAATAAGTCAGCGTGTTTCCGGGTTGAGACGGTGCAAAGCTGGTGGCGAGGAAAGTGTAGCTGAACGGGGTGTTCGCTGTAGCAATTTGATCAACCAGCGGAGTGGTCAAAGTCGGTGTCGGGGGACCCGCCTTCCAAATTTCCACCCCGGAAATGTTTGCATTAATGCTAGTGCTGCTCACACTGATGTTTCCATCGTTAATCGTGACCGGGAATGGACCGAGTTTATTCCATGTGCCCGCGCTGCCGCTGTTATAATTGTTCTGAACCACAACGCCTTCCACCAATATGGGGTAGGTAACAGGATTGTTATCTTCAAATACGTAGACCCACACGTTATATGCGCCTGGCGGGACTGCATTAACTGTGACGCCTGGCTGATACCAGCGGTAGGAACGCAGCATAGTAGTACGGTTGGCATCTGTTGACGGGACTGGTGCCACGTTCTGGTTTGCGCCTGCTACTCCAGTAATTGATACGTTCGGCGCCCCGGTACTGGCCTCCCAGTTGTTTCCGTCAATGGAAAGTGCCGGGCCGTTGACGTTGATTGCGCGGTAGAATGTCGCAAGCTGGGGCCCGCTAACATTCAGGGTAAACACATCGCTTACTGACCCTGCGGTCTCGGAAGCCGTAACCCTTATGCTAAGTGTACCAATATCGCCTGCTGCTGGTGTTCCGCTAAACGTTCGCGTTGCAGGCGTGAATGTTAGCCAGGCCGGAAGACTTCCACCGCCTTCGAGACTTGCTGCATAAGTAAGTGTGTTGCCAGCCTGGGCGGGTGTAAATGTATTGGCCAGGAAAGTATAGGTAAAAGGAGTACTGATGGGAGCATTTTGATCAACCAACGGGTTTGTCACTGTTGGCGTCGATTGACCCGTCCGCCAGATTTCGACTCCGGAGAAGTTTGCATCGATGCTGGTGCTCCTGATATTTATGTTTCCATCGTTAATTGTAACGGGGAATGGACCGAGCTTCCGCCAGGTTCCTGCGGTACCGCTATTATAATTCGTTTGCACAGTATTTCCCTCCAGTAAAATAGAATAGGTGGCGGGGTTATTATCTTCGAACACATATACCCACACCTGGTAATTTCCCTGCGGCACAGCATTTACGGTGACGTTTGGCTGATACCAGAAATAGGAGCGCAGCATGCTGGTGCGATTCGCATCTGTGGCGGGCACGGGTACAACGCTTGGGCTAGATGCTCCTACTCCGGTGATGGTGAAGTTTGGTGCGCCAGCACTAGCCTCCCAGTTATTTCCGTCGATGGAAAGTGCAGGCCCGTTAATATTAATGGCACGGTAAAAACTATTTTGAGTAATTCTGAAATTAGCAGTATAAGTGGTGTTATTGGATGGTGTAACGATATTCTGCGTTTGTGCGCCGCCATGGGTCCACGAGTCAAATTCGTACAACTGATTGTTCAGTGACTGCGGTGAAACAACGCCGATCTCCCTTCGCACACCCTCGACGCTCACAACCGAGCCGGGTGTCGGGAATGGTTGTCCGTCTAATGTTATCTGGAGGCCCGACGGGACCGTGCTGAATGCCAGCGTTGACTTTAGCGGGAATACATCCACTGAATCCTTTCCCTTGGACCCATTGGAGTCCGTGACGGTTAGGATCAGCCGGTACCAAACATTGTCTGACGTCTCACCTTCCTGAGGCACGGTAAACGAGCCGGAAGCAATACCGTTCCTGGGTGGCTCGTCGTGATGATGCGTATCATGATGGAAATGTATTTGCCACGTCATGGATTGAGCCGGTATGGCGCCATCTTCAGGATCAGTTCCCTGTCCCGAAAAATTTATCGTGTTCCCTGCAATGTATGTAGTCCCCGCGGTAGGTGTCAATATTTCCGCCGTCGGCAATGTATTATTTATAACGGTCAGGGTAGCTGCATTGCTGGTTGCCGTGCTGCCGGTACTGTTGGAGACAATTACCCTGTAGTTCCCGTTATCGCCCAGGGCAGTCTGCGCAATCGAATACGTTGCGCTGTTTGCTCCGGGAATATTCACATTATTCTTTTGCCATTGATAATTCAATGGAGGTGTACCAAGGGCTGTTACGGAGAAGGTTGCCCGCTCGCCTACAGCCACGGAGACGTTGACAGGATGATTGGTGATCGTTGGAACGGACGTATTATTATAAACGATCTTATATAATGCCTGGTGGTGTCTTGCGCTGAAATACAAAAGACCATCAATGCCCATGGTGAGGCACAAGCTGTTGTTGATCATTGATGTAGCAAAAGGGGAGCGTACAGCCGTACCACTTGAAAGATCGAGCATGTTTATCCAGTTACCACAGTTGTCCTGGTAAAGATACTTACCTCTGTACTGAGCGGGATAATTGGTATTTGACGGGCTTATAAAGGCTCCACCAACGATCGCGCAACCAACACCATCGCTATACGTGGTGCTTCCGGTTGGAGGGTGGGGATATGCGTAAACAGGGTTTGTAAAGTTTGGAAATGAAGACTGGGTAAATCTTCCTTCAGTACTCGGCCAGCCAAAATTCCTTCCTCCAACGGTTGCATCGTTAATTTCTTCCCAGGCAGCCTGGCCAACATCATTGACGAAGATCTTGCCGGTTTCCTGGTCGATGGCAAACGTAAACGGATTTCTCAAACCAAGCGCCCATACTCTCTTTGCTTTATCATTTGGATTGCTGAAAAACGGATTGTCGGCAGGCGCGCTTCCATCGGTATTTATGCGCAGCAATTTGCCGCCATAATTAGTGAGGTCCTGTGCAGTAGAAGGCCGGGCGTTTTCGCCGACGGCGACATAAAGCTTCTTATCCTTCCCAAAATGCATCGCTCCGGCATTGTGAATGTTGGAAGTAAGAGGTTCTAGATTAAGAAGCACTACGGGCGAACCACTAACCACATCGTTGGTTGCGTTAAGCTTGATCACGCGGTTGTACGGCTGTGCGCCACCGGCTGCCGGAACAGTATGATAGACGTAAATAAATTTATTGATGAGGAAATCGGGATCCACCGCGATTCCCAGCAAACCTCTTTCACCGGAGGCATCAACGCTCAGGGTAGCAAAAGGAGTGCTGAGGGGAGCACCATTTTTAATGATCCTGATCCTACCTGTTTGTTCGGCAACGAATATGCGGCCATCCGGCGCAAAAGCACTAGCGGTTTGAACAAGTAATCCGTTCCCTAATGATTGTTGCGCGAACCCTGCGGGGAAATTTTGAGCAATTAATACGTGCGAAATTAAAATAGAGAGAAAACTTAGCACGACGGGGATGTAGATTTTTCGCATAGATATGAATTTAGGGTAGCAAATTTTATAACGGTAATCAGCGATGCTGTGAGAGAACAATATTGCTGCATTTACAATCTTCTTCTCGCTCGTATCCGATTAAAGCAGGCACTGAGCGGGGTTACAAGTTAAATGTAAAAAAGTAAATTTTGTTCTCACTGATATCGTTTTTATTTTCTAAGTGTAAAAATCTTTCATTGGGAATGATGACAAATACGGGAATCACGGTTTATAGAGTTGTAACCATGATCTTGTGGCCAGTTTTTTCGCGAAGTGTTTTTTCCTAATCGTTCATCGATGACGAAAGTCATCATATATCAGTGACGCCTGTCATTAAGTTTTTACAGTGAGCCTCCGGGTCTTCTAATCAAATTCTAATTTCGTCGCGGCGTAAATGGTTTAGGTCTCTGCAAGTTTACGTTTAAAGTAATTCCTATAGTGGCTGCAGCACGGGATTGCCGGTCTATGTTTATTGTATTGCATAGACCGGACGTTGAGCCTGACGCAAACGAGGCGGTAATTGAACGGGCGCGCTAAGCACTTGCCATGAGGTCAAACGTTGAATGTGTTGAAATCGTTAGAAAAAAAATAGAGCTGTATTAATATTAAATCAATTCTGCATTAATGTTAAATGAAAATGCGTTGTTGCTTAAGTATTTTTCGTAATTGCCACAGCGGAAAACCCAAGGCGAAAATAATTGCGTCGGTCTGCGCCAGCCCGATCACAGCGGAAGTAGCGGCCAGCCAACGCAAGCATTCTACGTAGGAGACTCGCCAGGCATCGTTTGCGACGAGAGGTTTTTGAGCCAAGCATACATCGGATTCACTGTAGACCATTAAAAAACGGTTCCAAGAACGTTTGGGTTCGGTGATGTAGAGGCGTAAACCCCTTTAAGTCAATTGAGCGGGCATTCCCGCAATGCAATCTCATTCGCGTTCAGGAAAGTTACGACCAGGGCAGGGATGGGTCATATCGAAACCGGCGGATTTCTCACGGGTTGTTGTTACAAGAGTTCAGCGATAATACATTTTTTAATGGTAAAAGTAGCCAACTCGTAGGTGCACATACGGTCTCATCAAGTAAACCGCGCAACCATGTTATATAATCGCGGATCTTTAAGAAAAACCACGCACCGTTTTCCTTTAAAAAGGCAAGTGTCGAGCACGAAGGCTACAAAGTACCTTTCAGTCGTTTTTATGGTCGTCGAATGAATTTTTTCCCTTGCGCGACGGTACAATTTATTTCCAGGGGAACAAAGCCCCGTGTGTAGGATCGCTTGAGAAATTGGATTCAAATCCATTGTCTCGTTTGGTAGTTTTGTTTCTGCCATTAAGCAACGATCATGAAAACAATATTTCGAATTCTATTTTTTTGTGCGACACTGCTCAGCACATATGTCAGCAATGCGCAAACGAAAAGCAATAAAGCCTGGTCTGCAAAATTTGTAAGTGCAATCAATTGGCAACGGGTTCATTCGCTGGGATACCTGGTGGTGAGCACCAACGACGGATTATACGGCGTTAATCCCAACGATGGGAAGATCCTTTGGGAAAATAAAAACTTTCCCGCGGTCAATAGTGCCAATTATGAGGAAATCAGCGGTACTGAATTTATTACCATAGCTTACGCCACGAGCGCCGAACAAAAAATTCCCATGCAGGCGATCATCGAAGTTGCCGGCGGAAAAGTTTTATTCGACTCTCAAAAGGAAAAGATCGGCGTGTTAAGTCGTCACGTTCTTCCCGCATCGTCCAGGCTACTGGTTATCGGTGCAAAGCCTAACACATTGATGGCTTCTCTTTTTATGTATGATATTACTTCCGGCCGTCAGCTGTGGGCTAATGAAGAATTATTTAAAAGCGATGGCGCGGCGGCAAAAGGATTCCTTGGAAAACTTCAGGCGATGGGCCAGCAGCTGAGCAATTTGCAGGGCCTTACCAGCGAGCCGCTTGAGTATGATGCAAACTCACTGGTGTTAACACATCCCAATTATGTGATCCGGTTGAATTCCGCTACGGGCGAGGTGATCTGGAAAAACAACCTTGAACCTTCCACGAAAGCAAAAATTTACTTTTCTTCTTATAGGAAGAATGTTATCTACGTCGGTACTGAAGTTGAATCTTCTTCTGGTTCCGGGTTCACTACGTCGACCGGAAATCAAGATCAGCCGCAGAAGTTTTACACCAATTTATACTATGCCTTTGATATCAATTCGGGTAAACCTGGATGGAAACAGCCGGCCAAAGAAAACGACATGCTTAATGAGGTGATCGTTTCAGAAAAGGGGCTTATCATCTGTCCGCGCTCTTCTCAAAAGCCTACGATAAACCTCGTTGACTACGAATCGGGTCAGACCCTTTGGGGCAATAAGGGCAAGGGTATCAAAGCACAGGGTAGCGTTGTAAGCTACATTGTTACCGAGAAAGGAATTTTATTAACGACTGCCTTCGATAATGCATGGAACAATAAGGCCGAAGAGTATTATCTCAATATTCTCGATCCCGCTTCCGGGAAATTGAAATTTGAAAAGGCCGTTAAACTAAAAGGTGACCTGGTGCGCACGGAGCTCGTACCAAAAGGTCTGCTGTTCGTAACAACGAAGGAAGTCAACATTCTTGATCTTGCAACCGGTTCTTTGGCGTGGCCAAATTCCATCGAGGCAGGGTCTTCGATGTCGCAGGACAAGGTTCGGCCCTTTCCGACCGGCGACAATGGCGCTGGGAAACTTTTCGTTTACTCACCCAAACAAAAGGCCGTGCTGGAAGTAGATAAAACAGCGGGATCGTTCAAAAAGATCACGACAGCAGAAATAGAGTTTCAGGGAAAAGAAATGCCGCAGGCCATCGATGTAGTCGCCGACGGACTCGTTTTATATTCAGAGCAAAACATCATGAAGCTGGGATTTGATGGGCTGTTGAAATATTACAAATATTATCCTGCTCCCCGTGAGCCCGCGCTTGTGCGCGCCCTGCTCCTGGCCCAAGCTGTACGTGCCGCTTATATTGGCGCCGCCGCCAGCACTTACTCTGCTGCGTTTGCACAGGCTTCCCAACAAACAAACGATCCGGCTTCCAAGGCTCTAGGGCAGGGGTTATCCGACGCGTATGGTGAATTGGGAGAAGCTGGTTTTGCCTATTCTTCGCAGGCCATGAAAGCGTTCAATGCGCGGTTCAAAGCCTCGCGGAGTACCCCTGATTTTGTCATCATGATGACCACGAAAGAGAAAAAAGGTTATCAGCTTGTGCAGGTAAGCAAGATCACGGGTGAGATCATGAACGCTGTAGACATCAAAAACGACAAGGAGCCGGAGTATGATGTTGACCAGATCTACAACTACGTTTATTACCGGCAGTCGTCCCCGGAAATTGTTTGCTTTAAGCTTTAAGTTGGCTGGCCCTTCGGTGCATTGTCACCGGAGGGTCTGCTTGACTTTGTGATGAGTGCATTGATTGATACGACAACCAATCCACTCTTTTCTTCAGTCTAAGCAGCGCTGGCAAAGTTTTCTGGATAGGTAGATAGTCGTTCCCCAGCATTTCTTCATAACGATGCCCTGTGAGAACTTTTTTCAGCAAGCTTATTCCAGAATCAGATGGAGCCGCTTAACTCCATTTTTTTTTGCCAATTACTGCCTTTTGCTGTAAATTTAGTTGTCCCCACCACAATGAAACGAATTCTTACTTTAGGTTTATTCTTTTGCCTTGTTATTTCATCATGCAAGACAGTGCAAAAAAAAGAAGAGAAGCCGTTAACAAATGCTGAAAAAATTGCTCACGACATTCAGAAAGAGTTGGGAGCTTTTGACGCAGTGTATTACTACGATGATGACTCACTCGTTGTTATGTACTCCTACCGCCCTGAGGCCAATAAGACGCGAAAGGTAAAAGGCGTTATTGATAGGGCTCTGAATATGACAGGAGAAGAAATGATCCCGAATTTCCTCAAGCCTGAGTATAACTATAAATGGGAAACTCCGACTGAAACGATCTCATTGCAGGGCGTTTACAAGGACTCCAACTCTTATGTAGGCGTTTGGGTTTTCACCAAGTGACACCCTAACTTAAAGTTTAAAATGATCGGGACTAACGGACCCTTCTTCGTTATGCACCTCATACGACTTTTTTAAATTGGATTTTTGTTGATTGCGACACAGGGGCGTTTAACAAAGGATCAATTTCACTTGGTAGAAAGTAAAAAAAATCTCCCACCGGATTAGGCTTGCAGCTAATAAGTCGTTGCAGTTTTTATACAAACGTTTTGCACTCAAACGCCGGTTAGAAAAGGAATTTTTCATAAGGAATCCGATAAAGGATTCCTTGCAACGTTCCGCAATCACTTTTGAACGCGCTTCAACACGTGGAGGCCAAAGCGCTTTTTATGTTCCCATTATTAAGGAAGGTTAGCTGCACAGAAATAAGTCCGTAATTATTACCTTGGTACATGCGGCTTATTTTAAGTTTACTGCTTACGCTGACATGCTTCACTTCTTTAGCACAGTTGCCTGACTTGCTATTAAAGGATGGGACGGGTATATATGAGCACGCCTTGGACTCGACAATCAGGACAATCAAAAAGGAAAAGCCACTTCGCATCCTTTATATCAATGCCCGCGAATGCGTTTCCAATTATTTGCCCCATACTATACAAAACGTTGTCATCGTCACGAATAAAAAGAAAGTAAAGAGGAAGACTAACAAACTAAAATCTGATGAACTCGTTCTGACTGTTGCCTGTGGTCAGATTCTTAGCGGTCAAGTAGCTGTAATGATTTTTACACCAGAGTCCTCGAAGTGGGTATTCGCATTCCATTATGACTCTCCTTTATTTTTTAAAGAGCCAAGATTGCTTTTTGTCAATAGAGGACCGACGACTGATTAGCGTCACCAAGGCGCGAATCACCCAACCGTTGACTGCTTATTAGCGCGATCACCCTGTGTCTACTTTTAAAAGCAAAAAAGCAGTTACGGACTGTAACTGCTTGATTTTCAATGCTCCTCCTCTTGGACTTGAACCAAGGACCCTCTGATTAACAGTCAGATGCTCTAACCAGCTGAGCTAAGGAGGAATTCTCTAAAAATGGAGTGCAATATTAAGGACTTGAATCCAGAATTTCCAAACTGGTAAAGTGTTTTTAAAGGAATATTTGAAAACCCTTGCTTGTTTCCCGCCGTACAATAACTTTGTAATTGAAAGTACTTTTAATGAAAGACGTCCACGAGTATGAAAAAGATCTAGCCTCCATCCGGAGCATGATGGAGCGATCAGCCAAATTTATCTCATTAAGTGGACTGTCGGGCGTGCTGGCAGGGGTGTACGCCCTCATCGGCGCCGCTGCCGCCTACTATGTTGCACACTACCCCGTCTCACCACTCGCTTTCCGCCAGTATTCGATCAGCGACCGTTTTTCCACCTTGGTGCTGATTGCGGCGCTCGTCCTGGCGGCATCCCTGACCACAGGACTCTTACTGAGCAAAAGAAAGGCAAAAAAGCATGGCCTGAAATTCTGGACCCCTTCCAGTCAACGACTGTTCTTGAACCTTGCTATACCGCTTGTGACTGGTGGAATTTTTATTCTGATCATGCTATTCACAGGACATTTCGGATTGGCCGCGCCAGCGAGCCTGGTATTCTATGGCCTGGCGCTTATCCAAGCCAGCTCAAACACCTTTGATGAAATCCGCTACCTCGGTTTTTCCGAAATCATTCTCGGTCTGATCGCTGCAGCAATTCCCGGTTATGGTTTAATATTTTGGGCCCTGGGTTTTGGCGTTCTCCACATCGTATACGGGGGAATCATGTATAACAAATACGACAAGTGAAGAATCCGTTTGAAAACTTAGATAAGGTATTAGAACACAGGATACGACTTCAGATAATGTCAATATTAGTCGCCAACGACGGGTATGAATTTAATGCACTGAAAGATATCCTGGCGGTTTCGGACGGCAACCTTGCTTCGAATATCAAAGCGCTGGAGCGCGAAAAATATATTTCTGTGTCAAAATCATTTGTTGACCGGAAGCCTAATACTAAATATAAGATCACCGAGCGCGGGAGAAATGCGTTTAAAAAACATCTCGATGCGCTGGAGGCAGTAGTCAAACAACAGAAGTAAATTTTTTTTGTATGAGCACTTTTAAATTGAAAGTACTTTTAATGGAATGAAAAAAATAATCAATAATCAATAATCAATAGACAATGAAATGGAAACAATAGCGCAGTCACAAAACCTGTTTGACAGGTTTAACAAATGGATTCAGGAATCGATCATGATCAAACTTTTCTCGATCGGATTTTTAATCCTCATCTTATTAATACCCGCCAGCTGGATACAGGAGATGATCGTAGAGCGGCAACAACGGGCGGGGGAGGTAATACAGGAGGTAGCGGATAAGTGGTCGGGCAGCCAATCAGTTTCGGGGCCGATCCTGGTGGTTCCTTACCGCAGGCAGGAAGTCATCGATCATGGGAAAGATGGAAAGGAAATTAAAGAGCATATCGAAAAAGCGTTTTTCCTTCCTGAGCAGCTCAACATTACAGGCGATGTAAAACCTGAAAAATTAAATCGCGGTATTTTCGATGCCGTGGTTTACGAGTCGGGCCTTCAAATTAACGCCACGTTCGAAAAACCAGACTTCAAGAATCTTTCCATCGCCGAAGAAATGGTGCTTTGGAACGGAGCACACATGATCTTTGGAATCACAGATCTGCGGGGCATCAGCGACAACCCGGCCTTTACCGTATCGGAAAAGGCGTTTGTTCCTGAGCCGTCAAATAATATCGGAGTGTCGGTTAGAAGTATCCGTAATGAAATTGCCGGCTTTCAGCATGAGGATCAGAAAAGTATGATATCGAGCAATGGAATCGTCACCAAGTTAAATTGGGAGAACCCCGAATCATTTAGCGGAAATGTAAATATCAAGCTGAAATTAAAAGGCAGCAGCCGGCTGGATTTTATACCGGTGGGAAAAACGACCAATGTCAAACTGGACGGCCCCTGGCCCAACCCAAGCTTTGACGGTGAATTTTTGCCGGCTTCGCGTGACGTTTCCGAGAAGGGCTTCACCGCATCCTGGAAAGTCCTTCACTTTAATCGTCCGTTTTCTCAACAATGGACGGGAAGCAACCAGGAATTGAGCGGCGCCGATTTCGGAGTTAAGTTGCTCATTCCCGTGGATCAATATCAAAAAAGCATTCGTACTGCAAAGTATGGTGTTCTCGTAATCCTGCTGACGTTTATCTCATTGTTTCTCGTGGAGATCACCCAAAAGGTACGCATACACCCTTTTCAATATATCCTCATAGGCGCAGCGCTCATTATCTACTATACCCTGCTCCTGAGTTTTTCGGAACACATCGGATACAACCTCGCGTATGTAATTTCGTCTATTGCCACCGTTGCGCTCATCAGTTTTTATGCCACCACCTTTTTACCCACGAAAGGGCTGGTGTACCTCTTCTCGCTGCTGATGACGATATTCTATTCATTCATCTTTATCATCATCCTGCAACAGGACTTTTCCCTCTTGTTGGGAAGCATCGGTCTCTTCGTAATTGTGGGACTGCTGATGTACTTCTCGAGGAAGATATCGTGGTATCGCATTTGAGTATTGAATATTGACAGTTGAATATCGGGTATTAAAAAAAATTCAATGTTCAATATTCAACAGTCAATGTTCAATGGTAATATTCAATAATCAACAATCAATGTTCGATGGTAATATTCAATATTCAACAATCAATGCCCAATGTGTCTACTCTTTTCCCAAAAAAGGATAACGATAGTCCTTTGGCGTTACAAAAGTTTCTTTGATGGTGCGCAAGGAAACCCATCGCAGTAAATTCACCTTGGCGCCTGCCTTGTCGTTTGTTCCGGACCCACGCGCGCCTCCAAAAGGCTGTTGTCCTACGACGGCCCCGGTAGGCTTATCGTTGATATAAAAATTTCCCGCTGCATGGGTAAGCCTCTGCGTGGCCAGTTCGATGGCGTACCGATCTTTTGCAAAAATAGAGCCCGTAAGAGCATAAGGCGAAGTACGGTCAACCAGGTCCATCGTGTCCTCGAAATTATCCTGATGATAGATGTAAATGGTCACAACCGGTCCGAAAATTTCTTCGCACATCGTTATAGACGCCGGGTCTTTTGATACGATTACCGTGGGTTCGATAAAATAACCAGCGGTCTTGTCATATTTGCCGCCGGCAATTATTTCATTCATCGGGTTCTTCCGTGCCTCCTCAATATACCGGGTGATCGAGGTGAAAGCTTTTTCGTCGATAACAGCATTAATAAAATTTCCAAAGTCATCAGGAGGGCCCATGTTGAAAGACCTTAAGTCTTCCAACAAGTATTTTTTCACGTCTTCCCATAAATTTGAAGGAATATAGCACCGGGAAGCGGCGGAACATTTTTGGCCCTGAAATTCGAAGGCGCCTCTTGAAATGGCGGTGGCAAGTTCTCTTGCATTCGCGCTCGCATGCGCAAGAATAAAATCCTTACCGCCGGTTTCCCCGACAATTCGCGGATAAGACCTATACGAGTGAATGTTCTTGCCTATTGTTTGCCAGATCTTTTGGAAAACGCCCGTGCTTCCTGTAAAATGAATGCCGGCAAAATCACGGTGACTGAAAATCAGGTCGCCAACGGTTGGTCCATCTGCATATATCAAGTTGATAACGCCGTCGGGCAATCCAGCCTCTTTCAATACTTGCATGATGACATTCGCGGAAAGGATTTGCGTATGCGCCGGTTTCCATACGACAGTATTACCCATCATTGCCATGCTGGTAGGCAGATTGCCGGCGATAGCCGTAAAATTGAAAGGTGTCAGTGCAAAAGTAAAGCCCTCAAGCGGCCGATACTCCATTCTGTTCCACACGCCGGGAGACGACGCGGGTTGCTCCTGATAAATCTGTGACATGTAAAACACGTTGAACCGCAGAAAGTCAATCAATTCGCAGGCGCTGTCAATCTCCGCCTGATAACAGTTCTTAGATTGCCCAACCATTGTTGCCGCGTTTATTTTATACCGGTAGGGTCCTGCTAAGAGGTCGGCAGCCTTTAGAAAAATAGCGGCGCGGCTTTCCCAGCTTAAATTACTCCACAAAAGTTTTGCGGCAAGAGCGGCGTCAATGGCTTGTGTAACGTGTTCGCGGTCGCCTTCCGAATAATGCCCTACCGTCCGATGATGGTCGTGCGGCGGCGAAAGCCTGTGTTTGGTTTGCGTTCGAACTTCTTCGCTGCCGATATACATGGGAACGTCCCATTGTTGAGACTGCATTTCGTCGAGCGCTTTCTTCAAAGCCGCCCGACCGTCGGTGTGAGGAGCGTAGTTTAATACCGGTTCGTTTTTTGGAAATGGAACATTGAAAAATCCGTTAGCCATAAGTTTTATTTTCTATAGAATATTTTAATGCAGTCTTTTAAAGCATTTCACGCAGCTCTGACAAGCAGTAAATTTCATACGCATGCTCCCCATCGTTCGCGATTTTTTCGGGATTGTAAAAAACGGCGTCGATATACGCATTGCATGCACCGCCAATGTCCGTAATCAGATTGTCGCCAACCATGACCGCTTGATGGTTTTTGATTTCATTGCAGGCAAGGGCAAAATTAAAGATTTCACAAGATGGCTTCCGGCATCCGGCGCGCTGGGAAGTAATGATATGGTCGAAATAGGGAAGCAATTTAGTGGACTCCAATTTCATGTTTTGGATCTCATCAAAGCCATTTGTTATCACGCTAAGTTTATAATGAGCTGACAGATAATCCAGCACCTCCAGCGCATGGGGCATGAGATGTCCCTTGCGTGGACATAGCTCCAGGTAATTGAACGAAAGATCCTCGCATAATTTTTCCTCCTTGATTTGAAAAGCGGCGAGAATCTGCTTGAAGCGTTCTTTCCGGATCACTTCGCTGCCGACCAGGCCCCGGTCGTAGAGGTCCCAAAGCTTTGTATTTATGATGGAAAATTGCGTTGCGAAATCATCGCAGGAGGAAACGCCCTTTTCCAGCAGTTGATAGTGATGATAAAGATCCACCAATGTTTCGCGCGAATTGGTTTCATAGTCCCAGAGCGTATGATCCAAATCAAAAAAAATGCAACTGTATTTTCTTTCCCTGCTATCAGTGTGATTCATTTCCCTTTTTGCCATTCCTGAATTTGAAGCTTATTTATTGCTAACTCTCTATTTGTAAACAAAGTTTGATAGATCTTTTGATCCTGTAACAACTGAGCGTCTTTGCGCAAAAATTGAAAAACCTGTTGAATAATGTCGCCGACGCTGTCTTTAATCTGGTAAAAAACCCAGTGATTGTACCGGCGGGCGCTAAGAATGCCGGAATTTTTCAAATAAATCAAATGCCGGGAGGTTTTAGCCTGCGTGAAATCCAAAATTTTCTCCAGGTCCGTGATACACATTTCGCCGTTCATCACGATAAGTCCTAAAATACGAAGGCGGGATTCATCGGCACAGGCCTTGAAAATTTGTGCTCCCAGCGTAAGATTAAAACTTTTGAGTCGCATTTGGCATCCTATGTGTCGTGCCAAAGGTATATAAATTAGGCGCTTTTAGCGCTTCTACTTATATTTGAAACTCATGAAAAGCAGTACAATTACAAGCGGGAATGTGCGGAATTTGGTATTTGTCGTTGTGGTATTAATTCTGGTGGCGGGGGCGATAATTCCAGGAAACGCGCAACAAAAGAAGCGTGTCATTCAGCTTTCCGGCGTTGTACTCGAAGAAGATAGCGTGTCGGGTGTGCCGGTGCCCGGAGTTCACATTTATGTCCCGAAAGCGGGGCGCGGAACCACTACCAATGGAATGGGTTTCTTTTCGATGCCGGTGCTGGAGGGCGATGAAATTACCATTAGTGCCGTGGGATACGATCGCCAAAATGTCACCGTTGAGTCGGATTGGCCAGAATACCAGACTATTATCATCACACTGACACAGGACACCACCTTCTTGCCCGAAGTGGTGGTATTCCCATTCCCCACGGAGGAGGTCTTTAAGCAGGCCGTGCTGGCCATGAATATGCCTTTGGACAACAATGGGATAGACAAGCGGAATTTTAACGAGGAATTGTTAGCCCTTATGATTAAGACA
>DASUTP010000353.1:0-26249 GCA_036374515.1 Chryseolinea sp. | reverse complement strand
TCTTGTGCCTGCACGGTAATGTTATACGTAGTGCCTGGCGCAAGATTAGGAACGGTGAAGTTGCTTTCGGTATTAACCGAATAGGGCACATAGTACTGCTGATTGTTAGCAGAAACGACATATCTGACAATATCACCGTCATAACCACCAGGTGACATTCGCAACGAAATAGTTGTAGATGTTCTAAAGGTTAGCTGAGCGTTCGGCCTGCTGGGTGGGGTCGTATCTTCGCCTAAGGTAACTGTAAGTGTATTGCTTGGCAATGAGAAATTCCCAGCTGCATCAATAGCCTTTATATAAATATCGTACGTCGCACGAGGAGTTAAATCGGACAATATCCCGTATGAGGGATTCGGTACTCGGCCCCAGAATGAATTATTTACGAAGATGTAGTACTCCGTTGCGCCTACATTGTCTGTTGACAGATTCCAAGACAAATCTATTCTGTTGTCTGTTTTGGAAGCCACAGCAAGATTAGTGGGAGTACTGGGTGGACTCATATCGCCCCCGCCATGGGTGGTGACGGTTACGGCGTCGTACGTCGGATGTGAAAGATTACCTGCCGCGTCGATTGCTCGCACAGAAAATGAAAAAGGCGTGCCAGTGGCCACATTGGACAACGTAAAGCTAGTCGCTTGCGTAGCGGCGAAGTGCACGCCGTTATTGTAAATAATATATTGGAGTACGCCAACATTGTCGCTAGAAGGACTCCATTTTAACGTCACGGAATTATTGGTCTTGGAATCCAATCTAAATTGGAGGGGCGTGGTGGGGCCTCCAGATCCTGGCCGGTATAACGCTGAACGGCAATGATATCCTGCAATGTCAATACAGATCCGTGGACTTGGATATCGTCAATCATTCCTCTGAACATTCTATCATAAGTTCCCGAACTTCTGGTAGCGCCGTTGAAGGCACCGATCGCTAGCTTCCCGATTGCACTTCCTGCAGCTCCCCTGCCCGGGTATGCTCTGGTAACGTCAAGCGAAGCATTTGTGGTTTCATTTCCAAAATAGAACTGCACTTGTCCATTCGACTGATACGTTACGGCAAAGAACACCCAATTCTCTCTTGGCGCCTCGGCATGGGCCTTGACTTTGCTGGCTGAGCTATAGGCCGGAGAATTATCCGGCCAACCATCGACGCCAAGCCGCAAGCTTCCATTGTTCTGATAGACAAGATCGACCCCTTCACCTCCATTATTGATCCATGAGATAATCCTATTTCCGCCACTTCCAGTTGCACTTGATTTGCAATTCAACCATCCCGTTAGGGTAAATGCACTTAAATTTTTTAATTCATTTATCGGCGCGCTACTTTCCACAAAAAAGTTTCCTGGAGTGGTCCCAAAATCAAGGCAATACCAATTGGTCCCAGTAGCGCCTACCACATTCCCTGGAACGTAAGAAGGCGTGTTAAGGGATTTTGTAAATGCGCTGACGGCCGTTCCAGAATTACGGGGATTATTGACGTAATTATCATGTTCATTAAACTTTAAATAAATTAGTGGACGAGTGCCCGCCGGCACTGACTGATAGCTCACGAAATAATCGTGGATTGTCCAATAGTTCGATGAGGCTGGATTCTTTGTACCGGTTGCTCTGATTTTTACGGTGTGGGAACCCTGCGCAAGGGTTGATGGACTTGTGTAAACGAGGATATGTTGTTCCGTACTTGAATAAAGATCGATCAAGGTCTCGGGTCCACCGTCAATAGAAATTGCTGCTATGCCATGCGTGTTCTTCTTTTCGGTAAACCATTCAATCTTATTGCCTTCAAAAGTAAACGTGAGATATGCGTTGGCCACTGCCGAGGCTGAAAATGTGCTTTGATAGAAGCCAGGCGTCGTCGAGCCATGCAGCCACCCGCTGCCAACATAAGTGTGCTGGTTTAAACCAGTGCCTGTCACGGTGTTGTCAACAATGTTTTGAGCGCTTGCCAAAGCCAACAGGCATAACGTTCCGAGGAAAAGTAAAAATATCTTTTTCATTACGATTGGTTGGTTGTAAAAAATGCTTCTTAAAAACCTCGTGGGAGCAGAGGCGGATTCAGCTGACAAAAATCGATGTTTAGACAACGGTAGCTCAAAGCAAAACGTGGCAGACCGAACGGTAGCTAATGATCTCAGATTTTTTAATAACGGTGGTGAAAAACATAAATCATTTTATATATCTCAATGATCGCAATCATCGCAATGAAAGACTTTTATCTTGCTCACAGAATTATATGGGTGACTGAACTGACTGTCATGTGCATTACGGCAAAATCGAAAATTCACCTCAAATCTTTGGGCTAACACCGGAGCTGACGCTAGAACACCGTGGATTCGATCTTAAATTTTGTTAGTATTGGATAGTTTTAACAATTTCTCTCTCCGATGAATAGCATCTCCAAGCAGCTCGCCCTTATCTTATTGATGGCAGTCACGAGCCTAGCGTCCGCCCAGGAAACTTCACAAGCTACATTTGTCATCGTGCATGGCGCATGGGGAGGCAGTTGGGCGTTTAAAAAGGTCGACTCGCTCATGACTGCACACGGGGCCCTGGTCTACCGCCCATCACTGACTGGCCAGGGAGAACGCATGCATCTGGCTTCTCCCGAAGTGGGCTTGTCGACGCATATCAATGACGTGGTAAACATGATCGTCTTTGAAAAGTTAACCGATATTATTTTGGTGGGACACAGCTATGGTGGCATGGTGATAACAGGCGTAGCTGACCGCGTGCCGGAAAGAATCCGGAAACTGGTTTATCTCGACGCGTTTTTGCCCGTTGACGGCGAAAGTGTTTTTACGGCGAATCCAAAGGGGCGCGAAGGGATACGATCGATGGAGAAAGACGGAATGATCGTACCGCCCTGGGTAAAACCCGAACAGCCATTTCCAAAAGACGTGTCCCAATCTTTGAAGACGTTTAGTGAAACGATCGCTTTAAAAAATCCAAAGTTGAAAGACGTTCCCGGTGTCTACATTCTCACAGTTGATCCTGGGAAAAAACCGGAGGAAGATACGTTCTTTGTTTTTGCAGAGCGCGCAAAAAAAAGGGGATGGAAGTTTGTTGAAATGAGTGCCGACCACAATCCCCAATGGTCAAAGCCGACTGAATTGGTTAATCACTTGGAGACTAATAAATAGAGATTTAACGTCAAGCGGACCGCCTCATTACTCACAACAGGGTGGAGGCTTTCCGATGCCTCGTATTACCCACGATCTCTTTTGCTTGTTTCTTCAGGCGGTCGCGCTGCTGATGCCGTCGTACAATGTTGAACATTTTCTCAATAGTTTTGGCCTCACTTTGCTTTGAGAGGACAGAATATTCCTTAGCTATCTCAGTGAGCTGCTCATTTGTCAAACCTAATCGTTTGAATGTGGCTAAACCCTTTTCATAGTCAAATTTTTTAAACTGCATCCTGTTGTTATCCACCAGGGCAAATAGAAATTTATCGTTTTCCTTTTTAAATAGAATATTGCCGTTGGAGAAATCCATGTGGTAAATGCCACGCTGATGTAAACCGTGAGCAAACGTCACCAGATCTTTAATTAGTGTATTTTCTGTGCCAGATGATATTATAGATGCAAGTGGTTTAAAATCAGTATGGAGACTTATGAAATAACTTTTTGTAAGGAGACCACCTTTAAAGCATTCTATAAAAGCAATGGGTTCAGGTGTAAGGAATCCCTCTTCCAGCAGCCGAAGGCCGTTTCGATATGCTCTTTCCGCTTTTGACGGATAAAAGAAGGAATAACGGATCTGATTCGTCAGATAAACGCGGCCAAATGATTTAATAACCAGTTTTACATTTGAAGTTTCATCCGATTTTATCACATTCCTGTCGCGATACAATACAGTGGGGATCGATTCAAATGTTGCCGGAATTGCTTCAATGTACGGCCTTAAAAAACTGAACTTCGGATGAATTGTTATTGTGGTCCTCATATTACATCATGTTCAACTCCCTTCTCTAGTTAGGCCGGCCAAGTGCAGGCGAGAAAGACCTTTCATGGCTTCAACAGCAAACGTTGCTACTAGCTTATGCACCACGAAAAGGTAACGGTAAAAGCGCAATTAAGTTTAATTCATCTACTATGCGAAGAGTTAAAAGGCAAGGATCAAACTTTTTCGCCAGTTGCATTAATGCGCTGTGTTGGTGCCAAAGCATTCCAGCCACAACTCATAAGGCTGAACATGATGGATCAATGGATAATAATACTCATATATTTATTGTTTCTCAATAAAAAATATATGATAATTGATAAATATTTGTCATTTTCATCTATGAAGACGAAGACTGAAAAGGTTTTATTGGTTTTAAAGGTTTTGGCGTGGATCGCCATGATCGGATACGTCGTTCAAGGTGCCGGGCAGACAATTTCATTTGGCCTCAGTTTGTTTAACCCGGTGGCGGCGAAAAATATTTACGGGACCTCCCTGTACTTGTATGATATATACCTGCATAGCCTAGAGTACTTTATTTACATCATGTCTTTATTTATTGTTCTTGCTGCCATGAATGGATACGTGTGGTATCGCATTGCCCGTATGCTTACGAACTTCAATCTTAAAGAGCCGTTTTCGCGGGGCGTAGCCAGGACGTTGGAAGAGGTTGGCATTCAATTGCTGGGGATCTGGACGGTTAGTATAATAGCGGAACAATCAATTTCCTGGATTTCTAAAAACAGTGGAATACATCTGGAGAGATTCCATGCTGTAAATGAATATCTCTTCATTGCGGGAATCGTATATATCATCTCGCAAGTGTTTAAGCGAGGCATCGAAATTCAGGAAGAGAATGAACTAACCGTTTAGGCCATGCCGATCGTAGTAAACTTAGACGTAATGATGGCCCGGCGGAAAATGTCATTGAATGAGCTTGCTGGAAAAGTGGACATCACGTTGGCAAACCTTTCCATATTAAAGACCGGCAAGGCGAAGGCCGTACGCTTCAGTACGCTCGAGGCGATATGTAAAGCCCTTGATTGCCAACCCGGCGACCTATTGGAATATTCTGCAAAATAGCACCCTACGGCTATACGTCATGCTTAAAGATTCAAGCCTTCGTCGAACACGGTATGCAGGATTAACCTTCGGTAGGCAATAAGATCGCCTAACGATCCAAAACCTCGAAGATTAAGGCAAGATCCTTTTCGGTGGCTTCCACATTTCTAATCCGTCCTTTTTAACACCACAAACGCTAGCTTCCTACCTTCTACAGGTTAACTGACATCACCTGTCCAAGGTATATTTTCGAAAATTGCATTCGCATCTAAAAGAGCATTCCACGGCTTTGTTCATATTTGCGCGTCTTATAACCTGGTACATTTATGAAATATATTTTCGCGCTTTTTTTATTCTCCCTGACGCAATGGGTCTTTGGGCAAGCCAATGGCTCCATCCGTGGCACGGTTAAAACATCAGATGGCAATCCTGCAGAGTTTGTAAACGTGAGTATTGAAGGAACAACCAAAGGCGCTGTTGCCGGAAGAAATGGAAATTATGAAATCAGAAATGTAATTCCCGGGGAATACATACTTGTCGCTTCTTTTGTTGGTCTTGAAAACCAGCGTCAGAAAATTTCAGTAAAGGCGGGAGAAGTTACCATGGCGGATTTTGCCTTAAATGAAAATACAATGGAATTGGAAGAGGTGGTTGTATCGGCGCGCGTTAACCTGAACAAAGAAGAGGATTATGTTTCAAAGATGCCGATGAAAAAGCTGGAGAACCCGCAGGTTTACAATAGCGTGTCGTCAGAGATCTTGAAACAGCAAGCCGTTACATCGTATGACGATGCGTTTAGGAATATTCCCGGAGTTTTCAGAACGTGGGAATCCACGGGACGTGACGGAGATGGAGCTTCCTATTTCGCCCTGAGGGGATTGGAAGGTCAGCCGGCTTTGGTCAATGGATTGCCTGGAATAACCAATGGGAACCTTGACCCCGCAAACGTAGAGGAAATTCAGGTATTGAAAGGACCTTCGGCCACGTTATTCGGCGCGAATGCCACATCGTATTCAAGCTATGGCGGCCTCATCAACACCATTACGAAGAAACCTTATTTTACAACGGGTGGGGAGATCGCCTATCAGATCGGGTCTTTTGGTCTCAGCAGGATAACGGCAGATGTTAATGCTCCCCTGAGCCAGCGCGACAAAGTCGCGCTTCGGGTAAATGCCGCGTATCACACCGAAGGAAGTTTTCAGGATGCCGGATTTAAAAAAGCTTTTTTTTTGGCCCCATCCCTTGCTTATGAGGTTAATGACAGGCTGAAGTTTCTTGTTGTTACCGAAATTCTTCAAGAAGAGCGGGCGGTGGCGCCGGTATTTTTTCATACCAACAGGGCCGATCCCTTGACCTTTAAAACCGTCGAGGAACTCAACCTTGACAATAATCTGTCCTTTACCAGCAATGACCTCTCCATAAAAAATCCGAGAACAAATTTGCAAGCTCAAATGATCTATAAACTTTCCGATCATTGGACCTCGCAAACGGTTATTTCCAGGGCAACAGCAGATTCGGAGGGCTACTATTCCTACATCTGGCCAGACATTGAAGGCGATAACAATTTCGGACAATACTTTACTTATGTAAAAGAGTCTCGGGTAACGACTGACATTCAGCAGAATTTCAACGGCGACTTTAATATTGGAAATCTTCACAATCGTCTCCTTATCGGATTTGATTATTTTAATCAGGAGGTGGTGAATAATGGATTAGGATATGTATTTATACGGAATGTTACGCCACAAGGCGACGTAAATTTTATTGACCCTTACAGCGGGGAAGAACTCGATCCCGTTTTTCTCTCAAGAGCATCCATCGACAACCTGCTGGCTACCACCACTCCGGGTAATAGCCAGTCAACCAATAGTGCGTACAGCATCTATTTTTCGGATGTAATTAATATTACTCCCAATGTTACTTTCCTTGCCAGTCTCCGGGCAGATTACTTCGACTCAAGAGCAGAGAAAAGCGATCCCGACGACGATTTCGATCAATTCGCGCTATCGCCGAAATTCGGCCTGGTGTATCAGCCAATCCTCGATAGAGTGTCAATATTCGCGAATTACCAGAACGCATTCAACAACGTAGGGCCTATGCAGGTTGCTGATCCCGATGGCGAAAATCCCCGGTTGAAATCCTTTGAACCGGAACAGGCTAACCAGTGGGAGGTGGGGGTAAAGTTGAATGTACTGAGAGACCGATTGCTTGCCAGCGCATCATATTATGATATCAAAGTGAGCAACAAAGTTATCGGGGACGTAAATAATTTTTACAATTCAATTCAGGGTGGCGAAGTGGGCAGCAAAGGCTTCGAACTCGATGTTACCGCCAATCCCCTCCCGGGTCTGAGCCTGATCGCGGGATTCAGTCACAACGAGACAAAAAATCTGAAAGGTAACGAAGGCGATTTCTACGGGGAACCGGGGAGAGTTCCGGGCGGCCAAGGGCCACAAGACCAGGTTAACCTATGGGCTACCTACAAATTCAGCAATGGACCGCTTAAGAATGCTGGTTTTGGTCTGGGAGGCAATTATGCCAGCGAATACCGCGTTGCGGACAATAGCCTCACCGGCATTTTCGACCTCCCCGCCTACACAGTACTGAATGCCAGCGTCTTTTACACTGTCGAACAATTCAGGTTTTCATTCAACCTGAACAACCTGACCGATAAAGAATATTACACCGGCTATTGGTCGGTCAACCCGCAGAGACCAAGAAATTTTGTTGTCAGCATGGGCTATAAATTTTAAGTTCCTGCCTTTTTCTACATTCAGTTTATGGGTCATTGCTGGCTGGATTTGTCTAGCGTCCAAGATTTGAATGCACATTTACTATCTCGTGTTAATGTTTCAATATTAGATGTTGTGTTAAATCGCAAAATATCCAGCGCGTAGCGTCTACCTCTACCATTTGATCATAGCACTGTTCAACCGTCATTTAGAGGCCCGCAGTACGGCTGCAGCGCGTCGATTAAGCATGATATACCTTTGTGGCAGGCTAATCAAAGCCATTTGTTCGATTTCGCTATAGCTGTCGAGGAAACACTTGCGACGTATGCAGGCTATTCTAAAATCAAAAGAACCATTCACGGTTATCTGATAAACAAAGCTCAACAAAATCTTTAGCCTTCTGTTGAATGTGAGTAAAGCCCAATGACATGCGGATCTATTTACTTCCTTATTTTGCGTTGATCGTTTGTACTGCTACGGTTCAGGCCCAGCAGATTACTCCGGAAGCGGATTCGCTAAGGTTTCAAAAATTTCTAACCATGGTAAATGCGGATCGTGAACAAAGTTATGTTACGTTCGGGTCTGGTATTGGTAATCTCGAGCCTTTGATCCTTGAAGCTAATTTTTCCCCAAGTTATTTCTTTACACGCAACAAGAAATTGTGGGCGGTAATGATCAATCCCCAGGTTCAGATCAGAATCTTAAACGAAAAATCATTGCCTGTCCGGAATCCCAGCTATCGGGTTTACGGCACTTTTTACCAGGAGCTTAAATTTTGGAAAAACAGTTTTCTGGGAAAGATTTTTTACGAAAATGCATTGTGGCATGGATCAATTGCCCATCACTCGAACGGGCAGGCCGGTGATTTTTTTGAAAACGACAGCACAGGTGAAATAAATTTTTCGAGAGGCAATTTTTCCACCGACTTTCTGGAGGTAGGATTTTCAACTTATCGCGCAAGGGAGTTGGGCAAAAATTATTTTTCATTTCGAAGTTTCAAGGCGACGTTCGAATATCACCCGATTGCCTGGTACAGTGACGGCCTCGAAGACCTTTATGGATCGTACCGAATTTTTGCTGACATGGGGGTGGTTGGTCCGCAGAGAAACCTAGATCGCGCCAAGCTTATGAAGTGGTTGCAGCGCTCGAGCCTTGAGGTAAAGGTAGGCTGGATCTTTGGGGCTATGGATGGCGCGTCGCCAGCGGATGTGTCGACGCGCCTGATCATAGATGTCTACTATAAATATTATCCAGTGTGGTTTGATGAAATTGCTTTTTTTCTGCGGTATTATCGGGGGCAGGATTATTATAATATTCAGTTTGCCAATGATGAACTCAGTAACATATCTTTTGGCATTACCTCGAACATTATGAACTTTAAAGAGGCTGTCAAGTTCTTCCGGTGATCCTTGATCCTAAGTCCCTTCGATCAGTCTCTGCCCGGAGAAAACGTATTGTTCCCACGTTGGAATCGGGTGGTATGGTCCAGCCTGAACATCACGGAATATTCGTTCCAAGTTGTTTTTTCTGTAGAAACTCTTTCCGCCAATGCTGTCCATTGCCTCCTGTACCGTCTGTATGCAGGCATTCGCGACATTCGTCTTAAGGCTAACGATATCCAGGGTGACCGTTGGATTTGGTTTAAAATCAATATTGTTTGTATGCGCAACCATCGCCTTCCATTGCGTCCGCGCGCTAACCAGGGAGTTATTCATTTTTCCGATGATGTAGGGCAGGTGTTGTTTATTACGATCATAGTTTTTGCCGATAGAAATTGCGATCTCCATCGCTTTTTCGGCGAGACCGACATACACCGACATAATTAACGGCATGGCAACCGTAAGCACCATATCCCATACGGGATGAAAACCATTTCTCGGACGCGCCAGCACGATGGCGGCTTCAGGAATAAAGACGTTTTCAAAGACGAGCGTTTGTGATCCGGTTGCCCGCATTCCCATAGTATCCCAATCCTCAAGAATAGAAACACCTTTTGATTTTAAAGAAACGGCAAAATGCAAGACCTGCCAACCCTGTTCAGGATGCTGATAGGGAGCGCTGGTCACAGCGAGATCGCCGGCAGCAGCCTGGCTCGCAAAAGGTTTTTTTGCCGAGAGAAAATATCCACCTTCAGTTTTTATCATCTCGCCATTGGAATCGAGCCAATCCTGTGCACCCGTACTAACCAGCACCAATTGGTCCTGTGCGACCTTTTGAAGCATTGCAACAGCTTCGCCTTTGTGTTTGTATCGCCACACGGCGGCTGCTACAAGGTGTTGATGCATGGCCAAGGCAAGTGCTGTAGAGCCACAATAGTGCGCCAGAATTCTGAGCATGTCGCACATTTCGGCGTGACTTACACCACCACCGCCGAATTCTTCAGGAACTGCAGCGGAGAAGTACTTATGTACTTTTAATTCTTCGTAGTGTTCAAAAACAAAAGAGCCGTCCTTGTCATGTCGATCGGCGCGCTCGGCAAACAGCTTTCCCAATTCGTGAGTCAGTTGTTTCCAGTTTGTGCGCGTTTGGGTCATGGTTTCCATTGATAGTAGGAGTTTGGTGAAACAGTGGTACAAATAACGGGCGTCTTCCGGATAGGTTATGTTCTCAGAAAGTCAAATTATGTGCTGTGAAGGTCAGGTTGCTTCAAAATCGCCAGGCGGAAAAGGAGTATTTGGAAAGTTGTTACGGCCGTCTGCTGGGCGATGGAGCTCGTCACTAGTACCCTTATAACGACGGCCATCTGAATCATTTTTGTTGAATCTGCTCTATACTTGGTCTATGCATCAGCCGGAACTGTTTGGGAGTGGTCTGATATTTCTCCTTAAATGCTTTGTTAAAATGCGACGAATTTCTGAAGCCGCTTTCAAACCCGATCTCATTGACATTAAGCCCTGAGCCAAGCAAAAGGGAACAGGCAAGCTCCAGTCGTTTATTATTTAACCATCTGGCTGGAGTTTCGTGGTACACACTCTTAAAATCTCTCCGAAAAGCCGACAGGCTTCTTCCACAGAGCCGCGCGAATTCCTCGAGATCAAGATCGTGATGAAAATTTTTCATCATCACATCATCCAATAATGCCAGGCCGGGCTGGTTCAGTGAGGCCAAAAATTGTGCAAGCTTTTTGTGTTTTGGGTTTAGCACAATATTGAAAAGAAGTTCCTTAAATTTTAGTTCAACAAGATTTCGGGGTACTTCAGTCCCTTTTTTCAGATAGCTGTAAATGCTATAAAACAGTGACTGTAAGGATTCATCAACGTCGAGGGCGAAAATTTTCTCATCGATCGTTTCATGATTTTCAGGAAAATGCGTGACGTTTTCGCGAAGGAAATTGCAAATGAAATCATCCTGCAGGAAAAATACCAAAACGCAGTGGTCAACGTCAAAGTATTGATGAATTGTGTACACGCCTTTTCTGAGAAAGATCGCATCCCCTTCTTTTACGTGAACAGTTCTGTCTCCTGTTATCCAATCTTTTTTCCCGCTGATCACATACGTGATGAAATGTTGTTCCAGTAGTACGTCCAGGTTGTCTACCTCAATAGGACACTTGTACTCCAGTATTAAATATCCATTGCCAACCAGCTTGGTAATTGCCGGATCAGCGCTAAGTTCGTTGTAGGCATTAAAGAACATCTTAAAAACTTTTGTGACAATTCAATTTAATTTTCTCCTTGTTATATAATCTTAGGTTTGGCATTGACATTAGAATCATTGTCTTTTAGCTCGGTTACAGGTTTAGTATTTTTCGGGTGAATGAATTTGCTGTACCATAGGTCTGCGTTTGATTAATACGCACCTCAGCGCTGAAAGAGGTCCGGATATTTTCGAATAAAGTATACCGGTGTACAACTCCAGGCATGACAGTAGCTGTTGACCAGGTAAGAATTATACGGCGACAAAAAATCGTTTTTGGGATCATAAACTTCCCAAAAGGTGTCCGCGCCTTTATTCACCATGCCACCCCAATAACCCGTAAGCTTTTCCTTGGCTGCCTCTCCCATTCCACACTGAATCATTGCTTCGAGCACATAATGATTCAAATACGGCGCTCCCGGATGGATGACATCCTTTTTATTTTCGAGCGCCGTTAGCGCCGCTTTTCCTTCGGCATTGGTTGCTACTTTACTAAGGATCATCCAGGCTTGTGACGCAAATGAAAGTTGACGATTGGCACCACTGACAAAGACTTTTTCTTTCGGGTCATAAAGTTTCTTCTTTGCAACTTTTGTAAGCGACTTGACTAAGCCAGGCAAATCAGCTACTTCGTTTTCTTTGCCCAACATTTTTGCGAGATCGTAGGTTTGCTGTAACGCAAAGATCACAACACCGTACAGAGATGCTTCCTTGTCGAGACCATCACGCCAATCAATAAATATCCACCATTCTTTACCGGCCCGTACATAATCCAACGTTCCGTCTTTCTGCAGATACATCTTCGGTATATCGGTCTGCTTTTTTGCAATTGCCCAGAGGTCGAGAGCGGTTTCTTTATCCTGCGTCGCGACATAGTAGTCTTTAAGCGCGACGTTGTATAGCAGAGCGTAGTCGAACAATACATTCTCCTGCGGATGAGGTTTTGGCAGTTCGAAGACGTTGCCATTCAAATATCCTTTTTTATTACAGAGAGCAGCCAGCAGGTACAGGCAGTGCCGTGTTAAGTCATGATTTTTGTAGGAATATGTATTTGCCAACGCTTCCAGGTATAGGTCACCGATCCAAAGGCGTCTGTCGCGCTTAGGTCCGTCTTCGTACACAGTTTGCATGCATTCCTTCAACGTTGCGAGCCCAATCCGGTCTATGCTTGCAATCAAAGAGTCAGTTGCAGAGCCCAACGGTGCGGGTATTGTGGCTGCCGATGTGGTCGTGTTTGCTTCGACGTGGTTAATGCGGAAATCGCAAAACCGCGACGCGCCCAGCAATTCGATCTTGACATACCGGAATGCCACCCTGCGTGGAATGGTGTATGTCTTCGGTGATTCCGTTATCGTGATTATTTCATCCTGCAGCCATGCACGGCTAAGGCCACCTTCGTAGGGATCGAAAGGCATCATAACCTCAGCGGGCATTTCTGCGAATGTAAATTTGAAACGGATGGGAGCGTCAACAACCCTGCCTAGGTCCTCCACGGAAAAGCTAAAATAGCCTGTTAAATGCTCGCCGAAGTCAATGACAATCCCCGACTTTTTTTTAAACGAACCATTGTACAACGAATCCAGGGGCATCGCCGAAATAACTCTCCAGCCCTGATATGCCGAGTCATCCTTCGCCACCGTCACCACTGCTTTGGGACCTTTGACAACTTCTATAAGCTTCGGGGTCGAGGATTCGGCTTTCTCAAGCCATTTTTCTCTTTCATTTTGAAAAAAATCCTGGGCTGTGGTTGTGAGGGTAACGAAACAGCACATTAGATACGCGCTTAAGAGCTTCATCATCGGAGTAGGTAGTCTTCCTGTAAATTAAACAAAAAATGAAACCGTAGATAGAATTTTACACGCAAAACCTGGCGACAGACTTTCAGAGAACCCTTCCAACTTCGGTGCTAAATCTTTTATTTTACCTGAAAAATTCAACCCGATGATGCCCACCTTTACTTCGCGGAAAAAATTCATCGCTCTTTTTAGCGGTATGCCCGTCCTGATCATGTCAATGACCGACGTTTTTATTGTAGGCTTTAAAGGCGACTCAAACGCCCAGACTAAGCCGAATTTTGTGGTGATTTTTACGGATGATCAGGGTTATGGAGATCTAGGTTGCTATGGGCATCCTACCATCAGAACTCCCAACATCGACCGGATGGCCGTTGAGGGCCAGCGTTGGACAAATTTTTATGTAGCGGCAAACGTCTGCACTCCTTCGAGAGCTGGGTTGTTGACAGGCCGGTACGGAATTCGAAATGGAATGTATAGTGCTTCGGGAAAAAAAAGAGTACTTTTTCCCGACTCGGGTGGCGGCCTCCCCGCAACTGAGCTCACCATCGCAAAACAGTTACAACGAAACGGATACAGGACGGCCTGTGTCGGCAAATGGCACCTGGGTCACTTGGACGATCACGTGCCTACGAGCCACGGCTTTGATTATTATTTCGGTATTCCCTACAGCAACGACATGGATAAGGATACTTCCATTGAATATCGTCACGCGGCGTCGGATCCCAAGGTAGAATACTTTAATGTTCCGCTGATGAAAGGAACCAACATTGTTGAGCGTCCGGCAGATCAGACGACGATCACCAAACGATACACCGAGGAAACGATCCGGTTCATTACCGGGAACAAAGAACAACCCTTTTTCATTTATCTGGCGCACTCGATGCCACACGTTCCGCTCTTTGCTTCGAATGATTTCAAAGGAAAAAGTGAAAGAGGTCTGTATGGTGACGTAATAGAAGAAATCGACTGGAGTGTGGGGCAAATTCTGAACACATTAAGAAAGGAAGGTCTTGACAAGAATACTATTGTCATTTTTACTTCTGACAACGGGCCGTGGGTGATTTTCAACGAAGGTGGTGGAAGTGCGGGTCCCTTATTCGGGGCGAAAGGTACGAGCTATGAGGGCGGGCAGCGTGTCCCGGCGATTTTTTGGGGTCCGGGGAAAATAAAGCCCGGCGTCGTTTCCACTCTCGGAAGTACCCTGGATATCTTTCCAACGCTATCGAAACTTGCAGGCATACCGTTGCAGGACGATCGCATTTACGACGGATATGACATTTCCCCGGTTTTTTCAGGTAGCGTCCCAGGCCCCAGGAAAGAGATGATTTTTTATCACGATGACAAGATCTTCGCCGCGCGTAAAGGAGACTATAAAATGTACTATTACAGCAATAATCCGACGGGCTACCCCGAAAAGTTGGAGAAGTTGGGTGCGTATCAGTTGTTCAACTTGCAACACGATCCGTCGGAGCGGTTTAATATTGCCGACAAACATCCGGAGGTGATAAAAGAAATTGAAACAATGGTGGAAACGCATCAGTCCACTATTGAGCCATCAGCCAGTCAGTTGGATAGAGTACTGGTGAAATAGTAATAAACAAAACTGAGGCCCAGTAAAAAAGGAGGTTACACACCTCCTCTTTTTGATTGAACTTATCAAAAATTTTAAGCAGGGCAGCAAGGGCCAGGTACTTCGTATTTAACGCACGAATTTCCAGCCTTTAACCACACTTCAGTGCTTTGGTAGTTGTGAAACGGCCGCTCCAGAACGAATACGATGGTGTGAACATCAGCGTCAGGGAGATTATCAAATTTTATGATGTTATCCGACGTCACTTCACAGCCCGTTCCTTTTCCAGGACTTGTTTCCAAAACGGCGGGCTGACCATTGACCGTAGCATCTTTGATGAGGCTGGGCGAGAGGAGATTGCTCCAATCGCAATTTGTGAGATTCAGGATAAAATGGCTAAGGCCGTTCTTACCAGTCTTCGTAATCACATACGTCCATGTTACGCCATCTGTAGTTGTTACTTTAATGTCAAACGCGGCCTCGCTGCTTTGAGGATTACCATTTTGTGAATTTTCTTGCTTTGCAAGTTTGTTTCCATTACCTCCCTTAGCATCCGTAGACAGAATTGCCTCTTCAGTGCACGAAGTGCCAAATACGAGAAGTCCAACGACCAGAGATAAAACTCTTAACAAGTTGGTGTGATTAAGAGCAAGCCAATGTATAGATTTCATAAGTAAATTGGTTAAGTTATTTTAGCGAAGGTCGCCGAAACGTTTTGTAAAACTGTATTACCTCTCCAAGACTGTTATCATTAGGCCGAAAGATTTTCGTCACATGATCATTATCATGTTTGTCATTCGTTGAATAAACAGCATATAGACGAACTATGGGCGGTTATAAGCGAGAATTCCCGATGCGTGGAGCCAATATTATACGTGACAAAACTGCTTCTGAGAAAAAGAGCGCGTTGACATTTTTAAAACAAATGTCTCAAACAGAGAAATAAATCAAAATTGGGTCGGCTGATGGATGCAATTGTGTGAATCTAACGGATCGACTACAAGACACTGGGAAAAAAGGCTATCGGGCTCCGCAGCGCCTTCTCGACAAATTTCAGGGCTCCCACCTTATAGATCTTGGCGCAGATTGATAATCATTACACCATTTTTACCTTTCTCGCCGTATGCCTTGAGCATTTCATTATCCACTACCATTTCAACGGAAGCAATTTGAGCGATACTCAGTTTTTCGAGTTCTTCCTTAGTGATTTCCTTTTCAATTCCACCAACGGAAATAACAAACAAAGGCTCGGGGATTGAGGGTGGCGGCGACACCTGTTCGGAATTTTGAATCGCCTGGGTTTCCGTTGAAGACTCATGCTGTTGAGCGTAAACGGTAACGAATGAACAGATAGTGAAAGCAGCAACTAATAGACTTTTCATCATGCCTGGGGTTAGGGTAGAGCCACTAATGTAAACTAAAAAGCATATTCACTCTTTAGGAAATGGCAAAATTATTTTTTTACGACGGCTTAGTTCTTTGTTGCCAGGAATTAGAATCCGCGAAATTTCAAGCGCGGGAGTGGTTTTTTAAGTTGGTAAAGCAAATTCTTACAACGGCCGCCTTAGAGCTCATTCGAGCGGTTAAAATATTCCAAAACGAGGTTTGGTCCCTACAGCCATTGTGCAGAGACCTCAAAAAATAAAAGCATCCTCCCTCAGGAGGATGCGTGAAAGCGCAACCATTAAGGAAGTGTATGTCACTTAATGTCGGCGAGGGCGGCCGTGGCAGTGGACGGACTTATCACGGTTGACAACAGATGTACTGAATTGATTGGAAATCCTCCCTTCATTGCGTGCGTTCTTAGAATTTCTTCGTTCTCTGCTTTGTAGATGCAAAATATTTTGCTGTCGGTAACGTAGCTTTGCACCCACTCTATATCAGGTCCAAGTTCCTTTAGCACCGAACATGATTTTTGTGAAATGCCTTGCAGCTCTGCAGCCGTCAAGTTACCGGCGTTCGGTATCTCGCGTTCAATTACGTACGTGTTCATAGTTCTCATACCTTTTTCGTTTTTAGATTTGTTGTTGGAGGCCGTTTGTGAATAAGCGGTTAGTGCGCAAGACATCAGCATCAAATACACCACTGTGATTGTTATTGAAGTTTTCATAAATGTTAGGGTTATTGATTTGTTACGACGCAAAGTTTGCTGACCCTGGTCCAAAGGACTATCACGGATCATTCAATGATTTGTAAAAATAGATCAGCTATGCGCGTGTCTTAAGATAGGCCAATGGCTGTAAGCCGAATCTTTTTTGAAAGCATTTTGTGAAATACGATGGACTGCTGAAGCCGGTATCAAACGTAGTTTGGGAAATATTACGGTCTTCGTTTCGCAGCAGGGTGAGAGATTGAAGGAGCCTGTATTCCCTTAACAGATTGTTCGGAGACATGCCGGTAATAGAAGTACTCTTTCTGTACAACTGGGGTTTGCTGATCGACATCATGCGACAAAAATCAGGCACATCAAATTCGGGATCATGCCAATGCGAGTCTAACGTTGCGACGAGCGCTTCAAGGAAATTTTCCTCAACATTAGTAAGCCAGCGAATATCGCTTTGCCTTACGGCCAGGCTCCAGTCATTTTCCTTATATAGGTTTCGGACAATAGAGGAAGTCATTATTTGATTGTCTTTGCTGACGCTGCATAAAAATTGAGCAAACCGGATGGTATCACCAAAGATCGAATTGTTTTTGGTAACGGGAACTCCACCGTGGATGCCTAGGCGCAACCGGATCAGGGTAGCCACACCTGATAATTTTTTCTGAACTGCTAACGCGCACTCCATTGCCTGTGATGCCGAAATGAAGGAGATCACAAATCCGTCTTCTTTTAAATATACTTCCCGCCCGCCGTAATTTTTGGACTGTTCTCGAATGATGGTGCTGTACAATAACAAAAGCTCTTCAGTCCTTTCTTTTCCTAGGAGGTGCTGAAGGAGCCTTGCGTCCAAAGTTTTTGTGACCAGTATTATGCGAAATGCCGGATCGCTAAATATTTTTACGCTTGTCTCGGGTGCCGCTATTGCATTGTCCGGATCCTTAATTCTGCCCAAAAATGCGTTCACAATATCCGTATTCACCTGGATTATTTCATGAGGAACTAACCCGTGGGACTTTTCGTGCAGTGTGATGACCGATTCTTTGTCCGGCGCTTCAATGAGACAAAAGACAAAGCCTTTATCTTCATCAAGCCAGTAGGTCATTGCCTTGCAGCAGTAATGATCCTGAATCTTGACATCCAGGATATGCGCCTCAGCAACATCTTTGGCAGAAACTCCGGGAGCAATATGGAGATCCATGAAAATGGGCATACCTTACGATAGGACAAGTTAAACTTATTCTTTTCTTCCACGATAGAAAATTTGGTTCAAATAATTGTACAATTGGTTCGCGGGATCTTGTACTGCCGGTGGTAACTTTAACGAGCAATCCTTAAAAAGAAAAGAGTTATACGTAAAGGTTATATGAAAATGCAAGTTAAGACCGGCGCTTTGATCATTGGGTTTATTTTGTCCCTTGCTGTTGTCAGCGCGCAGGACGGCGCCGCGATTTACGCAACCTATTGCGCAGGTTGCCATGGCGCCCAACTGCAGGGAGCATCCGCCGCGCCACTGATCAAAACCGACTGGATCTACGGACGGAGCAAAGGGATGATTTTTAGAAATATAAAATTCGGGATTCCAGGTACCGAGATGATTGGCTGGGGAAAGGCCTTAAATGAAGAACAGATTACCGCTGTCACCGATTTTGTTATGGCTTCCCAAACTCTTCCTCCCGATGCAAGGCGGCCGGTACCCGGAACCTTGAAGACTAAGGACTACACAATAAAAGTTGAAGAGCTTGTAACAACGGGAATTCGAACACCGTGGGGAATCGCATTCATCGATGCGAGTCATGCCTTGATCACGGAACGTCCGGGCGCTATACGTTTGATGGTGAATGGAAAGTTAGACCCGAAATCTATTTCCGGACTTCCATCAACAACGTTTCAACAACCTACGGGGGGATACTTTGATGTTGCCGTTGATCCAAATTATCAAAACAATGGATGGATTTATCTTGCTTACGGTCACACTAATGAGAACCCGGCGGATAAAAATGCGGCGAGTATGACAAAGGTTGTAAGGGGCAAGATAAAAGATTATCAGTGGGTGGAGCATCAGACGCTTTTCGAAGTGCCGGATTCGTTGAAGGTTAGGGGAGGCAATCGCTGGGGCGGCAGATTGTTCTTTGACAAGGACGGATTATTATTTTTCTCCATTGGTGATATGGCCAGGGGCGACGACTCGCAGGACCTCTCCAAACCCACTGGAAAAGTATTCAGGATTTTGCCGGATGGCTCAATACCCAAAGACAATCCGTTCGTCAAAAATTCAAATGCGCTTCCGGCGATATATTCCATCGGCAATCGAAATGTTCAGGGCTTTTCTCAGCACCCTTTTTCCGGGGAGATTTGGATGACCGAACATGGTCCCATGGGAGGAGATGAGTTGAACATTTTAAAAAAAGGCGGTAACTACGGATGGCCTGTGATTACATATGGCGTGGATTATAGCGGAGACATTGTTTCCACTGACACGGTGAAGGCAGGAATGCTTCAACCTGTGGTGCACTGGACGCCATCCATCGCAGTTTGTCCGGCGCAGTTCATCACTGGAAAGCTATTTTCAAAATGGACGACCAATCTTCTGGTCGGAGCTCTCGCCTTTGAAGAGATTCGCAGACTAGAGATCACTAAGGAAAATAAAGTTGCTGAGCAGGAAATAATATTGAAAGGAGTTGGGCGGATAAGAGATTTAAAAGCGGGCCCAGACGGAGCGATCTATGTTTTATTAAACGATCCGGATATGGTTCTTCGCCTGACCCCGCAATAAGAATAAGTCAAAAAAGTCACCAAAAATTTTCCATGAAAACCGTAGCGCAGTCCTGTCTCATTCTGCTCTTTGCACTCTTGCTCGCTTGTAGTTCAAAAAATGAAAAACGAGAGGATTTTACAGATAAAACGTTCGTTGCTTTTGAAGAAACATTCCTCGATAACTATTGGAAGCAGTATCCTTCCGCATCCATCTTTATCGGATATGGAAAATATTATGAGGACCTTGTGATCCCCGGTAGTACCGCTACTGCCGGCAATATTTCATTTTCACGTCGATGGCTGGATTCATTGACGTCCATAAATTATGCTCGCCTTAGCGATAATAATAAGATAAGCTTCAACATCATCAAGAACCAACTTGAAAGTGATATCTGGTACGCCGACGTATTTAAGGATGATGAATGGGACGCCTCCAATTACAACCTTAGTTGGGGATGCTATTATATTATTAACCAGCCGTATGCCCCGCTTGATGACCGGCTCCGAATCTTATCAAAACATCTAGAGCATGCAGAAGCCTATTACAAGGCAGCTCTTCAAATCCTGCATCGGCCCACCCGCGAGCACGTTCAGCTTTCTATACTACAAAATGAGGGAGGACTTTCAGTTTTTGGACAGGCGCTTACTGATTCGATACAAGTATCCGAATTGACTGGAGAGGAAAAACAGGTCCTGAATGAAAATATTCATGAGACCGTTGATGCTGCTAAAGCTTTTGTCGCCGGATTAAAAAAGATGCTGGCTGATAAAAATTATGAGTTCAGGAGCTATAGAATCGGAAAAGATCTTTTTGCAGAAAAGTTCAAGTACGATCTCGTTACCAGCTTTACGCCGTTGCAAATCTATGATAAGGCCGTTGCCGATAAAAAGATGTACTATGGAAAAATGTATGCGACGGCGGCCGAATTATGGACGAAGTATTTTGAGAGCCGACCAAGGCCTGCCGATACGCTTACTTTGATAAAATCTGTTATCGATAAAATTTCTTTGCAGCACGCAAAGCCCGAGAATTTTTTTGACACCTTAACGAATCATGTCTACAGGTTGAAGAAATTTATTTTGCAAAAAGATCTTTTCGAATTTGACACAACCTATCCTATGAAAGTGCGCATCATGCCTGCATTTATGAGTGGAGTAGCAGTGGCCAATGCAGAGTTTACGCCGCCTTATCAGAAAAAAGGGGAGACCTATTATAACATCGATGACCTGACGACTTATTCAAAGGAAAAAGCTGAAAGTACTTTGCGTGAGTATAACGACTACGCATCCCAATTACTTTCGATCCACGAGGCCGTTCCCGGACATTGCCTTCAGGGGATTTACAACAACAAAAAATCGGGCGACGTATTAAGATCGGTATTTACAAATGGCGCTATGATAGAAGGTTGGGCAGTCTATACGGAAGGCATGATGCTCGACAACGGGTGGGGCGGTCATTCTCTGGAGATGGAGCTTATGCACGGCAAACTCAAACTTCGCGAACTGGCCAACGTCATCATCGACTACGATCTTCATTGTCTCAATAAATCAAAAGAATCGATAATGGATCTGATGGTCAAGGAGTGTTTTCAAACCCAGGCGCAGGCAGAAGAGAAGTATCATAGGGCAACCGTTTCACAGGTTCAGTTGTGCTCTTATTACACTGGTCATCTCGCGATCGCTTCCTTGCGGGAGGAGTATAAAAATAAAATGGGAGCACAATACAGGCTGAAAGATTTTCACGAGAAGTTTCTTAGCTTCGGGAGTTCGCCGGTAAAGTATATTCGTGAACGGATGCTGCAATAGTCTGTGCCCCGCGCCTATTTTCCAATAGAGGCAAGCGCGTGATCTAAAACGGGCAAATTGATTTTTGTTCCCTTCGTTCCATTATTGTTATCCAGCATTTCGTTTTCGTTCACATGATCGATCGTAACGCGCGTTACTTTTTTATCGAACGAAAACTTGAATTCCCGCTCCGTTACCTGATCCTTGCGAACATATTTATCCTTGTCCGACAAATTGTAAGCCTTCTGCGCAACGCGTTTATTATCGGAAGAGTAGAAATTTATATATGCAACGACGTTGGCATAGGTTTTATCGGGAACGATCTGGACAACGATTTTTTTATCGTTGCTTGGATGAAGCTGAACGTAAACCCCATGTTCAACAGCCGTGAAAGATGAGCAGATTGTCAAGGTTAATACTGTGATAAGCAGGAGAGGATTCAATTTTTTCATAAGCTTCTATGTTTTTGGGATAATGACCATATTAACATGTAAAATTCTTATACCAAGCGCATAATCGATCGAATTCCAAACGGCTCTGTCTGTATGGTTAAGCTTCGGTTAATGGTCGTACTGATCTTGCAGCGTGATCAATCAAATTTTCACAAAACCGTTCCTGATAGCGTACATTACCAAGCCTGCCCGGCTCTTAGCGTTGAGCTTTTCGAAGAGGGCCTCTCGGTAGCCATCGATCGTACGGGGTGCCAGACACATGCGATCAGCGATTTCTTTATAGGTCATTTCCGTGGAGGCAAGTTATTGTTTACTTGTTTGTCGGTTTTTGGAAAGCGAGAAACGGATATGAAAAAGAGATCCGCAACAACTTATTCTCTCAATTTTCTACAGCGCCTGCTTGTTGGAGAAGAACTGACACCGTTTTCAAAGGCGAAAGGTAGAGGCTTCGATCCAGGTATTGGTTAACCATCTATCTTATTTCACACTCACCGATAACCTTCTTAATCAGTTTAAGATTATTGCGCCTGTTATTTTTACACAAATCGATACCATCACCGATAAACTGGGAAGGCCCGTTGATGTTTACGTCATTGAATAAAACAAAAAAAATGAAACCTCTAGACACATGCCCCCGTTACGGTGTGTAATTAAAATTTATCCCCAGAACAAATGATTTTGAAGAACGCATTTCAACACAAGGTGTTGAATACAACTAATCGTATGACTTTTTTGGTCGCCTTTTTATTCACTGCTACATTTTTTACTGCTTGCGATGATGACGACGACAACGCTTTTCCATCTGTAGCCGGTAAATGGGCAGGAGACAAGACGGAACTTACAATAAAAGTTGAGGGCGTGCCAACTCCGGTCAATGAAACAGATGACTCTTTTGCTGGTAAAGTTGAATTTAAACAGAACGGAACTGCTGTGTACTCGGAAGATGGCGAGGTAATCAATGGCACGTGGTCACAAAATGGTAACAAACTTATGTTGTCCATTCCGGATGATTCTGAGGAAATCGATATGTCCGGTGAGTATACAATACAGGAAATTACGGGCTCACGGTTAAAACTTTTTATTGAAAAAGAAGCAACGATTGAAGATCCCGACACTGGTTTGGAGTTCGACGCAACCATAAAGGCCACGCTGTATTTTGATAAAGATTAACTCTGATCGACTCTTATTTCAATTATATATATAGATCACGAAGAGTGCCACGGAAAAAAATTTCTGTGGCATCTTCTATTTTTAGGAACGGTGCAACAGTAGCACCTATTTTTTTTCCTCTTATCATGCAACGCCCGAGCCTGATTTCTAAAGCTGCCTTAAGCAACGGAGTTGCATCCTGTGTCAAACAAAAACAGCAGCGCCCCCGTTACCACAGATATGGGTAAACTGATTTTGCCCGCAAAATCACGCTTTCGGTTTGCTAACGTTTATCCTAGATTGGCGGCAGGGCAAGACTGACGCCGTCGCGTAATCCAGGCAAAAGGATTTGAAAGCGCCCTTTGAATGGAACGGATGCAGTACATAATCGAAATTTGGCATTGCAAAGGAAAAGGCAGGGATTCCTGCCCCTCAGTGGGCAATCGCGTTCGATTATGAGAAAATTTTAATTTCATGTGCAACCCATTGAGAAATGCCTGGTCTAGGAAAATAGGAGCGTTTCTGTTACCATTTCAAAAGTCGACAGTATACCCTTAATCACTGCCTAAATCCCCGATCAATGTTTAGAAACTACTTTCTCGTCACCCTTCGGAACCTTCGTAAGAATGGATTTTATTCAATTATTAACATAACCGGTCTCTCCATCGGCATAGCATGCAGCATTTTGATATTGCTGTGGGTCTTCGACGAAACTTCGTTTGATAAATTTCTTCCGAAGTACGACCGCCTTTACCAGGTTTGGGTAAATGCAACATTTGATGGCGAAATAAATTCGTGGAACTCCGTTCCGCTGCCAACATACGAAGGAATGAAAACCGCTGATGCAAACATTAAACATGCTGTGGTTACGGACTGGGGCGGAATGCATCTTCTCACCGTGGGAGAAAATCGCCTGAACAAACGAGGTTTTTATGCCAGCGAAGAGTTTTTAGAAATGTTTGAATTTCCGTTAGTGACGGGCAACGCCGCACAGGTAATGGACGATCCGCGGTCAGTGATCATTACCCAATCAACCGCTAAAGCGTTATTTGGAAATGAGGATCCGATGAATAAGGTGATTCGCGTTGATAACGAAGAGGATTTAAGAGTATCGGGAATATTGAAAGATGTCCCCACCAATTCATCCTTCCAGTTTGATTTCCTCATGACCTGGAAATTCCGTGAGCAAATAAGCGACTGGGTTAGAAGAAATACGACCAATTGGGGAAATTATTCCTTTCAGGTCTTTCTGGAATTAAATGATGCGCGCAACGAACAGGCTGTTGAGAAATCGGTCAAAATGATGTTACAGGATCATGGTGAAAAAGAAACAAAGCCGGAATTCTTTTTATATCCGTTAGCAAGGTGGAGATTATTTAGAACATTCGACAATGGCGTTGAAACGGGAGGAATGAACGATTATGTGCAGCTGTTTACCATCATCGCCGTCTTTATCATCGTAATTGCCTGTATTAATTTCATGAACCTTGCGACGGCGAGGTCCGAACGCCGAGCACGTGAGGTGGGAGTCAGGAAAAGTGTAGGTTCAAGACGTTACGAGTTGATTTTACAATTCATTGGAGAATCTACTTTCATTGCGTTTCTTGCTTTTGTTGCCGGCGTACTCATGGCGCAACTGGTGTTGCCCTACTACAATGATTTGGTCGAGAAGAAACTATTTATTGACTATGCATCGGTACAGTTCTGGATCTTTGGCCTGGGGTTGATTCTCCTTACTGGACTTGTTTCCGGAAGTTATCCTGCTTTTTACTTGTCTTCATTTCAACCCACCAAAGTACTGAAAGGCAAACCTACCATCGGCAAAGGTGCGAGTACACCCAGGAAGGTGCTGGTAACCCTGCAATTTGGCTTTTCCATCTTGCTGATTATTGGAACGACGGTGATCTATCAGCAGATTCAACTGGTGAAAAACCGTGAGATTGGATACGACCAGGAAAATTTGATGGCGGTCAACTATACAAATGAGGTAAAGAAAAATTACCGGCCGATTAAGCTTGATCTCCTGGCGTCGGGTGTTGTTGAGGCGGTAACGAAGTCCAATAGCCAGATTACCGATATCAATTCGAATAATTTTCTTGGCTGGCCAGGTAAGCCGGAAGAGCTGAGAGTGATTTTTACCACTATCGCCACGGAATATGACTATGTGAAGACCATGGGAATTAAGCTTCTGGATGGTCGTGATTTTTCCGAGGACTTTAAAAGCGACACGGCGTCGATTATTATCAATAAGGCTGGCCTCGATCTGATGAATCTCAAGGAACCTGTCATTGGTACAGAGCTTGACCTTTGGGGAGGTAAACGTAAGCTGATCGGAGTAACTGAAAATGTTTTGATGGGATCACCCTATGATCCGGTGAAGCCGATGTTCATTATACTCGATCCGGAGTGGATTGATGTAGTCTCCGTACGGCTAAAGAAAACCAAGGATCTGCAGGCTTCGATTGCGATCGTCCAAAAAATATTTGAAAAGCATGCACCAGCGTATCCGTTCGAATATCGGTTTGCGGACGTGGAGTTTCAGAAGAAGTTTACGACCATAAATCTCACCAGTCAGCTGGCAAGTTTGTTTGCCACGCTTACGATCATCATTACCGGGCTGGGTTTATTTGGCCTGGCTGCCTTTACGGCGGAACAGCGAACGAAAGAGATCGGCATTCGCAAGGTGTTGGGGGCGACTGTCCCGAGCCTGGTGCGTCTAATATCTAAGGATTTCTCGTTGCTTGTGGTTATTTCCTTTATCTTATCCTCGCCAGTAGCCTGGTGGTTGTTAGACAAATATCTGGAACGATACGAGATCCGTACAACAATTGCGTGGTGGGTGTTTCCGGTTACAGGTTTATTGGCGTTGATTTTTGCGTTAATTATTGTCAGTACGCAGGCATTGCGGGCGGCAAATGCCAATCCGGCGACCTCGTTGAGGAATGAGTAAATCGAAATGATTTTGTCTGACATCGGTCCCAACCCCGAAGGGGTGTAATTATTATAGCACGAATGACAACGTGGGGGACAGAACCCCGAAGGGGTGACATAGGATCTGCGATATGTTTATGTCACCCCTTTGGGGTTCGGGTTGTCCTCAGCAATTGGTTTCTATAATAATGTCATCCCTTCGGGATTGGTGTGAGGTTATTATCGAGGCAATTGAAAATAATTCAAGCGCTGTGAATCACATTGGATGATGAAATTCAAATCCACCAATCGTTCCCACCGATGTGCACGGCTGCCGGGGAGACGCCGAAACATCATCTTCTCGAAA
>DASUTP010000352.1:0-5243 GCA_036374515.1 Chryseolinea sp. | reverse complement strand
GCACAAGGGGATTCCATCCAGTCTGATACGGCCATTGCGCAGGAGAACAGGACCTACAATAATGATGAAAGCAGCGACGACGACGATGATGATGATGACTGGCGGGATAGAAACACCGATAACAACAACAAGGAGTGGAATCACTACCGCGGAAGCCGTTGGGGCCGGACATCACAATCATTTAACTTTGACCTCGGAACAAATAATTATCTGGAAGACGGAAAATTTCCAGATTCAAATAACGCGCTCTATTCTGTTCGTCCATGGGGATCGTGGTACGTTTCACTGGCCTCGGTTCAACGCACCAGACTGGGATCAAAATTCTTTCTGGAATGGGGTATTGGCATGAGTTGGTATACATTCAAATTTCAAAAAGATAATATACTGATTGTTAAGGATAACGATGGAACTCACTTTGTGGAGGACACCCGCGACGTAGACTTTGACAAGAGCAAGCTTTCCGCATCATTCGTGCAGGCTTCGATAATACCGATCGTCGACTTCGGTGGCCACAGTCGCAAGACGCGCGTATGGGACGGTTGGAACAACGCATTTCGTTTTGGCGTGGGGCCTTATATCGGATACCGGATCTCCAGCCACTCAAAAATCGTGTACGATGATGGCGACCGCGAAAAAGACAAAGAAACCGACAGTTTTTATTTGAATAATTTCAGATATGGCTTACGCCTTCAACTTGGCTACCGCTCGACCGATTTGTTTTTCAACTATGATCTAAACGAGCTCTTCGCTGAAGGGAAGGGACCAAAATTAAACGCCTTCAGTTTCGGCGTGATCTTTTAAAACTTCTTCGCGACCTCCGGACCTTCCCGGAGGTCGTTTACTCCTCTCCTACAACCGGTTAGATCTCTTAAACCAAAATTGCTGTCCGTCCTTTCGCGTATCCTGAAGCCGCGACCCCTAACATCTGTTTGCACGAAATATTTTCTGCGCGCTGTTCCCAGGCTTGATGAAGACTTCCTATGTTTTTATTTTAGCTCTGCTTTAATGGATTATTTTCTAACTTTATATATTTAACGAAGTATGTCGGAAGCATTAGGAAATTTATCCCGGAAGGAACAGGTTATTCGAAAAGCTGCGGAGCTTTTCAAGGACAAGGGCTATGCAGCGGCGTCCATGCGGGATCTTGCACAATTATTGGGTATCGAAGCAGCGAGCCTCTATTCGCACATAAAGTCAAAAGAAGAAATTCTGAGAAGCCTTTGTTTTGATATGGCCGCCGAATTCCGGAAGTCATTGGACGAGGTGGAAAAGCAGAACATTCCGGCAAGTGAGAAACTTAAAATGGGGATTATTGGGCACATCCAGGTGATGGCAAAAGACCTAACGGCCTCCGCGGTTTTCATGAACGAACACCGCCACCTTAGCGAACCATACCTTCGGGATTTTCTTTTATTGCGGATCAACTACATTAATCGCTTTAAGACAATTTTGGAGGAAGGCGTCAGGATGGGGGAATTTAAAAGTACGATCGATAAAAAGCTTGCTGTGATGACCCTGTTTTCTTCGCTCAACTGGATGCCGATGTGGTACGACCCCGATTCGGCCATTGATCCTTCGGCTCTCGGATATCAACTCGCGGATATGCTCGTGAATGGATTGAAAAAGAGTCAGTGATGGAGCTTCTGTTAGTTGGGCCTTGAAAAGGGCCCTGCAAGTAACAATATCTCCTTCCAAACCGCTGACAACGCCTCATAGGGAGAATTAAAGCAACTTTTGAGATAAACAAGCGCACTGCTATCTTCCGGTAGCTCGCCGTTGATCCATTTGAAAATATCGTCGGCCAAGATCAAAAGTTCGTTTGAATGATACTTAGGATAGTGCCGGTAGAGAAAATCCAACGCCCACAAAAAGTCCAAATATTTCAAACCCATAATTCAAAGAACGCAATTTCCGATAGTATAGTTTTTCCTCTCGCTTATTATAATAACCATGCAAATAATAGTACAAGAACTCCGCGATATCCTTCAAGAATTTGCTCCAAAAATGGCCAGCATTCCGGTGCTCGATTTCGCCGCCAAACCGAACCCCGCCAAGTGGAGTAAAATAGAAGTAGTTGGACACCTCGTTGATTCCGCTCAAAATAATCTACGGCGATTTGTATGCGGTCAATACGAATCAGCCCCTCCACTTATAATTTACGACCAGGATTTCTGGGTGTCAGCCAACAACTATAAAGAAGCAAATCAAGCGGACATTATTCAGCTCTGGCAGTTATTAAACGAAAGAATTTGCAGCATTTTGGAAACTATGCGTTCAGAGAACTATACCAAAGAATGCAATACGGGAAAGGCGACCCCGAAGCTTTATACCCTTGAGTGGCTGGCCGGGGACTACGTAAGCCACCTGAAACACCACTTAAATCAAGTTATTCCAGGCTCTTTTAATATTATTTATCCATAAGACTTTCCACCACCACAGATTTGATGCATTCCGTCAAAAATCATACATGCATCAAGTAATAGTGTGAAAACAGGATAACATTTTGGCATGCTGCCCGTATTCATGAGCAATAAAACTAGACCATGAGAATGCGAGTTTCAGCAATTCTTTTTTTCTGTTCAGGATTCGTGCTTTTCAATTGCGAAAAAAAAGCTGAGACCAGCCATCCCACCTTTACTAAAGTCGACTCATTAACCGATTTATACTTGTCCCTGCAGGATAGTGTTTTACAATCCTGGAACATCATGATAAATGACGACAATCAGAAGATTAAGGCTATGCATAATCTTTTGCACGAATTGATGATAACTTCCAGGGGGCAGGACGATCAACTCCGCGATTATGAAGAGCGACTCGATCATCTGATGGAGCTAAGGTACAATCAACGCTCCATGGCAAACGAAGATCTTATCGAAGAATACGATTTTGCTTCAAATTTATTGGTGACCGAACTAATTACCCAGGCCGAATCAAAGACTGAATTCGCCTACAATACCACGCTTCAAAAATTTGTGGAAGAGATCCGCGTAGCTGATCAGCGCGTAAATCTGTACCGGGAAGCGTACGACGCGATTACGATGAAGTACAACTTGTTTCTCCAGGAGAACCGAAATTACCTCACAGAAATCACGGAAGAAGACTCAGTCGAGCTGAGACCCCTTTTTCAAATGACTTACGGCGATTAGCCTATCACGCCAAACACATCAGGCGAACTTTTTCTCTTCCCAAATTTGCCTACATTGGATTTTAGTTCGGGCAACGATATTTTAACCCTTTCCCTTGAATGTTGTTAGAACAGTTAATTCATCACAATGGCTTCTCTGATTAAATCGAGCGTAACATCCGACAATGGTTCGGACTTAGAATTCACAAAAGACCTTCGTCTCGCAGTTTTGATCGATGCCGATAACGTGCCGTACTCAAACATCAAGGGCATGCTCGAAGAGATTGCAAAGTATGGCAATCCAACATTTAAACGAATCTATGCCGACTGGACAAAACCAACAGTGTCAGGGTGGAAATCCGTGCTGCTGGAATATGCCATCACGCCGATTCATCAGTATAGCTACACCACAGGAAAAAACGCCACCGATTCGGCAATGATCATTGATGCGATGGATATTCTATATTCCGGAAGGGTCGACGGTTTTTGTATTATTTCAAGCGACAGCGATTTTACCCGGCTCGCCACACGCTTAAGGGAGGCGGGAATGAAGGTGTTCGGCTTAGGTGAAAAGAAAACTCCTACCGCGTTTATTTCAGCTTGTGATAAATTTATTTACATAGAAATCCTGGCTAAAGACAAGGTCACCGAGGAGGAAGTCGTTTCTCCAACAAAATCCAAACCCAGGACTTCACAGGTACCTGCAGAAACAACCGGCAAGCAGCCCATTAGTCCAATAACCCGAAATCTTGTAAAGCTGATCGCCGATAGCATAAATGATGTGGCTGACGAGAGCGGTTGGACATTTTTAGGCGACCTCGGAAATATATTGCTAAAGAAGCAGCCTAATTTTGATCCGCGAAATTATGGCTTCAACAAGCTCGTCCTCCTGTTAAAGAGCTTGAAACAATTTGATGTGGAGCGGCGCGATACTGGAAAGGGTAACGTGAAAAATTTCTACGTCAGAACCAAATCGTAATCTACTTGTAATAGGTCACCTCGACACGGAAGCGCGGGTCGATGGCACCTAACCTGTCGTATGCGGATTTAGAAATTTTTATGACGAGCTTGTCATTCAGGGCTGTATCGGGAAGTTTTCCCATGACGCGCACGAAGACCTCACGGTTATTCATTTCATTTCTCACCTTCATGATTGTACCGACGGGTGCGCTCCGGTGCAGGGCGAGATATTTCCGGTTTCCGCTCGTTCCGTCAATCAGTTCTGCCAATCCCGTTTGTAGCACTTCATCACTGTTTTTTACGGACTCTGAGATCCTGATCGTTTGTTCTTTAGGCTCTGTCTTTGATTGAGGCGCAGCCTGCACCGGCACATCCTTCTTTTGTTCCACCACCACCGGTACCGATGGCGTGGTTTGCGTTACCGCTGGCGTTGCCTGCGCAGGTGGCGTATTTTCAGCGGCGGGAGCGCTTTGTTTTACAACTTCACCAGTCGGCGGGGCAACCACCAGTTCCTGACCAATACTGATCTCATTTCCCGTCAGATTATTCCAGGCTTGTAATTGCTGAACGGTAATTCCATACTGTCTGCTAATGGAGAACATGGTTTCTTTGGCGGCAACGGTATGCACACCTTTTTTGTTGGTCACAGAAGCTGGTGACGTAGTCGTCGATGCCTGCGAAGAAGAAGAAGAAACCGAAGTTCCTTTTTTTACGACGAGCTGTTGGCCAATCGACAAATTATTATCCGAGAGATTGTTCCATTGTTTTATCTCATCAACGGTAACACCATACATTTTTGAAATTGAAAACATGGTCTCCTTTGCTGCAACGGTATGCGTTGTTCCGGTGTTGGCGCGGGTCGATCTTTTTTGAGTATACGGAATCTTAAGGATCTGACCGATCTCGAGGCCGGCATCCGCTGTCGGATTATATTGAAGTATGCTCTCGATCGAAGCACCATACCGTCTGGAGATTCCGTACAGGGTCTCTTTTTCTCCCACACTGTGAATTACAAAAACCTTTCCGTTAACAGTCTCTGTTCCGATTGAATCACGATGAACCTGGTAAGCATTAAAAAATAGAACGCTCGAAAAAACTAAAACATTAATCATAAAATTCTATAACAGACCATCTCAACTTTATTCTTCACGAAAAATAC
>DASUTP010000351.1:0-7440 GCA_036374515.1 Chryseolinea sp. | reverse complement strand
CATTCCTCCACCTCGATTTCGGCTGCATTGGGAATGGCGTCGGCATCGAAATACCTGAAGCTGGACGACAAGCAGCACATTGCTGTCATTGGCGATGGCGCCCTCACCGGCGGAATTGCTTTTGAGGGATTAAATCATGCTGGCGTTTCCGATACGAACATCCTGATCATCCTGAACGATAATTGCATGGCGATCGATCCGAATGTGGGAGCGCTTAAAGATTACCTGACAGACATCACTACCAGCAAAACCTACAACAAGCTCAAAGATGAGGCCTGGAACATGCTGGGCAAACTTTCAATGTTTGGCAAGAGCGCACAGGAAATTGTCTCAAAGGTTGAAAGCGGGATCAAGGCTACATTATTAAGTCAAAGCAACCTGTTCGAATCACTGAACCTTCGCTACTTTGGACCCGTCGATGGGCACGATGTAAACCACCTGGTGACCGTTCTGAACGATCTTAAAAGCATCAAGGGCCCTAAGATCCTTCATTGTATCACTACGAAAGGAAAAGGATATGGCCCTGCGGAAAAGGGTAACGCCACCACATGGCATGCGCCGGGCACGTTTGACAAAATTTCCGGGGAGATCTATAAAAAGGTTTACGAAAACCCCCAGGCACCCCGTTATCAGGACGTTTTTGGGCACACGTTGGTGGAACTTGCAAAAACGAACGACAAGATCATTGGCGTCACGCCGGCAATGCCTTCGGGATCGTCGATGAATATTATGATGAAGGAAATGCCTGACCGCGCATTTGACGTCGGCATTGCCGAACAGCACGCGGTAACATTTTCAGCAGGACTCAGCACACAGGGTCTGATACCCTTTTGCAATATTTACAGCACATTTATGCAGCGCGCATACGATCAGGTGATCCATGACGTATGCATCCAGAACTTGCCGGTCAACTTTTGCCTTGACCGCGCTGGATTTGCCGGCGCCGACGGACCGACGCACCATGGCGCCTATGATCTGGCTTACTTCCGCTGCCTGCCCAATATGATCGTAGCTTCCCCCATGAATGAAGGAGAGCTGCGAAACCTCATGTTCACGGCGCAGCTCCCTAGGTCCGGGAAAGCATTTTCGATCCGTTACCCACGGGGCCAGGGTGTAATGCCGCACTGGCGTACACCCATGGAGGAAATTGAGATCGGAACCGGTCGCCTTTTGAGAAACGGCGAGGATCTGGCGATTCTTACGATCGGTCATGTGGGAAATTATGCGGTTGAAGTTTGTGAACGGCTGGCCAAACAAAATATTGACGTGGCACACTACGATATGCGCTTTGTCAAACCGTTGGATGAAAAAATGCTGCATCAGATTTTCAAAAAATTTAAGAAAGTCATCACCGTCGAAGATGGATGTATCCAGGGCGGTTTTGGTAGCGCTGTACTTGAGTTCATGGCTGATCACAATTATTTCGCAGAAATACGAAGACTGGGAATCCCAGATGATGTAATCGAACATGGCGAACAAATCGAATTGCAACGCGAGAGCGGATTCGATCCGGAAGGAATTGAAAAAGCGGTTGTCGAGATGTTAGAAGCAATTCCAAAAACCCTTTCATGACTACGATCTACTCCCAGGAGCACGGAAGCGGAGAACCGATACTTTTAATTCACGGATTTCCCTTTCATCTGGAAATCTGGAACGGATTTTCAGAAAGGCTTTCGGATAAATTCAAAGTTATAACTGTCGACCTTCCCGGCTTCGGGAAGAGCGCGCCCCTTCCATCACCATTTTCATTAGAGCAGGTAGCCAATACGTTAATAGGTTTTCTTCGTGAGAAAGATCTGAGAAAAGTAAACCTTGTAGGACATTCTTTGGGCGGTTATGTTGCCCTCGCCATGATAAAATCCAACCCGGAATTATTTGCATCACTCGTCCTTTTTCATTCCACGGCTTATGCAGATTCGGCAGAGAAACGGGCGTCACGATCCAAAGTTGTCGAGCTGGTGGAAAAGAAAGGCGCCCTGCCTTTTACCAGCGGTTTTATCCCGCCGCTATTTTTCAATCCAACGCACCCTGCAATAGAGGGCGTAAAAAAGATCGCCGGCGAGGCAAGTTCAGAGGCCGTAATTGGCTATACATTGGCCATGCGGGACCGTCCGGACCAGGTTAAAACATTGGAAGTGTTTAAAAATCCTACTCTCTTTTTGGCAGGTAAGAACGATCCCGGTATTCCCGCGGATTCCATTCGAAAACAAGCCGTCCACAGCGAAAAAGCGGAAATTCATATTTTTGAGAATGTAAGCCATATGGGTATGTTCGAGAAACCCGAAGAGACCGCCTCGAAAATCAAAGATTTCGTGTCTAAAACTAACGTCTGAAATCCCTCCCCCTCAGGCGGGCACTTTGATTTTCTCCTTAAATCATGCCTAAATTGTACCTCCTTAACGAAGATATAACCATATCTAGGTCTAGGTTTAGTTAAAGTAGAACTTTATATTTGTTATTAAGAATACATCTAACCAATCGGTAAAATATCTATGGAAGAAATTACTACCCAAAACTATGATGCATGGAACGCAATGGCTAGGAATATAGCCTTCGTGGCATGGGCGGTTACAATTTTGATAGTAATGTATCACGTTGTACGTCTTGCCACCATGAGTGATGCAAAGCAGAAATACGATTACATTAACAAGAGTGAAATCAAAACGTTATGGATCGCAGCCATAGTATTTATCGTTGGATGTTGCTTCTTCGCCAATTCGACTATTGACAAACTCAGCACCCTTTGGATTTTCGTTCGTGGGTTTACAACGTTTGCCATGGGTATGATCGTTGCCCTCATCCTCCAGAACATGCTGAAATTCTATTATCCGTTCTTCATTGAAAAAAGATTAAAGGCACTTCGCTATAAACCACGGATTTCTCCAAAGACAGGTAAGGCGATGAAGCTGTTAGGAGAGTCTGAAGAAGATGCTTACCTCGACGAAGGTATGCAAGCTGAAGAACAGGTGTTCTCTATCGATTATGATGTATGGAAAGACGAAGAAACTGGCTATGTTAAGATCGAACGCTACTCTGGTCACCTGCATGCGCTTCAGTGCCCTGAATGTAATTATCAAACTTTTAAAGTAGTGCGTGAGGAGATCCTGAAAGTACCGATGGGACAGGAAGAAGGCCAGCTGCTGAAACACTTCCAGTGCGGTTACTGTGGCTACAAGGCCAAGAAAACTGTCGTGTTACGGGTATCTCAAAAATTTGAAGAATCGGCTGCTACTGCGTAGCCCTTCACCCTATAAAATAAAAAGCCCTTGCTCATTGAGTAAGGGCTTTTTTTATTCCGCATAGGGCGGAATCACTTAGTGGCAGGACCGAGGCGCTCTACCCGCGTTACAAAATACTTTGTATCGCCACGCCATGGGAACGTGACGTAGTGTTTGATAAAATACAAATTGACGCGTTCCCCACTCAACGACACAGTCTCCAACTCCTTGATCACATCGGTGTCGCTCTTGTAAATTGAAAAATCGAATGACTCTGCGATAGGACTGGCGCCGCGTAACGCGCCAAAAGTTTCGAGATTGATCTTACCTTCATAGGTTTTGAACAGCATCCCTTTTTGACTCACACGCAAAACCTTTCCCGCCATTACACCCTCCTCATAGGTTGCCCAATACAGGAAAGCGAACGTTGCGATACCGATGATCAGCAGTATGATTCCTATGGTCTTAAAGACTTTCTTCGTGGTCTTCTTTACCCGGGTGGAGAAACTTTCGACTTGCATAACGATGAGGATTGAGATAGTCTGAAAATAAAGATACTTAATGAAAATGACATTTATCACAAACGGTATCCGTTAGCTTTCATGATCGAAATAGATCTTATAAAAGTGTTTATTAGTTTCTTCGTCAAATCCCTTTTCAATCAATTGCCTGTTGCCGTGAATGTAGATATGGAAATTCTTGTCGAGTTTTAAAACACTCTTAAAAACACGGACCTGGTTTTTCACAGCGTGAGCGGAGATCTCAAAATTCCGGATCACATCGGCTTCTGTTCTCTCCGGCCTGGTACGCTCATAGTTTCTGAATGATTCGATCACTGACGGATCCTCCAGCACTTCTTCCTCGAATTCATGCTGGTTGAACTGATCCTTCGTCTTAAAAAAATTCATGGAGCGATTTAACAACTCAATTTTATCGGCCTTTGAAACACGAAACTCTTCATCCAATTGATCATCGACATACTGGCGGGTAAGGTTCATGAAGTCGCGCGTGTGGTGATAATTGTCTTCGCGGGGGGAAATTTTTAAAAAGTCATTCACCCAAAACTGAGCTTCCGATTTATTTACATTGTCAACGGAAAGGATCCTAAAGCCGCTCTCCTTTTCAGTATTCAGGATCAGGCACCCCTTATCGAGTTTACGAATACTGATACCGGTATCTCCCTTTAGTTTAAAGACGGACGACGACGTGTTAAGCTTCAGATACGAATCTTTGCTTTCCGACTTAAAAATCCCCACCGCCTCAAAGGCGCCGTTGCCCACTACAATCTCTGAGAAGTAAGCGACGTACAGGTCGCCGGACTTGATACCAGGCAGAAGCGTGGCCTCATACAGGTGCCCGGCAATATTGACGGAATGCTTGTGAAGGGACTGAGGATGCAGGAATATCTGAGAGACGATCTTGAAAAGGGCGTTGCCTGAGGGCTGGCCATTATCGGACGTGAACGTATAATACTCAGGCCTTGTAAAGTGTGATAAGAAGTAGGTTAGCAGCATCGCCTGGAGATGATCGTCCTCAATCTCCAGCGGTTCTGAAGAAAGTTTTAACTTCTCGCCATTGACGCCATTTCCGACCACATGTGCGGACAGATGGACTACTTTGCTTTCTGAATACTCTATCATACCCTTAAGGTAAAACAGATTGACGGCGGTGCCAAGCTGATTAGGGCGCTGGCATGTTAAAAAGATGTCAGTCTATTATTTCAAATTTCGTGTAGGGGACCAGCACTTTTGGAATTCGGATGCCGTCAGTTGTTTGGTTGTTTTCCAGAATGGATGCTACAATGCGCGGCAAGGCCAGGGCGCTGCCGTTAAGCGTGTGCAGAAGCTGAATTTTGCCATCCTTGTTTTTGTACCTCAACTTAAGGCGGTTGGCCTGAAAGGTTTCAAAGTTGCTTACCGAGCTCACTTCCAGCCAGCGCTGCTGCGCCGCGGCAAACACTTCCATGTCATAGGTAATGGCAGAATTTACGCCCATATCGCCGCCGCACAGTAATAATTTCCGGTACGGGAGTTCCAGTTTTTCCAGCAGACCCTGAACATGAAGGCACATTTCATCCAGCGCCTGGTAAGATTCCTCAGCCTTCCGGATCTGGACGATTTCGACCTTATCAAATTGATGAAGCCGGTTCAGTCCCCGCACGTGTGCGCCCCAGCTGCCCGCCTCGCGCCTGAAACACGGCGTATACCCTACGTTCTTTATGGGAAGCGCTTCTTCGCCAACGATCACATCCCGATACATGTTTGTAATGGGCACTTCTGCGGTAGGGATGAGGTAAAGGCCGTCGTCCTGAATAAAATACATCTGGCCTTCCTTATCGGGAAGCTGGCCTGTTCCATAGCCTGAAGCCTCGTTCACTACAATAGGAGGTTGTATTTCCTGATAGTTGAGTTTTTCAGCTTCATCCAGAAAGAAACTTATTAGCGCACGCTGAAGTTTTGCCCCTTTACCCTTATAAACCGGAAAGCCGGCGCCGGAGATCTTGTTACCGAGGTCAAAATCGATAATGTCGTATTTTCTTATCAACTCCCAGTGGGGCAACGCATCTTTATCCAGTTTAGGAATCTGACCATGCTCGAACACCTTCAGGTTATCGTCGGCACCAAAACCGGCGGGTACTTTTTCATGTGGTACGTTGGGAATTTTGTATAACAGTTCTACAACGTCTTTCTCCAGTTGCGTGAGGGAAGCTTCAATGCCCCTGGTCACCTCCTTTTCTTCGGCAATAGACGCCCGCAGGCCGTTGGCTTCTTCTGTTTTTTTTGCTTTCAGCAGCTCGCCGATTTGTTTTGCATCGCTTTTCGCTTTTGCATTCCTGTCATCCAGCGCTTTTTGAGTGGTTTTTCGCAGGTTGTCCTTTTCCAATATCTGTTCGATCAGATTTTCTGCTTCTTTGAAATTTCTCTTACGAAGGCCCTCAAGCACCTTGTCGGTTTGTTCGCGTATTACAGCTACCTGTAGCATGAGTTTGTCGGGTTAAAGGCCGCAAAATTAGTTTTTTTGAAGGTTTTCTGACCTTTAAGGGCCGAATAAATTATTTGATGGATTTGAAAATAAATGAAATTTCGGCTATTATTGCATGGTCATACGGGCTTTATCCCAAGCCCCTCTGAATATAAATCCGAATTTTATTTTTCGTCTTTTGTTTTCATTTTAGTTGTTCCCATGTCTAAATCTCAGCCTAGCTGATCTACCATCAATTATTATTATTCAATTACACATATCTTTTTTTTAATTCAACTCATTTTTAAACCACATGTACACTATTGACGATCTGAATGTCAGACTTCTTTCTGAACTAAAGGAAATCGCGGAGGATATGGGCGTGAAGAACGCTAAGAAACTCGCCAAGCAAGATCTTATCTACAAAATCCTCGACCAACAAGCCGTTGCCGGAGAATCTTCCGTTAAAGCCACCGCTCCCGCTCAAACAGACACTTTATCACCAGCGATGCCAGCCGAACCTGAACGTAAAATGCGACCACGCAGGCGCGAAAACGTGGCCCCTACGCCCCCGCCCGCGCCAAAGCAAGAAACAGATTTTTCATCCGATGAAATTTTGGATTCGATCGACATAAATTTTGATAGCACACCACCCACGTTTAACACGGAATCAGAGGCAGGTATTCCTGCCCCCGTTGAAGATCAGCCGCGCAGACAAGAGCCGCGCGAGGACAAATCGCAGCAGTTCCGCCAGGCGATACGCGAATTCGACGGAGCGATTAACAATGAGGGTGTATTGGAAATCATGCAGGACGGATATGGATTTCTACGCTCATCCGATTACAATTACCTCGCCAGCCCAGACGATATTTACGTGTCACCCTCGCAGATCAAATTGTTTGGTCTGAAAACAGGCGATACGGTGAAGGGATTTATCCGCCCTCCAAAAGAAGGTGAAAAATATTTCGCCCTTTTAAAGGTCGAGTCCGTGAATGGAAAAACGACCGAGGAAATTCGCGACCGTGTCGCATTCGAATATCTGACGCCGCTTTTCCCCAACGAAAAGCTGAAGCTCAGTACCACCCCTGATAACCTTTCGACGAGAATTCTCGATTTATTTGCTCCCATCGGAAAAGGTCAGCGCGGTATGATCGTAGCCCAGCCAAAAACCGGTAAAACGGTTTTGCTAAAGAATATTGCCAACGCCATTGCTGAAAATCACCCGGAAGTATATTTGATCGTGCTCCTGATCGATGAACGC
>DASUTP010000350.1:0-4032 GCA_036374515.1 Chryseolinea sp. | reverse complement strand
ACAGGTATTGTTATTGGCCGGCCGGTGCTGTAATTGAAATTAGTTGACAGATATGTTCGCTGGCCCAGCCTGTAGTTAAGGACCAGATTCAAGATATGCGGTTGATCAAATGCTGCGGGATAATATTTACCTTCGTTGATCGTGATAGTGCCTGACGTCAAGGCATCAAATTTTCTCAGACTTCGCGAGTAGGTATACGAGAGCCAGCCGTTAAATCTGCCTGTATGCCTCTTCAAAAATAGCTCGACGCCATAAGCTATTCCTTTGCCTTGCGAAAGTCCTGCTTCCAACGCTGGATTAAGAGTAATATCAGCACCCTCAATGTAATCAACAGCATTATCAATATCTTTGTAAAATCCTTCGATAGAGAACTCATAGGAGTTGTCAAGAAAATTCTGAAAATAACCTAGTGAGTACTGGTCACCGATCTGAGGTTTCAAATACGGTCCGCTCGCAACCCAATAATCCTGAGGGGTAGTCGAAGTAGTGTTGGAAATCAAATGCATATATTGATATCCACGGTAATAACTTGCCTTCAGCGATATATCATCGGTTACCAAATATCGCAAGGAAATTCTCGGCTCAAGTCCATTGTATTTTTCAATAACTTCATTCCGTTTGTAAGACACAGAATCGGCGATGGACGGATACCTTCCTTCTTTATTCGCATAGTCAAAAATGTAAATCTCATCTTCCCCAAGTCGGTAAAACTGAGAATAGCGCAAGCCGGCAGATGCGGACCATCTATCGGACAAAGCAAAATCTGCTTGCGCGAATGCTGCTGCCTCCGCCATTCTCTGATTGTTCATATTCTGAAATTCAATGTTAAATGACCCAGGAGAAGGGATCAACTTGCCTGGTTCAATCTCTGTCGCATTCAACTCAAACCCGCCGAAGATCTTTGATTCATCATTGAGCAAATAGTTTAGTTCAAATTTCAAATTATAATCAGTTATCGCATTTCTGTATTCAAAACTTTCCAGCTCGTTAAAACTCTCAACATCACTAAAGTAATTGCTGTTGGTAAGGCTGGTTGTTGACGAGAGTTTGTCAGAAAAGGTATGATCCCACTTTAACGATGCATTAAATGTGCCCCAGCTGAACGTCGAATCTGTCGCAAACGTGAAGCCATCATAGCTGTTGTACAGGGAGAGTGTTACTACATTATTCTCATTAAATGTGTGAAAAATCTTCGCGGTAATATCACGAAAGTTCGCTGCACTGTTCTCTAATTGGATATCGTTGGTGGACTTTACCAACCAATTGCAATAAGAAATGCGGCCGCCTATCATATACGATGATTTATTTTTCACTATCGGTCCTTCAATAGCGAGCCTGCTTGAGACCATTCCCACACCGCCTGTTACTTTTGTTCTGCCAGCGTCGCCATTTTTCAAGGATACATCCAGTATCGAGGAAATCCGGCCGCCGAAATTGGCGGGGCCGCCGCCTTTATAAAGCGTAATACCGTTAACCATATCAGGATTGAATGCGGAAAAAAATCCAAATAAGTGGGCGGGGTTAAAAACCTTAGCACCATCTTGCAGAACGAGGTTTTGGCCCGATTCACCACCTCTGACAATAAACCCTGAAGAAAGCTCGCTGACACTCACCCCGGGAAGCGTTGTCAGACTTCGGATTGGATCAACTTCTCCTAGAAATGTGGGTACCGACTTAATGGTGGCGATACTTAATTTCTCTATTCCAGTCAATTGACTCACTACATTTTCGTTAATGCGATCGGCAGTAATGGTTACGCTTTGTAACTCTTTCGATTCCGGCAAAAGCGTCGTGGATATTTTTTCAAGTGTACCGTAAGGGCTAAACGCAATAAAATATCGCTTCATATCATATCCTACAAACTGAACCTCCATAATTTGCATACGGTTGGGAAGTCGGTCCACGCGAAACAATCCGTTCACATCAGATTGAGTTCCTCTTTTCGATTCGGGAAAAAATACTTGTGCACCAATTAACGGTTCGTCCGTTTTTCCATCAACAACCTGTCCTTCGAGAGTAATCAACTCCGTCGACTTCGGTTTAAGAATAATAACATTCTCTTTGTTCAGCCCCGCATGCTCCATAGTATCCTTGTCCATTAAAACGAAAATTCTTTCCGATACCTTGGTCATCTTGAATATAGGCAGCTTTTCATTGAAATAGTCCGATAATCTTTGCTTTCCAGTAACCCCCACAATGGTTAATGCTAGCATCTCTTCTTCATTATATATAAAATCAACGTTCTGTTTTTGCTCGACATCTTCCAAGAATTGTGACACTGGTTTTCCGTTATCATCAATATCAATAAAAATATCGCGTGGACTCTGACCGTAGCTATTCAGAAAAAAAAGGATACAAAAAATAAAACCAAGTAATCGCATTAGTACAGATTGAAAAAATGCAGTCTTGTATTTAGACCACGTTAATAATAACAAAGTTGGAAACAATAAAAAAGAGTTTTTTTGATAGCCTAGCCACCGGGTTGATACCCTCATTTGCACGACAAAAATAAAGGTGCCAAGGGGCACCTTTATTCTTATACTTTAAGTTTGCAATTGCAGATTTAGTTCATATCCCAAAATACCTTGGTTTGAACATCATCTGCACCACCGATTGTTTGAATCGCGGCAGTAAGAGCAGTAGGATTCAACGTGGCTTCTTCAATTGGAAAGGTCATTCGCCTAGGAATGTCCGATTCATCCAAACCATCTGGAACATTGAATCCTTCGAAGTCAAGGCGTCTCCACATCGTCCAACCCTCATACCCTCTATTGTAATAGGCAATCCAAAGCTGCGATCCAATTTTCTGCTTCCAGGTTCCGGCAGCTGTAGCGTAAGCTACCTCAGGTTGTGCGATATAAGCATCGATGTCTGCATCATCAACACCCCAGTATTCCATGGATGCGCGAATGCCTTCTGTATAGTGCTCAGCAGCTGTTCCTGGAACGCCGGTGAGGCCTCTTTCAATTGCCTCAGCTAATAAGAACTCTACTTCAGAATAATCAAATATCACCCCCTCCAAGTCTGGTTGATGAAACAAGTCACCGATGTGAGAGTTATCAGCATAGGTGTTACCTGTTCCGTACTCACCGCCTTGAAAAGTGCCATCTCCCAATGGCTCAGCAAAAACTGGCAACCTGGGGTCTGACAGTTCATTCAGCTTATCCACCAATGTATTTGCGACCACGTAATCTTCACGACCGCTTTGCACTAGATCTTCCCAAACCGGATTGGTGTTTGGCGCAGAGTTCTCATAGGTGATTGAGGTATTAGAATCGTTGCTGTCAATTACACCGCTAGCAAGCGCTTCAGTAACCATTGTTTGCGCTTTTGAAGGATCAACATCTTCTATCGTGATAGCCAGACGAAGTTTTAATGAATTTGCAAATTTCAGCCAACCTTCCATATCCCCTTGATAAATTGGATCCTGAGTTGAAGAAAACCCGGGCTCGTTGACGTTCATAGCTGAGATAGCGGCGTTCAGCATGTCAATCGCACCGCTGTACACGTCCTGACCCGCATCATATTTTGGCAAAAGATTCTCTTCATCCAAAGCTTCAGAGAATGGTACTGCCCCAAATAGATCCACCAGAACAGTATACATGTATGCTTTGTGAACGTCGATGATAGCAATCTGATTGTTCTTGTGTCCCTCAGTCATCCCCAAGCTTTCATACTCCTCTTCGATTACACGCGCAGCCTCATCTAAATCTTTTAAAGCATCGCGATATGCAGCTTCCCAGAAATTGTCGGGAATTTCTCTGGTCACCATGTTGTATTGGCTTTCATCGGGATACGTCGTTTGTGCCCAATATTGAGAATACAGTCTGAAGACATTCGTATTGACATCGGTGTTGGTCATCAAATCAAACATGTTCCGAGAGCCATTTGTGAATAATAGTTCACCTGGCACTTTGGCGGCATTTTTCTTCGGACGGTTCATTTCGATGAGCTTGTCGTCATCGCAGGAAATGACACTGCCGGCTAATATGAGTGTTATAAATAATATCTTTTTCATAATTTCTTTTTCAG
>DASUTP010000349.1:0-3843 GCA_036374515.1 Chryseolinea sp. | reverse complement strand
GTAGTAAGTAGTAAGTAGTAAGTAGTAAGTAGTAAAAAGTAAGAGGTAGTGAGGGAAGCTTGGAGGTGAAAAGGCAGTCGTAGTTGGTTAGAAGGTGGGGGAAGCTTCTGCTATGTGATCGGTACGTTCATGGATGGAAGCTGCTGCGTTGTTCAACACGCAAGTGGAGCTAAGCTTCACGAAGTTCCGCCAACAAGTCCTGCAAGTTCAACGGCTTCGTAAACATATCGATAGATCCGTCAGCTTTGGTGGGCCACAAAGCCTTTGGCCTGTCCCAATATAACTCCACGCCATTGCGGTCAGGGTCATTGAGGTACAACGCCTCGGAAACTCCGTGATCCGACGCACCTGTAAACGGATAATTTGCTTCTGAAAGCCGCTGAAATATAAATGCAAGATCCTTCCTGGTTGGATACAAAATCGCGATGTGATATAATCCCGCCGCGTTAATGGGTGCTGGCCCTTTGTCCTTGCTGTGCCAGGTATTTAACCCGATGTGATGATGATATCCTCCAGCCGAAATGAAGGCCGCCTCCTGGCCGTACATTGTAACGAGCTCGAACCCCAGCAGGTCACGATAAAACGCGAGCGAACGGGAAAGGTCAGATACCTTGAGATGAACGTGGCCAATTGTCGTTTGTGGGGGCACTCTGTAATCCATTGGTGACATCTAGGTTAAAGCCTTTTGAAAATCCGGCGTCAATGAATATTCAATGCGTGACACAGCCTTGTTTGCCTTGTCGCGAGCCTCTTGAACAGTCGCTCCCTTAGCTAAGCAAACCCCCATCCTTCGCTCCCCTCTTACTTCCGGCTTTCCGAACAAGCGCAACTGGGTATCGGGTTCGGCGAGAGCAAGTTCAAGGCGTGAAAACTCCACGGCGTCGGAATCGCCTTTCACAAGAATCACAGCTGAGGCCGAAGGACCCAGCTGACGAATCGAAGGAATTGGCAATCCCAAAATAGCTCTTACATGCAAGGCAAACTCCGAAAGATCCTGCGAAATCATGGTGACCATTCCAGTATCGTGAGGCCGGGGTGACAGTTCGCTAAAGTAGACATCGTCGCCTTTGACGAAGAATTCCACTCCAAATATTCCATAGCCCCCAAGTGCCTCTACTACCCTTCCGGCTATGCGCTGAGCTTCTGCCAATGCCTTTGACTGCATTGGATGGGGTTGCCAGGATTCCTGATAATCGCCGTGTTCCTGCCGGTGCCCGATCGGTTCGCAAAACAACACCCCACCGCGGTGTCGGATGGTAAGCAATGTTATTTCGTAATCAAAGTCCACAAAGCCTTCGATAATTACTTTTCCGGCCCCGCTACGGCTTCCCTGCTGGGCATACTGCCAGGCAGCGGGCAGTTGCGTTTTGTCTTTAGCCATGCTCTGTCCTTTGCCTGATGAACTCATAATGGGTTTAATCACGCAGGGAAATCCAATCGCGTCCGCCGCAGACATGAGTTCACCCAAGCTGGATGCGAATCGGTACGGCGACGTCCTGACCTGAAGTTCCTCCGCGGCCAGCGTTCGAATGCCTTCACGATTCATGGTGAGCCGTGCAGCATTCGCTGTCGGAATTACGATGAAACCCTCCTTCTCCAGCTCAACCAGCGTTGCCGTATCAATGGCTTCGACTTCAGGCACGATATAGTGCGGCTTTTCTTTTTCGATTATAGCACGAAGGGCCGCCCCATCCAGCATGGAAATTGTATGCGACCGGTGAGCAACTTGCATGGCGGGAGCGTTTTCATATCGGTCGACGGCAATGACCTCGACACCATATCGCTGCAATTCGATTACGACCTCCTTACCCAGCTCACCGGAACCTAAAAGCATTACCTTGGTAGCTGAAGAACTTAAGGGTGTCCCTATTTTGATGATATGACCTGGTGAAGCATTCATTAAACAATAATCGGAATGGCGAAGGACACTGGCAATAGCTCAGCAGAATACGTTAAATCGACTTGCCCTTTTTTAGCTCCATGCTCGTAATCCGCACAATGTCCTTGTCGGTAAGCGGCTTGACCAGAAAGTCCAGGACATTTTTATTGGCGTAGGAACGCTCTTTATCACGATCATCAATAGATGAAGAAAGGATGCAGATCTTAACCCGATCTTTGATCTCGAAGCTGAGACGGTCGAACATCTCCAGAAATTCCCATCCACTCATGCTGGGCATATGAATATCAAGCAACAACAAAGCCGGTGCGTCGTTGAGGGCAGCAAACTCATTTTGAAAATACTCCAGGGCATTTTCGGGATTGACAAATGCCTTGACATCGGTTTGGCCCAATGTCATCTCGATGGTCAACTTGCTGATCAGGTTGTTCATCGGGTCGTCGTCGATCAAAACGAACTGGGCAGGGGATTTCATTCCTATAAATATAAATAAAATCCTTTCGATTATGCACGTATTTCAGGAAGGCAAATTTTCCATCTGGCATTTTTTCAACGGGCGCCCCGGCTTACATCAAAAGCTGATCCATGGTTAAGAGAATGGTTTGGCTTAGCCTGGACACTGTTAACGACTGTTCCAATGCGAACTGGCAGCACTTATAGATCCAGGCCGCAGCCAGCAACCTCTGGGGTATCCGGTGAAAAAGTGTTTTCATTATAATGAAGAGGAATCGACGATCATGAAGGGGACTTTACAGTCCATGTTTGCGTATGCCGCGGCATTCGGACCGGAGTCTGCAAAAGCCCAGCACCACAGCCATATCAGGTACGCGTGACCAGCCCGCATTTTAAAATGGTTCTCCCCTATCGACGTGTTTTGAACGTAGAGTTCATCGCCCCCACCGCTTATTTCCATATCGGAGGGTCTACCCGCTTGATTCCAGAGTGTTTCAGTCTCATCTTTGATCAAAACGCCCGCGGAGGCATCAAAAATGGTTATCCCCAATCCGCCACGCGATGCGGCATATCCACCTCCTTCGCTGATAAAATTCGCCCACGAATACGACACCGGACAATGCGCACTGAAGCGGACCCATATATCAGAGGCAGAAGAAAGAAATACTCCAACGCCGGAAGCGCCGTAGCCATCGCCGAGCGGAAATGTCTTGAGGGAGCCAGATACTTTGTTTGCCGCGGAGTATGATCCAAAACTGTTGGTCCACTCCGTATCGTAAGGCGGAATAATTATTTCAAAGCCAGGCTGAATTGAAAAAAGAAATTTGTTTTTCCGGTGACTCCTGGTTTTCAGTTCGGCGACTTCTGCAAATTTCTTAAGGTGAAATTTCCTTAGTTCTTCAAACGCCGGAGAAGACGGGCCCTGGTCGAAATTTATTGTGCCATCGAGTATGTCCTGCTTTGGCAGCCTGAATTCTTCGAATGCATGCTCCAGGTATGCCATCATTTTTTGCTCCATGAATTGTGTTGCGGAATTCAGAATTTTGACCTCAGGTAACTCGCCCCTTACTTTCAACTCAATCTGTGAGTCAATGGTGATGATGTCGTCCAGAGTCAAATTGTTATCATCCTGCTGGTTGGCCTGCAACGGATCCGCTGCTTTCGGCCCCCGCCCTTCAAATACGATAGTTTCCATGGCAACTTTTTCTAGGTTAAGGCTTAATGTAATTCCCGAAAATTGTAACCCGCTGTCCCCATCCCTGTTTGCAGTTACGATCTTGACGTGTCGCCCCGATTCTTTAAAGCGATGGAATTATTAGAAAAAATTTCCCTGGATAAGCCATTAAAAAAAATGAGTACGTTGAGGGGGTGGCAGCTGTTACACGCCCGCAGTCTCAAGGCAATCTGTGAGAAAACCTTTTAAAGGGTAATGACAATAATGGTATGACTCCCCTGAACGGACTCGAGAGCGATCTTACCACCCAGTTTCTCAA
>DASUTP010000348.1:0-7201 GCA_036374515.1 Chryseolinea sp. | reverse complement strand
CGTTCTATGTAGGCTTTAAAAACAATCAGTCTTACGAACGAGGATGGGAAGCGCGCAAGGTGTGGGGAAGCATCGTCAATCTGAGCCGCGCCTTTGCTGCTGCATCAAAAGCCTTTCTCACGCCCGACAAAATACCGGTCCTGTCGGATGGCGAGGTCAGAAACGAAATTAGAATTCTTTTGCGACGTCATCTGGCGTGGCTGCATGCGTTGAAACATGCCATGCGTCAACGATCGGCATGGGAGCACGATCTTCCTTCAAGCCGGCGGCAGCGACGGTACTTCGAACGGCGAATCAACTTTTCATCCTTTGAAGCCGATGCTGCTCAATGCCTCAGCCAGGCGGAGCTTGAACAATTGAAAAACAAGCACAACAAAGCGACACAACTGCTGGATATGCAGGCGCAGCACATCAGATCCCTAAAGGCAAAAGGCTGGCTCGATGATTATAAGCACGTCGAACTGCAACGATTTATCACTGACCTTTATGCAGAGCAAGGCGCTTCCGAGCGGATTAAAAATACACCCCTGCCCCGGCAATACTCCACTTCAAGTCATCTATTCATTATCATATTTACCTTTTTGCTTCCCTTCGCCATGCTTCAGGAATTTGATAAGACCACCGATCTGATGTGGCTGATGTTACCTTTTAACCTGGTGGTGTCATGGGTCTTTTCGCTGATGGAATATACAGGGGATTACAGTGAAAATCCGTTCGAAGGGCTGATAAACGACGTCCCTATCTACAGTATTATAACAAACATAGAAATCGACTTGAAAGAAATGATGAACGATACCGACATTCCCGAAAGAATGAAGCCCGTCCTCGATGTAATTTTTTAAGGGTCGCAACGGCAGTAAGTGAGGCCCCACACGTTAGATATTTGTTATATCTGCTTTGCTTCTCATGCGAGGTTTAAACAGAATCAGGTCTTCAAATTCCCTTCAAAATTTATAGATTGATTACACCAGAATTGGAATTTTACGAAGCCGGAAAGCAATTTAAATTTTCAAAACATTAATTTACATTAACGCCGTGTTTCCAGGAACAGCATTAAAAGTTTAGCTAGATCCCAATAACAATAACCTCCATATAGAATCATGAAAGAAATCAAAAAAGAAGATATCCAACAGGAAGTGTTTGACCTGTACGATGACTACGCCCACAACCGGATCGAACGACGCGATTTTATGGAACGGTTGTCTGCCTACGCGGTAGGCGGCCTCACAGTGGCATCGCTCACAAGTTTTCTGATGCCCGACTATAAATTTGCCATCCAAATTCAGGGTAATGATCCGAGGTTGAAATCTGAATACACCAATTATACTTCTCCAAAAGGCGGCGGCAGTATGAAGGCGCAAATTTCAAAGCCTGCAGATGCGAAAGGAAAGCTTGGTGGCATCGTTGTGGTGCATGAAAACCGCGGTTTGAATCCACACATCGAGGATGTGGCCAGAAGAGCGGCCTTAGCAGGATTCGTGTCGGTTGCCCCCGACATGCTGACTCCGCTGGGAGGTTATCCAGGAAACGATGACAAAGGACGGGAACTACAGAGCAAACGCGACAGAAATGAAATGCTGGAAGATTTTATTGCTGCCTATCAGTATTTAAAAGAACACAAGGATTGTACCGGAAAAGTTGGCGTCGTTGGCTTTTGTTTTGGTGGATGGATCTCCAATATGATGGCGGTACGTATTCCTGACCTGGCTGCAGCGGTCCCTTTTTATGGCGGTCAGCCGGCAACCGAAGATGTACCAAAGATTAAGGCTCCTCTCTTGTTGCACTATGCTTCGCTGGATACCCGGGTCAATGAAGGCTGGCCTGCTTATGAGGCAGCGTTGAAGGAAAATAAAAAAGAATATACTGCTTATATGTACGAAAACACGAACCATGGTTTTCACAACGACACCACTCCCCGTTACGACAAGACTGCTGCTGAGCTAGCGTGGAAACGCACCATTGATTTTTTCAAGGATAAACTGAAAACCGTGTAGCGATCCCGTAATGCAAAAACGAAGTCTGGGCAAAAGCAACCTTGAAGTATCCGCTATAGGGCTCGGGTGCATGGGAATGAGTTCCACTTATGGGCCACCGCGCGATAAGAAAGAAATGATTGCACTCATGTATGCAGCGCTCGACCAGGGCGTTACGTTCTTCGATACCGCGGAAGTTTACGGCCCTTTTATCAACGAGGAGCTTGTGGGTGAAGCGCTCGCACCTTTTCGGAAAAAGGTAGTAATCGCCACTAAATTCGGCTTCAAACGCGATGCAACAGACCCGTCCCAGTGGACGGAATTGGATAGCAGACCTGCGCATATCCGGGAGGTTGCTGATGCCTCGCTTAAGCGACTTAAGGTTGAGGCTATCGATTTGTTCTACCAGCACCGCGTCGATACATCAGTCCCGATCGAAGATGTTGCCGGCACAGTCAAAGATCTCATCCAAGAGGGTAAGGTGAAGCACTTTGGACTCTCCGAAGCAGGAGTTCAAACGATCAAACGTGCTCATATCATACAGCCCGTTACCGCCGTGCAAAGCGAATACTCATTGTGGTACAGAAACCCCGAAAAAGAAATATTGCCCACACTTGAAGCCCTTGGAATTGGTTTCGTCCCATTCAGCCCACTCGGCAGAGGCTTCCTCACAGGCAAGATCGACGAAAATACGACTTTCGACAAGTCCGACATCAGGAATAGCGTTCCGCGATTCACATTGGAAGCGAGGAAAAAAAACAAAACTTTGGTAGACCTGCTGAGCCGGATCGCTGAACGGAAAAACAGCACGCCGGCCCAGGTGGCGCTAGCCTGGTTGCTGGCGCAAAAGACATGGATTGTTCCCATTCCAGGTACAACAAAACTGGAGCGGCTCAAGGAAAATAACGAAGCGGTTTTATTATCGCTGGACGCCGACGACTTGCAAGAAATCGAAACAGCTTCAAATACAATTGTGGTACAGGGGGCGCGTTACCCGGAAGATCTCGAACAAAAAACAGGAAACTAGCTGGTTAACCATTCTGCTGACCTCCATCAATAGCCCGCGGTTATGTGCAATCCGCCTGCCACGTATATTAAACGGTACAATACAATTTGCCGTAACGTATAGATATGTTTTTTGCCTGAACTATTTTTTAACCTTCAGCCGGTTACTTTTCCCAGAGATTAGCAATACATCTGATGTTTTACAGAAAAAACAGTTCCCTCTTTTTACGACCGTTACTTGTTGCGTGTTTATGCAAAAAATTCCCGTAGTCATTTCTCTCGTTGCATTTTGTTGCCTGGGCACGCTGTCGGTGAATGCCCAAAAAAAACAAAATTTTCTACCCGGATTTATCGTGCTTCGTGGGGATACTACCCGGGGCTTTGTCCAGGTTGAAGACCACATGGTAAATATTAAGGAATGTACATTTAAGGAAACCGGCACAGGAACAGCTAAAACCTATTCGCCGGAAGAACTTGACGCGTATGGCATTCAAGGCAGGAGTTTCTACCATTCGGCCATGATCCAGACCGAATATAGCACAGACCGGAAAGTTTTTTTGGACTGCGTCGTTCAGGGCAAAGCCAGTTTCTTTGTCTACCGCGATCGGTTCTTTATTATTGATGAGAACGGCACGAAAGAACTCATTGAGGTAAAAGACGAGGTTCAAAAAAACGGAAAATCCGTCATTGTCAAAAAACCGTTGTACAAGTCCGTTCTCCAGCAAAAAATGGAAGCGTGCTCCACAATTCATGAAAAATTGGTTAACACCACTTTGACACAAAAAAGTCTCTTGGCATTATTCAGGGATTATGCTTCCTGCACGGGCGACAAGGCAGTGGTGTACGACGAAACAAAGCAAAAAGCCATTAGAACCCGGTACGGATTTACGGCCGGGGTATTGGTGGCGAACCTGGACCTGGAGGCAGGCAGTTTCTCCCAGTACATTTTTGCGCAAGATGCTTCGGGCGAAGCGTCTGTGACTTTTACACCGTCTTTTTTTATGGACTTCGGAATTTCCAAACAATTAGACTTGAATACTGGCCTAACGTGGTATTATACCAAGAATGAACTACATGCCGAAAGTTCAGAGACCAACCTGACACATGATTTTACGTTGGAAGCATCAAGAATAGAGGTTCCCTTATTGCTAAAGTGGACATTTATAAATGGTGGGGTTAAGTGCCATGTAAAGGGCGGTGCAGGCTTAGACCTTCTGACCCATTATGAAAATAAGTTGACAGTCTCTACAACCTCAACCGGTTTCCTTCTCAGTGAATATACCAACGATCTGGAGAAAAGTGGTTTCATTGTTAATGGGATGGGCGGCGTCGGAGTCGAATTCTCTCTAGGAAACAGAGCGTTTCTCGTTGAAGGCACCTATAGCAAGAGTGGATCACTGGTCAACTCGGGCACGCATGCTCGTTTAGACGCCTTCAGGTTTGGGTTCGGGATGTTTTTTTAGGACGCCCCGGTTGAACCAATTTGTAACAGATGCTGGTAAGAACTGAACAACCTGGCGGAGAAGTGATTGAGGAATGAGGGCAAAAACCAGGCGTTGCAATGAATTATCTTCTCAAGATCAAGAAGAATATTATTGTGGTCCAAATTACCAAGCTCATGAGCCACAGGTTACCTTTCCACCTCAAAAGAGCTTTTCGAATTTGGCCAGAAAATTTAGGGTTTCCCGTAAGTCCGGTGATGCCGTTTACCAACGTGGCAATCACCTCTTCATCTTCTGCCATCAAAATTACAAACTATAGACTTTGTAAATATTCCTAATTATTCTGGCTCTACAATACGTTGGACTTTAAATATTTTTTCTGAAAACGAATGGATGTAAAATGACTTTAGGAACGATGACTTCCGTCATTGAATTTTAATCGATTTTTTTCCAGTTATCTTAAAACCTTAGTTGAGTTTCTTTAGACCGTTTGACTTATCCTGCTTGTCCTCGTTTGCTTCACCCTTGTCTTTTTCAGACTTATCCTTCACCTTATCTTTTTCCTGTTCCTTGTTTTTGTTCAGGTTGTTCTTCAATTCATTTTCATTCTGGTTGAGATCTCTGTTCCGGTTCTCACCCTCTTCCCTCTCGAAATTGTAGTCATGCAAATCTGAATTGATGTCCATATCCATATCCATGTCCATATCAATATCCATATCGAGGTTTAGGTCGATTTCGGAATAATCCATCTTTACGTCGATTGGCTCCATGTGAAAGTCGAAGTGGGGAATTTCTACTTCAACGGGGTCGATATCGATCACCAGGTTTTCAAGCACCACTTCAACATCCTCCATCGCTTTTTCAACCTGCGATTCTATATCTGCCACCACCGCCTGCTCATCGATGTCTATGTCGATCTCCATCTCTTCCGCCGATCCACTGGCTATCTTTCGCAATCCCTTGGATGTCGACGAGCCTTCGCCGGTTTCTTCGCTCGCCGGCTGACCAGCGCGCTTTTTTGGACTGGCCTCCTGTGAAAATCCCGGTAGGGAAAGGAGACAAATAATGACAAAAAGAAAGAGGATACGGTTTGAAAAGTTCATAGGCTTAATTTTGAATATATAACGAATACTTCGGTTGTATTTAATGGTTACAAACCTTTTTCAGTTTCGACCAAAAGTCTGGCTTTTTCTGGCTTTACTGGACGGCCGTACGCGTTGTATGTTCGATTTATAATGATTGTCGGTGAAAAATTTTGTTTGCGGCCATATTTTGGATTGGTCGGATGCCGGGAAGTATTACATTGTGTTACATTTACACATTGAATCAAAACTTCTTCACTATGAGACGGTCGCTTCTTCTTTTGCTTTTTTGTTCTACCGGATCCCTGATGGCTCAGAATACTCAAACCTTCAAGCTGGTGGAACAGTCAAACGGGATTACGTTAGGCTATGCCCCATCCTCCGGTGTGAAAATCATTAAGGAAGGAAATTTGTCCTTCAAGGACCTTATCCGAAATGGGTCGCTGGATAAATACGAAGACTGGCGCCTATCCACCGATGAACGGGCAAAGGATCTGTCCACAAAGATGTCCATTGCACAAATTGCCGGGTTGATGTTATACAGTGCTCACCAAGCAATCCCAGGACGGGAAGCCGGGTTTGGCCGCGGAACGTATAATGGCAAGACACTAAAAGAAAGTGGCGGTGTGCCATCGGACCTCTCCGACCAGCAAAAGGAGTTTCTTATCAAAGATCAGCTGAGGCATGTTCTGGTTACGACTGTGGCTAGCCCCGAAGTTGCTGCCACATGGAATAACAATGCACAAGCGTTGGTGGAAGGGAACGGGTTGGGCATTCCCGTCAACACCAGCTCGGATCCACGGCATACCGCCGTTGCCAGTACAGAATACAATGCCGGAAGTGGTGGCAAGATATCGATGTGGCCAAAGGCCTTGGGACTCGCTGCGACCTTCGATCCCCAATTGATCGAAAAGTTCGGATCAATTGCTGCAAAAGAATATCGCGCTTTGGGCATTGGCACTGCCCTATCCCCTCAAGTGGATTTGGGAACCGAGCCCCGCTGGAATAGAATTGATGGAACCTTTGGTGAAGATCCCCGACTTGCAGCTGACCTCGGCAGGGCCTACATAGACGGGTTCCAAACCTCGAAAGGAAAAGATGAGATAAAGGATGGCTGGGGATTTTCAAGCGTCAATGCAATGGTGAAACACTGGCCTGGCGGCGGCCCTGAAGAAGGTGGAAGGGATGGTCATTTTGCATATGGAAAATTTGCAGTCTACCCGGGAAATGGTTTTAAGACGCAGCTCATACCATTCACAGAAGGCGCATTCAAGTTGAATGGAAAAACGAAAGCAGCCTCTGCCGTGATGCCCTATTATACAATTTCCTATCAACAGGATCCGGCGTACGGCGAGAACGTGGGCAATGGATTTTCAAAATACATAATTACAGATCTACTTAGAAAGGAGTACAATTATGAAGGTGTGGTTTGCACTGACTGGGGCATTACCCGGGGCGAAGGCAAGTTCCTCGATGAGTTTGTCGGAAGGCCATGGGGAGTGGAAAAACTAAATGAAGTAGAAAAGCATTATAAGGTCCTTATGGCTGGCGTCGACCAGTTCGGCGGCAATAATGCTGCGGGGCCGATTCTCGAAGCATACCAAATGGGCGTAAAGGAACATGGAGAGGCCTTCATGCGAAAACGATTTGAACAATCTGCCGTACGGCTTTTGAGAAATATATTTCAGCTGGGGTTATT
>DASUTP010000347.1:0-3664 GCA_036374515.1 Chryseolinea sp. | reverse complement strand
ATGTCATAAAGAAGTATACGATTCGCACATTCATACACCCCATTACTTGACCTCAAGACCTGGCACATTTCAAACGGTGCTAGGCAGCTTCGATTCGGGGAGAAATGTTTTCAATTTAAATGAAAGGCTGAAGGTTGTGATGGAGAAATCTTCAGATGGCCTTTTTCAACACGCGTTTGTCGCAGGCGCTTCGGTGGACAAAAAACGTATCGATATGACCCTGGGCTCCGGACGTCAGGGGCAGACTTATTTATTCTGGCAGGAGAATGTGCTCTTTCAGCTGCCCGTTTCCTATCACGCCCCCAGCGATACCTGGAGCAACAGTCCAGGATATCCCACGGATCAGATACTTTTCAACCGGAGCATTTCGGCAAGGTGCCTGGAATGCCACAGCACCTATTTTAAGAGCACAAAACCAATTGAGGGCAACGAAACTTTTGACAGAAAACAGGTAATGTTGGGCGTTGATTGCGAACGTTGCCACGGTGCGGCTGGTGGACATGTTAAGTTTCATGAAAAAAACCCGGGCCAAACTGAAGCGAAGTACATTATAAACCCTGCGGACCTGAGCAGGAAGCAACAGCTTGATAACTGCGCACTTTGTCATTCCGGTATCCGGAATAATCTCATGCCCTCCTTCTCATATAAGGTTGGCGATGATCTGGATGACTTCCTGTTTCCGACCCCTGCCCCCGACAGTGGGGCTACAATGGAGGTTCATGGAAATCAGCTTGGCTTGTTAAGCTTGAGCAAGTGTTTTAAGATGAGCGACATGGACTGTTCTTCGTGTCATAATGTTCACGTTAAGGAAACGAAGAAACTCGAGGTTTTTTCAGCACGATGCATGAATTGTCACAAGGAAGGTGAAAAAAGTTTTTGTAAACAGCCCACGATCAAAGGCCTCGTCCTTAATAAGAACTGTATCGACTGCCATATGCCGGCGTTGCCTTCGAGACAAGTTTTCCTGAGATCCTCGAAGAATCAATCGACTCCATTTTTTATCCGTACACATCTTGTTGGTAATTATAAAAAGCAAGTGGCGCTCTTCCTGGAAGAGATCGCTAGTACGTCGCAGCAAAAATAACCGTACATTTTCTTTTATAATGAATCTGGTATGCCGATAGCCTAATGGGTCATTTGCAGTGGATTCTACCGTTCAGTTATTTTTGCGATGGAGTACTAGGAAACAGCCACCGACGAATAGTATCCTGCAACATGGAATTTTCGTTTCTTCAAGAATTAGTCTTAAAGGATTAGACGCACCCCTTCCCGCCATAAACCAAATCGTAACGCTATCTGTTATGTGAAAGCAACCACCATAAATGAGGATCTTAATTTTTGGCGCGTCTGGTGCTACTGGGCATAACCTGATTTCGCAGGGACTTGAGCAAGGTCATGTAATTTCAGCTTTTGTCCGGTATCCCGCTAAATTGAAAATCAAGGGAGAGCGTCTCCGGATTTTTCAGGGAAATGTTTCCGATTACCAACAGGTGGAGAATGCCATCAGAGAACAGGATGCAGTAATCTCCGCGTTAGGCGCGTCCAACCCGATAAAACGTGATTATGTTTTGATCAAGGGAATTGAGAATATCGTCGGTGCGATGACGAAGTTTCGAATTAACCGCATTGTATACCAATCTTTTTTAGGCGTTAAAGAAAACCGCGCAGAGCTTGGATTTATCGTGAACCGCGTCCTTCCATTGTTGCTCGCCGGGTCAATAAAAGATCACGAGGTGAAAGAGGGGATCATTACGAACAGCGCGCTTCAGTGGACTATTGTTCGCTGCCCAACGTTGACAAACGGCCCGTTGACAAAAGCTTACAGAGATGGTGAACACATTCGGCCTGCATTGATGGTCGGATTCCTTTCGCGTGCCGACGTTGCTGATTTTATGTTGCGGGAGGTTCGCGATCCGAGGTATATCCATAAGAAACCTCGCATATTGTAACAAAGTGTCAACCGGCGGTTTCTCACCTTTTTGATAAGGCTTTGGCTTGTTCATTTTTTAGACGCTTCTTTTTCCGATAAAACAAATCTTTTATTTCAGCCTTTCGTATAACGATGAAAATTCATCACTCACAAATGACATCCCTAAGTTCACTTAAGTCTATTCAAAAATACCTGTTTATTTTTTTGATATTCGGCCAAACCCTTTCCGCCACCGCACAAGGTTATTGGGAAAAAATTCCTGCGTTTACTACCCAGTATTATTCTGAGAAGGATGACTATTCAAAGAATATTCAAGCGATAAAAGCCGAGGTCAAGGCAAGACTGGAGGAGATTAGGCAGGCCGGGGAGGAAAAGGCCAACAAAATGACTGACGCGGATAAAATGGCAATCGCCACGCGGTATCAGAACATGAAACCTGACGAGATCGTAAAAATGCAAAGTGAAATGATGGCTATGACACAGTTACAGGCTGAATTTCAACAAGCCTCGGCCGAAATGGAAAATCAATTCAATCAGCTCGAATCTGATTTCAGAACATCGTTTGGGAAAAAGTTAGGTCCGATCGAACAAGAATATGAAAAGCTTCCTGATGGGGAGGGCACGCCTCAATGGGCCATCAAGAAAGGGGAGGAGTTGACGGCATCGTATAACAAGGAATATGAAGCCATTTGCAGGGAATATTTTACAGCTTCAGATGCTAAGTTCAGAACGTGGCTCAACGAGTTTAAGAAGTTTTTAATTGACAAGGAAATTCCCTATAATCAAAAAATGATCAAGATGCAATTGGATCAGTATGGGATTTCACAAGACGAATCTGCGGCACGCCTCATGGCAGTGGAAAAGTATCTCGACACGTGCGCCGCGATCGCCAGCCTTCGAAGAGCGTATCCCCAGGGCTAATGTGACGCCGCTTGGCTTTCAATTGGGGGTCAGTTAACGTTATTCTGATCGTAAAGAATTAATCGGATTGCGCGCCGCGACTTTAGTTGCGTGGAAACTTATTGTCGCGAGAGCAAGTGCCAAGGAAATAATTCCGGCAACGACAAACACTTGCCAACCTATGGCAATGTGATAGGCGAAATTTTGAAGCCAGAACCCAAGAAGGTAATATGTTAGTGGAAATGAGATCACGAATGAAATACAAATCATCAGGACATATTCCTTTGACAGAAGCTGAAGGATTGTCTTGACGGACGCGCCCAATATTTTTCTTATACCGATTTCCTTGGTTCTTGATTCTGCTAAAAAAACCGTTAGACCAAAAAGTCCGAGACAAGCGATGGTTATCGAGAGAATGGTAAAAATTGAAAACAATTTTTTGAAACGTTCATCATTTATCCTGAGAGTAGCCAAGTATTCATCCTGAAAGGAATATTCAAATGGCTTTTCCGGATTATATAAGGTCCATATCTTCTCGATATCGGCAATGGTTGAGGCCAGGTTAGTGGGTGCGGTTCGAATAAAGAAATGACTTCCGTTTCCTACTTCGAGGATAAACCCAAAGGGACTAATTCGAGAGTGTAGGCTTGTGAAATGAAAATCTTTGGCGATGCCAATGATCGTAACGCCGTGTGTCTTGCCCGTTCCATCATCCCATTGCAGGCGCTGGCCGATTAATGGTGGCTTCAGCCCCAGTTGTCTTATTGCTTCTTCATTAAGGATTATAGCTGATGAGTCGGATATAAAGTCGGGCGCAAAATTTCTCCCCTGGGA
>DASUTP010000346.1:0-7918 GCA_036374515.1 Chryseolinea sp. | reverse complement strand
ACTGAGGCATTCACTGGTAATCATACTGAGCAGGTTATCAAGATCTCTAAATGCCCTGTGCTGTCGGTAAGAGATGGCTTCCAGATCCAAGATTTTAACAAGATCGTTTTAGCGGTGAATGTCATAAAAGATAATGCGCATGTGCATGAGGCTTTGGATACGCTCGCCGATCTGGCAGCCTGTTTTGACGCCCACATTTTCTTAGTGCATGTTCGCGATAAGGCAACGGACTACTCAGAGATAAACCTCAAAGACTTCTTCACAACAATGGCAGAAGATGCCGGTCTGAGAAATTACTCTGTAACCATCTATGAGGCGGATGACCAGGCCAACGGAGTGATTCAATTCGCCAGGGAGGCCAAAGCCGGCCTTATTGCGGTCATAAAGAATAGTCAGGATGGTATCTTCCGGATTTTCTCAAGTCATTTCTCCGACCGTCTTGTCAAGGAAGTAGGGCGGCCGGTATTCACTTTTAACTTGCAGAACGCCTGATGGTGAGCCTGCGGGCTTATCCTCAAGTAACAGGTTGTTTCTGGATCGCCTGAAACAACTCCTTCTCATTCGTTAAGTCCAGGCGCAAAGGCGTTATGGAAACAAAACCCTGATCCACGGCCCAGCGATCGGTACCTTCCTCCGCCGGTTCCAAGGGCATCACTGTGAACCAATAGTGCTTGCGACCCAGTGGATCCGTGCCGGGCACGACTTTTCCATCGTATTGACGCACAGATTGGCGTGTCCACCGTATGCCTATTGGTTTTTTGGGAAAATTGACGTTGATAAGCTTCAGGTCTGGATTTTCCAGCAGCAACGCTAGTGTCTTCTCGACAAAGGGCTCCAGCGCATGGAAGTCAGGCTCCGACTTCCCCGCAGGTGTACTCAATGCGATCCCTTTCATGCCTAAGAGGACAGCCTGCTTCGCACCTGCCAGCGTTCCCGAGTGCCACATCGAATTGCCGAGATTGGCGCCCATGTTAATCCCAGAGAGTACTACATCTGTGTGTGAAAGATGTGAGCCGAGCGCGACGCAATCGGCGGGAGTTCCATTCACACGATAAGCTTCAATCCCTTCAAAATTGATAGGCGACTTTTTGTAAAAGAGTGGTCGGGAGGCGGTTATAGCATGCCCCATTGAGGATTGTTCAACATCGGGCGCTACTACTCTCACTTCTCCGAAGCGTGCGGCGATTCTTGCAAGTGCGGCTATGCCGGGACTGTAAATCCCGTCATCATTTGTTACAAGTATTTTCATACAACCCTTCCGGTACATTTTCGTGCCATTCAAAATAACTGGGCAGTGTAATTGCTAACTTGAAGTAAATATTCACATTCATGAAGGTTGCAAAGGTTTTACATAACCCAAATGCGGGCGACGGAGACAATTCCGATAAGGAGTTGATCGCTGCGCTTGAGGCGGAAGGCTACAGGTGTAGCTATTTATCCACAAAAGAGAAGGGTTGGGAAAAAAAGGATTGGGACAAAATCGAAAAGGAATATATTGATTTTGTTATTGTCGCGGGAGGCGATGGCACCGTTCGTAAACTCGCCGGGGAACTTCTGGATCGAAAACTTATTGATAAAAAGCTACCGATTGCGCTGTTGCCGTTCGGGACTGCCAATAACATCGCCAGGACCCTCGGTATTGCCGGGGGTGCGGAGGAAATTATTCAAAGTTGGAAACAGCATGAACTCAAAAAATATGACGTCGGCCGGATCGACGGCATTAAAAAAAACAAATTCTTTATTGAGAGCTATGGGCATGGCGTTTTCCCACGGCTGATGAAGGAAATGAGAAAACTGGACAAAAGTCAATTTGAAAATCCTGAACAAAAAATCAAGACTGCCCTGCAGCTTCTTTACAATATTATCTTAAACTATAAAACAAAGCTCTGCAGGTTAAACATCGATGGAGAAGATTATACAGGTAAGTTCCTGCTGGTGGAAATTATGAATACCAGTTCAATCGGTCCCAATTTGCACCTCGCGCCGTTTGCCGATCCCGGCGACGGTGCGTTTGAAGTTGTACTGATCAGCGAAGCACAGCGTGAGGAGTTTGCAAAATATGTTAAAGGAAAGTTGAACGGAAAAAAAGAGGATCCGTTTTTCACCGTGCTGAAGGCAAAAAAACTCCAGATTTACTGGGAAGGAACTGCGCTACACGTTGATGATGAGCATGTCGTTCTGGACGAACCCGCCGACGTAAAAATTGAAATTCAGCCCGGATTATTGGAATTCCTCGTGGCCGCGCGAGAAAAAACTTAAGTCAGGCGGCAATTGAGTTAGTACTGACCGCTATTGTATATTTTTAGGCGGAGATTGTACACCATGACACAAACGCCCGCTGCCAACAACCTGATTTCTCAAATAACTCCTCAATCGTGGAAGGCTGAATTAGAAAAAACCTCCTCGACCTATCATCTCATTGCGGCATGGATCGCTATTATTTTCGATCCGGTCTTTGCTTTTACGGACTACATCAACATCCCTGACAACTGGATGAATTTGCTGTTTATCCGCGTGTGTATTTCTTTAATTGTGCTCATGATGGTCATGACGCGTCGACAATTTCGCTTGCCTTCGTATTTTATTGTTGGCGTTGCATTCTTGTTGATATCGCTTCAAAACGCTTACACTTATAGCCTTATCGGTAACGAAGACATTCTCGGACATAATCTTAACTACATAGCATTGCTTATTGGCGCATCAATGTTTCTGCTTTGGGAAATGAAATATTCCATTCTCGTGATTTTCATTTCAATTTGCGCAACTGCAATTTTCCTTGTTAACAATCCCATTATTTCGGCTGAGCAATTCCTTGTTCAGGGAGGGATATTGTTACTTGTCGTTTCAGTTTTTATGATAGTGCTTATCAGAATGCGATATGACCTTACCGTAAAAGAAATTAAGTCGCGACTTGCCCTTCAGGAAAGTAACGACGAGATACAGGCACAAAATGAAGAAATAATGTCGCAAGGGGAGGAGATAAGGGTCATCAATGAGAATCTGGAAAAAATTGTATTCGAGCGCACGAAGGAACTCGAGAAAAAGAATCGCGCACTGGAAGAATATGCCTTCATAAATGCCCATAAGCTTCGCAGCCCGGTAGCCAGCATCCTTGGGTTAATTAATTTACTGAAGAAAGCACCGTTAGATGAAGAGACCAAGGGCGTCATATCGCATTTACAAGAAGCCAGCGACAAGTTGGATGCCGTTGTGTCGTCAATAACGAAGACGATTGAAAAGGGTGAGCGGGGAAATAAAACATACTGAGGTACCTCGGTAGAATGTTGACTATTATTGGCGCCGGCATTCCTTCCTGTAGAAAAATTTACCCACTCTCTGAAATGATACGTTTAAAAGAATGGATTCAACCATTTCCACATGGCAGGGAAATTGAATTCTGATATCTACGGAATTGAATTTAACCCAAAAATTATGATAGGAAGAGATGGAAGTCGTACCAGTTTGTGGCAGGACAGCGTGACCCCGTACCCGGTCCGCTCGAACGATTTTGCAAATACAATTTTTGACGTGGCCATTGTTGGCGGCGGGATAACCGGCATCACGTTGGCACTGCAATTACAAAAGGCCGGCAAGAAGTGCATCGTGATGGAAGCCAAAAACCTGTGTTTCGGCACGACTGGCGGCACGACAGCCCACATCAATACTTTATTGGACAATCCTTATAACAAAATCATAAGCGATTTTGGAAAAGAAGGTGCGACAATCGTCGCGCGCGCCGCTGCAGATGCAGTTGCTTTGATTGAAAGCCAGGTAAACGAATATCAAATTGATTGCGGGTTCGAACGCACATCGGCGTATTTGTTTGCCCAGGACGAAAAGCAAACAAAGGAATTGATGGATATTTATGACGGATGCCAGACGGTGGGCGTGGAATCAAGGCTTAGTAACGGTATCCCTATCCCTATCAATTTCCGGAAAGTGCTTGAGATTCCGGCGCAAGCCAAGTTTCACCCCGTAAAATACACCTATGGGCTGGCCAAGGCGTTTGAAGATCTTGGAGGCATTGTAGTAGAGCAATGCCGCGTCAAGAACATTGAGGAGTCTGAAGAAGTTTTGATAGAAACATCAATCGATAATTTCAAATCAAAAACGGTTGTTTATGCAACGCATATTCCCCCCGGGATCAATCTGCTCCATTTAAGGTGTCCTGCATTCAGAAGTTACGCGATGGCCGTCAAATTGAGGAACCAGCCGTACCCGGAAGGTTTGACCTACGACATGTATGATCCTTATCATTACTATCGTACACAAGTTGTGGACGGCCAGCAATTCCTGATCGTTGGGGGTGAAGATCACAAAACCGGGGAGGCCACTAATACCAATAAGGCATTTCTGCAGCTGGAAAGTCATATCCGAACTCATTTTGACGTCGCTGAAATCTCACATCGTTGGTCTTCGCAATATTACGAACCGGTTGATGGATTGCCGTATATCGGTAAGCTACCGGGTGCAAGGGAGAATATATTGGTTGCAACAGGTTATGGTGGGAATGGCATTACCTACAGTCATGTCGCTGCTTTGGAACTGGCGGATTTAATTCTGACGGGTGAAAGTCGGTACGACGGACTGTTCAGCCCGGGTAGAATCAAGCCTGTTGCCGGATTTACAGAATTTGTCAAGCACAATGCAGACGTCGTAACGCAGTTTGTTGGAAAATGGTTTGCAACGGAACGGCTGGATGAAGTGGCAACTTTGGCACCGGAGGAAGGTAAAGTGGTCAAGCTGAATAACGAAACCATGGCGCTCTACAAAGACGAACATGGATCGTTACATGCAGTAAATCCTACGTGCACGCATATGAAATGTTCGGTTGCCTGGAATGCCGCTGAAAAGTCCTGGGACTGCCCCTGTCATGGAGCCCGTTATTCAATTGAAGGCGACGTGCTAAATGGTCCCGCTGATGCAAACCTTGAACTAATTGAATTGAGATCGCTTTTGGAAAAGGAAGATTGATCCCTGAGCAGTTCATGGAACGCGGTTAAAATGGTGTTTACATAAAATGCTTGCACCTTCATTGGATGCTCTATTCTCGCATTGATTGTTTGCACCCTGATCAGCGTCTGACGAAACGAAATAGCGTAATGGGCAAAAAGCTCATCGATCGAGCACTCAGGCATTGGCGCAGCGTATCCCGTGATGGCAATTCCCCAATCACTTGAGAACAGGTGCGTCACCTCGTGTGCCATCGTTATTGCAACTTTATCGGAGACACAATTACATTGCTCTGCGTGGATAGGCTCGATCTTCAAATGCCGGGCTTTCTGTCCGAGATTGTAAGCAGTAAGACCTCCCTGGAAAAATTGTGATGCGTTTTCGGCAGAGGCAAACGCGACTTGCAGGTGACCCGCAGTTACGCTTTCCGCAACGGCGATGGTATAATTATTTTTTAGAAGAATATTTCTGATTTCAAGAATCGTCTTATCGTCATACATGCCTTTGGGGTTTAAATACAGCTGGCAATTTCTGTACCTACGAATTATTAATTTTTGTATGCCATTTTGCGCAAACGTTGCCGGACCATCACCGTGGCGGTCAGTTGCGTAGTTTCTCCACACAACCACCTTTAAACCGCCTCCCGGCGCCTGGTTTCTTACTGGTATAGTTTTTTCTTATGTCAATGTCGAACAAATTATAAGTCAACCTATCAAAACAGTATGATTCGCAATGTTCTTTTAATCGTTATTTTGCTTAGCGCTTTCGTGCTGACCAGTGCGGATTACAAGGAAACGGATCCGTCAACGACGCGGAAGTTTTGCAGGGGCTATTCTGTTATTGAGGCAGATAAAGGAATAGATTGTCATGGCGATACGATTAAGCTCGTCAAGGTTCACGGCTTCTTTGAACGTGAAGAAAAGGAGCCTGCCTAGTTTATTTCGTCTGTATCACGTCGCCGTTTAAGCAAGCTTATTCCTGCGCCAAAGAAGATCAGGCCCAGGATCGCAAGCGCCCAGGGGCTAAGTGCGACCAGGTCTTTTCCAAAGATTCCGAGGGTGCCCAGGATCAAACCAATGAATCCAATCAAGGACAAAATCATGCCGAATACTTTTATCATAAGACATTTGTTTATGGCTCACAGTCAAATCACATGCCCGTGCGAATAGCAGGCGAATTTCGCCGCAAAAAAAATTTCTGTGGATGGGGTGTGGAGAAACTGCCAGGTGTGCCTGGCGTCATTATTCCCCAGTCAAGTCAATATAGAACCCGAAATTTGATGGTATGCTCGATCGCCTTAAGTTTGGCGATCAAGTCTTTATCATATTGCTTGTTTATGTCGGTGATAACATACCCGATAGCTTCATTCGTCTTCAGATACTGACCCACAATGTTAATTCCATTTTCAGCCAACACCTGATTGATTCTTGCTAATATTCCCGGGACGTTGTTATGGATGTGAATCAAGCGGTGTGCATTTTCCAATATGGGTAGCGTTATATTGGGAAAGGTTACGCTATTCGACGTGCTCCCTGTATTGATATAGTCCATTATCTTTCCGGGTACGTAATTGCCGATGTTTTCCTGTGCTTCTGAAGTGCTGCCACCGATGTGCGGGGTGAGAATGGTGTTTGGAAGACCGCGCAATACGGACGTAAATTCTTCGTCGTTGCTCACTGGCTCATAAGGGTAAACATCAATCGCGCATCCCGCGACCCTGCCGCTGAGTATATTTTCACGCAATGCCTGTATGTCTACAATATGTCCTCGGCTGAGGTTGATAAAAATCACTCCCTTCTTCATCAAGGCAAACTCCCGTGCGCCAATAAGGTTGGTATTCGATGCCCGTCCGTCCACGTGTAAAGAGATGACATCAGCTTGCTCTAAAACTTCCTTTAAGGATTTGCATTTTACCGCGTTGCCCAAAGAAAGTCTTTCCTCCACGTCATAGTAAAAAACTTTCATTCCAAGGGACTCAGCTATGACAGACAGTTGCGTACCTATATTTCCATATCCTACAAGGCCAAGTTTTTTTCCCCGTACTTCGAAACTACCTTTTGCTGATTTGTCCCATACGCCTCGATGCATCTTAACGGATTTATCGACGATGTTGCGCATGAGCATAATCATCTCAGCAATCGCCAACTCCACAACGGACCTGGTATTGCTAAAGGGCGCATTGAATACGGCGACACCTTTCTTCGTTGCAGCTTTTAAATCAATTTGATTCGTCCCAATACAAAAAGCGCCAATGGCCATCAGCCTGTTCGCATTCTCAAGTACCTTTGCCGTTACTTGTGTCTTGGAGCGTATCCCCAAAACGGACACATTTTTTATACGTTCACAGAGCTCATCTTCCGTGAGTGCAGCGTGGTGGATCTCAACGTTAAAGCCTTCCGCCTTCAGTAATTCAACTGCAACCGGGTGTACATTTTCCAGAAGCAAAACGTTGATTCTGTTTTTAGGATAAGAGATTACTGTATTCAATTTATTCAGATATAAGAATTCGTCCAGGCTGGGTGCGATGTGATCAGCTTTGTTTTTTACATTTTCGCGTTCTACGTTTTCTGTGAATGCAAAGAACTTGTTGGCAAGTCCTGCATGCTTGATCTCATAATCTGTGTAGCCATCCCCAATAACGTAGATATCTCCGGGGAGGTTCAGCTTCTTCAAGAGCTCTACCTTTCCTCCATTAGCGGACAATGGATTCTCTTGATCGAAACCAACAACCCTCCCGGTATCATCGAACTTAAATTCATTGGCCATAATATTTTCAGCCTTGACACCAAATTCGGTAACTATCGGTTCGATAAACTCCTTGAATCCATTGGAGATGATATAAATATTATCTGCGTGCTCTTGGAAAAATTCCTTGTTGCGTTTAAACGATTCAGATACGTTTCCCTTCAGTTTTGTTATGAGAAAAGGCAGGTGTTTTTTATCTGGAGCCAACAGGTTAAGGCGT
>DASUTP010000345.1:0-5134 GCA_036374515.1 Chryseolinea sp. | reverse complement strand
ATCGAATTTTTAAGCCCTTATTTTTTTAACCTGGGCGGCTTTATTTGATGCGCGACTCTGACGTTAATGTTTAACTAAGCCACCCGTTGCTTTAGGATTTGGAGGGAATTTTAGCGGCTTGCCTTGCAAGAAGTTTCCACTCGCCGTTTTGCTTCTTCCACACCATCAGAATTATGAGGTCAACTTTGCCTGGAACCTTGTTGTTATTGGTGTCGCCGGTCAGCCGATGCCGAACGATTGCCACGTCATCGACAATTCTTATCGTCTGATCTGAGAGCGTTATGGAAACAAAATCAGTCTGACCTGTGACAAATTGATTAACGAAGGCAGGCTTATCCTCAACCAATCCGCCGGAGTGGCCATAGCTTATTTCGTCGGCGGCCATAGTCTCAAGGGTTGTTTTATCGCTTGCAACCATTGCTACGCGAAATTTTTCAACGGCAGCAGCAACGGCTTTTTCATCCGCGGTCTGTGCCAATAAAAGTGTAGTGCTCACAAAGCAAAGTACAACAAGGGAGAAGAATATTTTCATCATGGGATATAATGTTTTCTTAAAAATAGGTATTCGCTTTAATTTCTTAATGAAACTCCTCTTTTATTGGCTACTTTTCAGGACTACCGGGCACAAAGCTAAAGTGTAACCCGCTTTCCCGTCTCCATGGCCTGGTAGATCGCATTTAATATCTTCACATCCTGCCTGCCCATCTCCCCGGGAACGGGTGTAGGCCGATTATCTTTAATTGCCTGCGCGAAATCGTCCATTTGCTTTGCCTGCTGATTTATTTGAGGAAAATTCATCTTTCCATCCTTGGTTTTTCCTTCAATACCTTCATACTCATAAGCGGTAGTCAGTTCGAACCAACCCGTTTCAGCCTCGGCACGCAGTAGGTTTAGTTGTTCGGAATAACTGGTTTTGCATTCGGCTATTATGCCGCCAGGAAATTCCATGGTCCACGTTAGTGATTCCTCCACTTCGCTAAACTTTTGCTTGTCCTTTTTAACACCCTCCTTTGCCGTCACGGCTACAGGTTCCATCCCGCTGGTGTAACGCACGCCCTGAACGCAGTAGATTCCAACATCCATGAGAGGACCTCCGCCTGCCAATTTTCTATTTAGCCGCCAGCCCTCAACTTCAGACAATCCATCTTCGGCCATCATTTTCCGGATCGGACCATATACCATTTTTTGACCAAGGCGCATCATTTCAATGTTATGAGGTTCGAAATGAAGGCGGTATCCGATTGACAGCATTTTGTTGGCTTGTCTGCACGCCGCAATCATGTCATCACATTCTGCAACAGTAAGGGCCATCGGTTTTTCACAAATAACATGTTTGCCAGCTTTGGCAGCACGGATCACAAATTCGTGATGCATTGAATTTGGAAGCACGATATAAACGATATCAATTGCAAGATTATCCTTGATACTGTCGAAGCTTTCGTAGCTATAAATGTTTTCTGGGGGAATTTCGTATTGTTTTTGCCATTTGCCGGTTTTTTCACGCGAGCCGGTAACAATGCCAGCCAGGTAGCAGTGATTTGTTTCCAATAACGCTGGGGCTAGCTGTTCAGCGCTATATTTTCCAAGACCCACCAATGCAACTCCAAGTTTACTATTCTTTTTATCTGTCATGTCGGTTATTTGCTTTTGAGATCACAAGATACTAATTGCACGGTCACGTAATACTGGATAACATCGTGCAAAAAAAAGTCAGGCCACCCAAGCCTGACTTTTTATAGATTCATTTTTTACTTCAGGCCATATAGCTCGACGTGAGCTTTTTCGTCCTGTTCATTAGCCACGGTTTTATAAGTAAATGTAACTTTTTTTATCTCCTGCGGACCGTCCTTTAAGTCCATCTTGCGCGTTTCCGCGCCGGCCTTCAGTTCGTTTTTAACATTGAACTCTTCCATTTGGCCGGATTCGTAAAAAACCTGGATACCCTCAATGTTGATGGAGGCATCGGTAACCTTTAAAAGGATTGATTTAAACTTATCCGCGCCCATTACTGAGATCGATTCATTTTCCATTTTAAAATCGGCTTTTATTTCGCCTATCTTATGCCAGCCTGGCTTATTGCTTAACATAACGGCCGGCTCCTGTGCAAATGCTACACTGACGAGCAGCACGCTCATCGCGAAAATGACTAAGATTCTTTTTTTCATATCGTTATAGATTTAGAGTTACCCGATTCCTGCCAAAATATGTACCAGGTGACACTTTACAGATCGGCAGATGAAGGGCATTAATCATTAAAATTTAAGCCTATCTCCGATGCAGTTGCACAAAGTTTTACACACCAACTGTGTAATTGGGCCACGGTGCTGATTATGGCAACAGTTCAATTCCATCCAGATTATCAATCCGTGCAATGATCCCCCATCCATAAAAATCGTTCGCCACGCCAATCATTATTTCGTTATCGCCAGGCGTCAGAGAAATATCAAATGAGGCGTTCTCAATAGAACACCTCCCGTTCGGTGGTTTGCGCATACCCTGCAGGTACAGATTCTTATCGACATAAGTCATGCGGCCATTGACAAATACCCATACCTCGTCGCTAAAGCCAAGTTGCACTCTCTTTTTTAACTCCGCCGTGGATTTAATGGTGGTTTTAACCCAGACGTATCTTCTTTCTTCCGTGCCGAACTTCCGCGTTAAGTTTACTAGTCCATTTCGTTCGGCTTCAATCATCTCCCACGTCACTTGGTCACCAGGCAGTTCCGCTTGGCTGAGTTCCCTGCCATTTGCAAGCTCTACCGGCTGAGTGACAAGCCACTTACGAATGTAATTAGCATCATGGTTGGTTAGGTCCGGCCCCATTGTTGCCGGCAAATCTTCCACAACGTCCGGCCTGATCACAAGATTAGCGAAGGCCGCAAGCCCTTCGAGGGCCAGCGTACCGTGACTGACGCTGCCCTCAAGACAAGATATCTCCAGCGCTGCGCGGTCCATGTCATTAACGTATGCACGCATTTGCTTCCCGTTGACGACGATCTTAATGTGATTCCAATCATTATTGTACAATCGCGACGGTCCTTGGTACTGTGGTAACAGATCCCACAGGTTCACGTGCTTAATAACCGGGGAATACTGCACGGCATCGTTGCGTTTGTGGCTATCCTCCCGACCGACGCGCAGGTAAAACACCTCGCTTTCTCCCCGATCCTGAAATCGAAAATAGCTGGTAACAAATGGCGAGTCCTGAGCGTCTAATGGTTCGGCATCAAATTCGAAAGTGCCATTCGTGAAATCGAGATCTTTTAAAATTACCAGACCTCCTGCCTCAAGCCTTATGGCGTCGACATTTTTGTATTTTTCAAAGCTGGCTTTTCCGGAATGCACTGTCCAGTGCTCAGCCTTCATCGGAATTTTTTTAACGGGAGCGACTTTTCTTTGGGCTAATGATATTGCAGCGGGGAGTAATGCAATACAGCCTGCCAGCACGAACTTTTTAATGGTCGATAGCGCCATAATTTTATGGGATTTATTTTGAACTTGAACAACCAAAAATGCGGATCGCGGACGATATAACAGCATTCATTTCCCGTCAGCTTTCGGACCAAATGCCGTTCATTTTTGGGCAACCTGCAACTCTCGTTGAAAACATTCCTCTCGAGCTGATGCAACCTTTTTTACTTTCCCCGGTATTCTTAACGTATCGAATTAACCCCACAGTGTTATGTTCAAACATTACCTCTTAATCATCTACCGCAACTTTTTGCGTGCAAAAAGTTATTTCCTGATCAACCTCGTGGGATTATCGACGGGACTGGCCTGTGCGTTGTTTATTTTTCTCTGGGTACGGGATGAGCTTCGGATGAATGGTTTTCATGAAAACGATGCGCGGCTTTTCCAGGTCATGGAACATCAGCAATACGCAGACGAGATCATGACGACTTCCAGCACCCCAGGGATTCTGGCAGAAACATTAAAGGAAGAGTTTCCCGAAGTACAATATGCCGCGACAACGGCGTGGATTGACAAGTATACGTTGTCCATCAAGGATGAAAATAATGTCAAGGCGTCCGGATATCACGTTGGTAAAGATTATTTCAAAATTTTCTCCTATAAGCTGGTTCAGGGCGATCCCGCTCAGGTCTTGGAAGATAAATTTGCAATGGTGATTTCCCGCGACCTGGCAAAAAAATTATTTGGCACCGACGAGAACGTTGTTGGCAAGATGGTGGAACTACAACATGAAAAAACCTTTCATATAACCGGTGTTTTTGAAGGTGTTCCCTCTAATTCCGTTTTTCAGTTTGATTTTGTTATGTCGTTTGAAGAATTTAAAGAAGACAACAAGTGGGTATTGGAATGGGGAAATAACGGCCCGTCAACCTACATCGTCCTCAACGAAGGTGCCGACCCCAATGCATTTGAAGCAAAAATCAAAGACTATATTAAACATAAAGACGACAATTCGAATGTGACGCTGTTCCTGCAAAGATTTTCACAACGGTATCTCCATGGAAATTTTGAAAATGGTCAGCCTGCAGGCGGACGAATCGAATATGTGCGGTTGTTTTCTGTGATAGCGGTCTTTATCTTGATCATTGCCTGCATCAATTTTATGAACCTGTCGACGGCACGGGCGTCTCGAAAAGCAAAAGAAGTTGGAATCAAGAAATCGGTCGGAGCGCAACGGTCCTCGCTCATTTTTCAGTATATAAGCGAGTCGATGGTCACATCGATTCTTGCCCTGGTGGTGGCCTGGTGCCTTGTCTGGCTGTTGCTACCTCAGTTCAATCTCATCACCGAAAAAAAAATTAACTTGACGATCAATGATCCTGAATTGTGGGTCTGGCTTCTTACAATTGCCCTCGCCACCGGACTTATCTCAGGAAGTTATCCCGCCCTTTACCTTTCCGGTTTTAAGCCTGCGGCCGTTTTGAAAGGAGAAATGAAAGGCTCACTGGGGGAGTTGTGGGCAAGAAAGGGCCTGGTGGTGTTTCAGTTCTTTTTGTCGGTCGTCTTCATTGTGTCAGTTTTGGTGATCTACAAACAAATTCAATTTGTTCAGACAAAGAATCTGGGGTACAATAAAGATCATCTTATCAATTTCCCCATGGAGGGAAAGCTTCGGACGAATACCGAAACTTTTCTAAGCGAGGTAAGAAAAATACCTGGCGTG
>DASUTP010000344.1:0-3331 GCA_036374515.1 Chryseolinea sp. | reverse complement strand
AGAAGTTACCGATATGGCCCGAAGCGTGAATGCCGAAGTGGTTGCATCTACATTTGATGAACAGGCCGAACGCCACGTAAAGGTTGCAAGCATCGTTTTGGAAAAAGCGAAACGTATGGTAGAATGTGGTCATGATGTGGTGATCCTGCTGGATTCACTTACACGTTTGGCTCGTGCTTATAACACCGTGGTTCCATCATCAGGAAAAATTCTTTCCGGCGGTGTGGATGCGAATGCGTTGCATAAACCGAAACGTTTCTTCGGTGCTGCGCGAAAAATTGAAAATGGCGGATCCCTTACTATCATTGCCACAGCATTAATTGATACGGGATCAAAAATGGATGAAGTTATTTTTGAAGAATTCAAAGGAACGGGTAACATGGAATTGCAGCTTGATCGCAAGCTCTCAAACAGAAGGGTCTACCCTGCCATGGATGTGCCGGCTTCCGGAACAAGGCGTGAGGATTTGCTCCTGAGAGAAGAAGAGTTACAGCGCGTTTGGATCCTGCGTAAGTTTATGGCCGATATGAATTCAATCGAGGCTATGGAATTCCTTCAAAGCAGAATGAAGGGAACGAGAAACAACGAGGAATTCCTGATTTCAATGAATGGATAAACGTCAAAAAAAACATAGAGAAAGAGGCGCTAAGATCTGGCGCTTCTTTTTTTTAGTAGCTGCCGAGATATTTTCTTAACGTCCATTCGAAAGTTGCAAGCACCACCAGCAAAACGAAGACCCATTTAAGGTTGATCAACGTGTCGTAGGACTCTTCCGAGTGAATTACGGTTTTTGCCTCGGCCTTTTGCAATTCGATTTTTAGTGCCTCGGCGTCCGACGAGCGATAGAACTTTCCGCCGGTATTCGCAGAAAGGGCCTTGAGCAAATCAAAGTCTGCTGTAAGATTCTGCAACTCAGTCTGGCGTTTCACCACAGCAAATTCACCGCGCACTTCCTCAGGCTTTTGATCCAGCGTCGTCCGCGCCCTATACCTGTACACGCCCTCTCTGAGGCCTCCGATCTGATACCGGCTGTTACCCGGACTGGTGGTATACGAATACGTTAGTCGCTTGCCTTGTTCGTCGGTAAGTTCCAATGCTATAGAATTTCCAAAAATAGGCTCGAAGATAGAGTTGTAGGCCTGGCTTTCGAAGACAACGGCCTCGGTATCAGAAAACTCCTGTTGAACAGGGTAGCTACGGAACTTGCGCTTGTCTTCCGTCGTGCTGAGGTACTGTATAAGCTTCCCGAACACCTCGTCAAAAGCTGCAGTACTTTCCGTACGATCGAACTCGTTAAGCTTCCAACGCCACAACCCTTCACCCAGCATAATTCCAATCTTACGATCGTCCTGCTGTGTAACGGCCAGCAGCGGCTTGTCGGTCGAGACGCTCCCAACGCGCTGAAATAGCAGCGGTGAAGCACCCAGTGAAACGCCTACCTTTCCGAAATGTACCGATACCGGCGGGTAATCCAATAACATCGTGTTGGATTCCGGAGAAATAATAAAATTCGAAAAAGCTGTGTTGACAACGGGTGTTACTTCGTCATAATCCCGGGGCGTTCCATCAAATTTTACGGGCATATTTTGTTTTTCAATTACACGAAGATCAGATTGCTGCCCGAGAATGATGAGCAGGGATGTTTTGCTGTTTGCAAACTGCTGAAATAATGCGCTGGTTCTTCCCCGCAGATCCGGCGACTGATGAAAAATGGCCAGGTCAATTTCATCAGGCCTGAAAGTGGCTTGCTGCTGGTCTTTAACGGATGGTGTATACAATATGAATTCGTAGTTCGAATTTTTGTCGATAACCTCGCGCAGCGCTTTTACATCTGGATGCGGCGACGAGGCGACGACCAGGATTTTCTTTTTACCTTCCACCACTTCAACAAAAACAGACGCGCGGTTATTTTGGGTATTATGTTCACTTTCTTTTACGTCTAGTTGTATATCCAATTTTTGGATGCCCTGCTCGTTTGCCAGAGGCTGAAAATCAAACACCAGCAACTGATTGTTCTTGCTGGGCTTCGTCTGCTTGTCAATCAATTTACCCCGCTGCGTTACCGATGCGGTAATGGAAGCGTTTTGAAGGTTTTTAATCAGCACTTCGACACGCAAAGGAAATTTATTTCCTTCGTAGGCGATCTTATTGTACGAAACGTTCTTGATAGCAACATCAACGTGCTGCAACGTATCCCCTATCCCTACTGTATGCACGGGGAAATTAAAGGTCGAATAGAGCGGGGAAATACCTGCATTATAAACGCCATCGCTCACCAGCACCACGCCACCCATCCGGCTGCCTTCGTAACGGTTCGCAATCTTTTTTAATGCGCCCGTCAGATCGGACGTCTCCGCATTATAGGTCGGATTGTCAATATCTTCGCCTGCAAGGTTATTGATCTTTACTTCGTACCCTTTGTCTTTCAAAACGGTAACAACCTCTGTCAGACTGCTACCTATGCGCGACAGACTGGTTGAATCCACGGCTTCCCGGACGGAAACGGAATTATCGTAAAGGACGATGAAAAAGGGCTTCTCAAAAATATTGTTGACCTGTTTCACAATGGGCCCCAGCAATAGAAAAGCAAGCAAGAACGCAAGCAGGGCGCGGACCCCGAACAGTATCCTGTTCCAACGCTTGCTCCACGGATGTTTTCGTTTATACAACAAAAACGCAAAGCCGACAGCCACCAGAATACAGACAAAAATATATGCCGGTGACGATTCGAAAATTATATTTTGTTGATGCATAACTCCTTCAATAACCGTATTTCTCTTTCCACAATGACCGCAGGTATTTTCTTAACTCTTCTTCCCTTGCATTGTTGCCCGGCTCATAGAATTTCGTCCCTTTAATTTCATCGGGCAAGAATTCCATGTTGGCAAAGTTGCCTTCGTAACTATGCGCATATTGGTATCCCTTTCCGTAATCGAGTTTCTTCATCAGCCTCGTTGGCGCGTTGCGGATCGACAAAGGTACGGGCAAATCACCTGTTTCCTGAACCTTACTTAAAGCGTTACCAATGGCCACGTAGCTGGCGTTGCTTTTTGCCGAACTTGCCAGGTAAACGGCACATTGTGCCAAAATAATGCGGGCCTCCGGATACCCGATTAAGTCCACTGCCTGGAACGTATTCGTAGCCATAACCAATGCAGTAGGGTTTGCGTTGCCGATGTCCTCCGAGGCCAGAATGACCATCCTGCGGGCAATGAATTTTACATCCTCGCCGCCTTCGACCATTCTGGCAAGATAATAGACCGCTGCATTGGGATCACTACCCCGGATCGATTTAATGAATGCAGAAATAATATCATAATGCTGCTCGCCG
>DASUTP010000343.1:0-6068 GCA_036374515.1 Chryseolinea sp. | reverse complement strand
CCTGCCGTTTAAAGGAGGATTTTGTCTCCTTATTTTGTAACGCAAATTCCGCGCTTTTGAAAAGCATGGTGGCATATGCTATCTTTTGCTTGTTCTGTGTTTCATTATTGATGTACGCACTAAGGACCTTCATCGCTTTCTCATACTGGCCCGACACCACGTACGGCTCGCCCAAGGCGTACCAAAAGTCCTTTTGCTTTCTTAATTCGGTTGCTAAGCTGAGCCCCTTTTCGTAATCACTGATTGCCCTCGGATACTGCTTCATGAAATAATAAGTCAGTCCGCGGCGATAGTACGCCTCCACGAAATTTTTGTCCTTCTCTAATGCCTGATTGAGTAAGTTAAGGGCTTCTTCAAACTGTCCTCGCACCCTGAAATTATCGGCCAATGTATACAACTCGATCGCTTTCTTTGACTTAGTGCTCAGATCGGTTTGAGCGGCTGCGGAAAGAGTGATTACAACCAGAAAAAAAAATGCAATGATGCGAAACATTCTACGGGATAATGTTCATTAAAAATAAAATTAATAAGAATTTAAACGTAGCAGATTTAATATAAACGCAAAGTACGGACTTAAATATTTTTTACTTCCGTCTTTTTCAGTCAGGCAGCCAAACGGCATAAAAAAGATATTAAAACTCTAAATCCCCGGTTAGACGGCCCGGCGGTCAACAGAAAATTCTACTACAACACGATGTTTGCAATGTCGATTTCCGGCGAGTCAAATTCAAGCATTGCGTTGATTAGTTTAAATGATTCAAAAGTTTTTAAATCCTCAACCCTTATCTCTTCCTCCTTAATAATATTCCTTTCCAAGAGGTACGCCCGAGTTGTCCCTTTCAGCAGCGCCGACCATGGTGTATACCAATGCTTCCCTTTCTTAAATACAACGTTGGATATGGACGAATCGGTGACCAGCCCCCGTTTAACGATTAAAATATCGTCGCAGTTCTTTCGCAGGTCATAAAGGCGGCTCAACAACCTTCGATCAGTATATTTAAACTCATACGATACCCGGTCATGCTCTACCACCCGAAGACTATTTATGCTTTTGTATTGATAAGGTATGAATTCCACGTCGGTCGAATAGTCGTCGTAGGCGATTCTGCATTTAAATAATCCTTCGCGTGGCGAGTCCAGCTTCGTCAAAAATTCCTCGAGGTAAAAGTGTTCCTGAACACCACAAAGAAATTTTAACGACCGATTCATCCGTCGCTCGTGATAAAACAAGTTCCGAAATTCGCCGTCTTGTAATTTGATCGATTCAAGCAACAGGGACATAGACTTTATCAATAGTTTCCCGATATTCAGATTCTACATCACTTTGAGTTGTTATACCACCGCCGCTCCTGTAAAAATATTTCATGCCGGCCTTTTCAATAAACCTTATCATGACACCACAGTCTAAATCTTTCCCATTAAAGTACCCAAACACCCCCGTATAATATCCCCGGGCTTCTCCTTCGACATCCCTGATGATCTCCAAGGTCTTTGGTTTTGGTGCACCGCTAACGGACCCGGCAGGCAATAATTTTAACAATATATCCCCTAAGTGGTTTTTATAATCCCGGTCTAACCAACCATAAATCTCAGAGCTGACCTGCAATAAGTTTTTCTGCCGGCTGCGCACCTCCTCAATATATCGAAATCTGCTAACCACCACCCGGGAAGCAACCTGGCTCAGGTCATTCCGGATTAGATCAACGATTGTAACGTGCTCAGCAAGTTCTTTTTGATCAGATAGAATTTTTTCTCTTGCATTTACAACGGAGGCGTCAATCGTACCCTTCATCGGATATGCATAGATTTTTCCATCCCTGATCTGCACGAAGGTTTCCGGGGAAAATACTAAAAATTGATTTTTGAAAAGTAATTTGTACTTGGCCTCACTTTGATAGAAGACATCTTGAAGTGACCCCGCGAGTTTCAGTTCCGTTTTTACGGTGAGGTTAGTTAAAAACGAATCACCGTATGCGAGGTGGTCCAAAACCTTGTCAAATTTTTTCTTGTAGTCCACAAGGGACCCTGCCGATTTTTCAATGGCAATGTTTTCTGAGTGTATCTTTTCGATCGCGTTGGTGAATCCGTGAATAGAAAAAAGAATTTCCGTTGGATCAACTTCGTTCAGCCTGACAATAAAAGGCTTTTTCATTTCAAAGTCTATCAAAAACAAAAAAGGGACTTTTTGTTGTCCCAACCTGTTCATAGACTCGATGAAATCAGTCAAGATCATTGATCCTCAGGGGATGTTCATGTACTTATGAATCTGCAACGACACCTGCCACCGGGGATTCGATTTTACATACTCGATAATCAATGGCAGCATTTCTTTTTCCTTCGACCATTCCGGTTGCAAAAAAAGCAGACAGGAATCTTGCACTTTCGCGGCGTGCGCTTCTGCCCATTCAAAATCGCTTTTATTGTACACAATGATCTTAAGTTCATCTGCTCTTGAAAAAATTCCGGGGTCGGGATCTTTAAATTTTTTTGGCGAGAAGCATACCCAATCCCAAGTTCCGGTCAAGGGATATACTCCCGAGGTTTCAAGGTGCGTGCGCAAACCTGAATTTTTTAATCGCGCTGTAAGAATTGAAAGGTCATACATACAAGGCTCGCCGCCTGTGACAACGACAATTTCGGTGCCGCTCGCTTTTGCTCTCGAACACATTTCCTCGACAGAAAGCAGAGGATGAGACGATGCGTCCCAGGAATCTTTTACATCGCACCAGAAGCATCCGACATCACAGCCCCCGAGCCGGATAAAATATGCGGCGCGTCCCTGGTAAAATCCTTCCCCCTGGACGGTGTAAAAATCCTCCATGAGCGGAAGCACTTCAGCGGAAATTTTGTCTTTCACCTCAATCATTGAATCGAATTCTCACGAGTAACAGCCCTAACAATCCAGCAGCTACGGATTTCTTAACTCCGTTGCGCGCAGCGTATTCAGCAGCAGGGAAGCAATTGTCATGGGGCCAACGCCGCCAGGCACGGGGGTAATGAACGACGTCTTTGGGGCGACTCCTTTAAAATCAACATCGCCTTTAATTGCCCAGCCTTTTTGATATTCAGCTCCTTCTACCCGCGTCGTACCAATGTCGATTACAACGGCACCTTCTTTAACCATATCGGCGGTAACGAGCCCGGGTTTTCCCACAGCAACCAGGAGGATATCCGCCATCCTGGTATAGCTAGCAAGGTTCTCAGTGTACTTGTGGCATATCGTTACCGTGGCGTGCCCCTGTTCGGTGAGCATCATACTCAGTGGTGCTCCGGCGATGCGGCTGGCGCCGATGACTACCGCATGTTTGCCCTCCGTAACAATGTTGTAGCGTCGCAGCAATTCCATCACCCCATAAGGCGTGGCCGGCATCAGCAACGGATTTTTTGAGATAATGCTTCCAAAATTATGATTGGTAAATCCATCGACATCTTTGTCAGAGCGGATCTTTTCGGTAATATTTTCAACAGAAATGTGTGAAGGCAACGGAAGCTGCACAATAAATCCATCCACGTCATCGTCGTTGTTCACGTGGTCGATGTGCTTCATCAGACGTTCTTCGCTGATCGTATCGGCAAAACGCATCATCGTATAGTGAAATCCCACGCTCTTACAGGCTTTAACCTTATTGTCGACGTAGGTTTGGCTGGCGCCATCGTCACCGATAAGTATAATGGCGAGGTGAGGAATTTTCTTTCCCTGCTTCTTTCGCGCAGCCACCTTTAACGCAATTTCGTTCTTAATATCGGTGGATACTTTTTTCCCATCGATCAGCGTGTAGGTGGTCTGAAGTGTCTCCTGCATGATATCAATTTTGATCTTATTCAATTTTTAATACTGCCATAAAAGCTTCCTGCGGTATCTCCACATTTCCAACCTGACGCATCCGTTTTTTCCCCTTCTTTTGTTTTTCCAATAACTTACGCTTACGCGAGATATCACCACCATAACATTTTGCCAGCACGTTTTTGCGAATGGCACTGATGTTCTCCCGTGCAACAATTTTTTGACCTATCGCTGCCTGAATTGCAATTTCAAACATTTGCCGCGGTATCAGCTCTTTCAACTTCTCACAAAGCTTTCTGCCCCAGTCCTGTGCCTTGCTTCGGTGCACGATCGCGCTCAGTGCGTCAACCTTTTCGCCGTTCAACATTATGTCAAGCTTTACCATGTCCGACTCGCGGAAACCAATCAAATGATAATCAAGCGATGCGTACCCGCGCGAGATCGATTTAAGTTTATCGAAAAAGTCAAAGACAATCTCTGATAGCGGCATTTCGAATGACAGCTCCACTCGGTCCGTGGTCAGATAATGCTGGTTCTTGATCGTTCCCCGCTTATCCATGCAAAGACTGATGATCGCGCCTATGTATTCGGATTTTGTGATGATCTGAGCTTTGATATACGGCTCTTCAATTAAGCGAAGCCGCGTTGGATCGGGCATTTCGGAAGGCGCATTGATGTAAGCTTCTGAATCGTCGGTGAGGAAAGCTTTGAACTGAACCGAGGGAACGGTGGTTATCACCGTCATGTCAAATTCACGCTCCAGCCGCTCCTGAATAATTTCCATGTGAAGCATGCCCAGGAACCCGCAGCGAAAACCGAATCCAAGCGCCGCGGAGGTCTCCAGCTCCCAAACCAATGACGCATCGTTCAATTTCAGCTTTTCCATCGATGAACGAAGCTCCTCGAACTCGGTGGTATCAACGGGATAAATACCCGCAAACACCATCGGTTTAACCTTTTCAAATCCCTTAAGGGCCTCTCCGGGGTTTTCCACGCTGGTTATCGTATCCCCTACGTGTACTTCACTGGCAACCTTAATACCGGAAATGAGATAGCCTACGTTTCCTGCACTGATGGCCTCCTTCGGCTTCTTGTCAAGTTTTAATATTCCGATCTCCTCCGCATGGTATTCCTTCTCGGCGTTTACGAATTTTATTTTTTCGCCTTTTCGAATTGTTCCGTTGAACACCCTGAAATAAATTTCAATACCACGGAAAGAATTAAATACCGAATCAAAGATCATCGCCTGGAGGGGGGCCTTTGGGTCACCTTTCGGGGGTTTTATCCGATGAACAACGGCCGTGAGAATTTCCTCTATCCCTTTACCCTCTTTGGCACTGGCCCTGATTACATCTTCGCGTTTGCATCCCACCAGATCCACAATCTCATCCGTAACTTCGTCAGGCATCGCGTGCGGAAGGTCTATCTTGTTCATCACCGGAATAATTTCCAGGTCGTGCTCCAATGCGAGATACAGATTGGATATGGTTTGGGCCTCAATGCCCTGGCTGGCATCTACGATCAGCAAAGCTCCTTCACAGGCGGCGATGGCACGAGAGACCTCATAGGAAAAATCCACATGGCCGGGAGTATCGATCAGGTTGAGGATATACTCTTTCCCATCGAGCTTATAATTCATTTGGATGGCGTGGGATTTAATTGTGATCCCTTTTTCTTTTTCAAGATCCATATTGTCAAGGACCTGAGCCTCCATCTGTCGTTCGTTCAAGGTTCCGGTGAACTCTAAAAGCCGGTCAGCCAACGTGCTTTTCCCGTGGTCAATGTGTGCTATGATGCAAAAATTGCGGATGTTTTCCATCTATCTCCTCAGTAAATAATCTATTCTACCATTAAAAATTCCTAACTGCGGCCAGATTCTTCGCTTTTCAAGCCGCGCAGGTTTTTTAAGACAGCAAAAGTAAGGAATTCCCCAAAGTGTTGGAGTGTCGGCGTTCGAACTATAGAAGTTTTATTCTCGCCGCGCGGATTTTATGAGCCAGAATGATTTACCGTTTATAGGTTACCCCTTCCTTCATCACAAACGTTACTTTTTCCAGGGTTTGAATATTTTGGAGGGGGTTTTCGTCGGTGGCTACGATATCTGCCAGTTTACCCGGCTCCAATGTTCCGATCTTATCCCCGATTCCTAAAATTCCGGCATTTACAACCGTTGCGCATTTGATCGCTTCCATGGGTGGCATCCCTCCCTCAACCATGTGGCTGAATTCCTGTGCATTGTCACCATGGAAAAAGACTCCCGCATCCGTTCCAAATGCAATTTTTA
>DASUTP010000342.1:0-4093 GCA_036374515.1 Chryseolinea sp. | reverse complement strand
ACCCGCTTGGATAAGATAGTATTTGGCCGGGACCGGAGCATCGGCTTTGCCCCAGGAAAGATGGGGCAAAAATTAATTTTATGCCCAGGCATCGCATGGACTACCCTATTTGTTGGAAAAATACATCATCTTTAATTATGTAATTTGTTAACGCCATGGAAAAATGGATTTGTCTATGTACCACGATGATCCTTTCGGCTGTGACCGTTTTTTCTCAAGTACCCGGGGCCGAAGTGTTCAGGGTCAATAAGGCGCCCAAAGTTTCCGGCCCTGCGATTACTTCGCTGTTGCTTCACCAAACAGCACTTGCCTGGCAACAGGATGAGGCCCGCAGCGAGAATTTAAAGAATATCAAAAGTGAACGCGACCTGCTGGCACTGCAGGAAACTACGCGCTCCAAGGTGCTCAGCATCATCGGCGGATTACCAAACAAAAAAACACCTCTTCGGGCGCAGCTTGTAGGGAAAATTGCAATGCAAGGGTTTCGAATTGAAAAGGTGATATTTGAAAGCATGCCCGGGTTTCATGTAACGGCGTTGGTATACGTCCCGGAAAATGGAGCGAACCTTCACCCTGGAATATTGGTTGCCTGTGGCCACTCACCCCTGGGAAAGATTTATTATCAGGCTTTATGTCAAAGGCTCGTTAAGCGCGGCTATCTGGTAATTTGCTGGGATCCTGTTGGTCAGGCGGAGCGCAGTCAGTTTTGGGACAGCGCTGCTGGGAAAAGCAGGTACAACCTGGTATGCGGTGAGCATGCTGTGCTGGGAAATCTCGCCTACCTCGCCGGAGCAAACCTGATCCGCTGGCAGATATGGGACGGCATCCGTGCCTTGGATTATTTGCTGACGCGGGGCGATGTAGATGCCGCCCGCATTTCAATCACGGGTACCAGCGGTGGTGGCGTGCAGGCATCCTACATTGGCGCACTCGATGAACGAATAAAAGTTGTGGTCCCCTCCTGCTTCATCACCTCCTTACCCATGCGCGCGTACAACCGGATTTTTGCCGATCCCGACAGCGATCCCGAACAAGATCCGGCCGGAATGATATCTGAAGGAATCGACCATACCGGCTTGCTGCTGTTGCTGTACCCCCGCCCTGTCATGATCGCCTCAGCAGTGCTGGATTTTTTCCCGATTGAAGGTGCACGGAAAACTTTTCGGGAAATTGCGGACGTATACAAACGTTTCGGAAAAGTCGGACGTGCAGCGATGGTTGAAGGATATCACAAACATCAGTTTTCACTGCAAAATCAGGAAGCAGCGCTGAGATTTTTGGACCGGTTCAATAACATGCCTGTCACTGAAGGTTTGCCTGCAGTGACAGAACTAAAACCATCCGAGCTTCAATGCACAAGGTCCGGACAGGTGTTGACGGATTATCCCCATGGAAAAACCCTTACCCGCTTGATCAAAGAGTATTTCGTCGAACATCAGAAGACCGAACAACAAACAATTTCTGCCCGATACTTCGGAGAAGGTTACCCAAATATCAGGAACTGGAGCGTTTCGGAATATCGAACCCATGACGAAGGTGCTAATGTCAGCTGGCAAAAAATGAATCAATATGAAGCTGGTGACATCCTGATCGAACATTACTTGCTTCGACACAGCAACGGCCTCCAGATACCCCTTATTTATTTTCGTTCAGTAAAAAATCAGCGCGACCGGATTTTGCTACAGGTCAATTTATACGGCAAAGCAGGACCTTCAGACTGGAAGGAAATATCGGCCCTCGTAAAAAGCGGTGAAAATGTTATGTCTTTCGATTTCCGCGGAACCGGTGAAGACCGAATGAATTTTCAGGCGACGCCTTCGGAATATCTGACGTTTGCCCCGATGGATTCCACGCAAATTTATTTCAATCAGTTGTCTGGCGTGTTTGCAAACTATGTTTACAACTCCCTGCTTACCGGACGGCCCTATTTTTTGCAAATGATCGAGGATGTTGAAATTGTGAGCCTGTTTATCCGGTCACACTTGAAAGTGCAGGAAATAACAGTGGCGGCAAATCCTGATGCTGAGATGGTTGTTCGTGAAATTGCCCTCACAATACCAGGCATCAAACTCAAAGAAAGAATAGACAATACCAACAATGGATGGTCTGACATTATTAAGCAGGAATTGGAACTATGGCCAATTCACAACCTGGTTCCGGGAGGGGCTTATCTCCGATAGCAGCAAGACAGCGTTTTAAGATTTTATCTATAAAAGATTTCCTTTTGGCTCGTTATGGCATCAGCGCCTGGCTTATAGTGCGTCGTTATCAAAGTTGGATATCCCAGCCCATTATACTTGTACGTATAAGACTCGGGTATCAAGCTCGGGAACGCGCAGGATAGGTAGTTAATATTTTCGACAAGCTTGTTATTCTTGGATAGATTGATCAGCAAGTAATCCGTATAGCCCAACGTTTGAAAGGGATTGACGTGGTCATCGTAAGTATAAGATCCTTCGCTGCACAGCTGCGCACCCCGCGTTGTTTTGTCAGTTACAATATTTCCTTCCATCAGCTGAAATTCGTATTCAAAGCTACCGCCATTGGAAAACGCATAGGCAACTTTCACCGACCCGTTTGCATCATCATACTGAAATTCGGCCACTGAACTGATGCCAGTGCTGCTGTTAGTCTCACCAATTTTAAGAACCCTGCCATCCTGCCGGTATTCATAAATATATTCCAGGTAAGGATTTACCTCATTGGGTAGATACCCTAAAATCTTGCTGACTGCATCGCCGGTGTAAATCACTTCAATATGTCGGAGCTCTTGAAAGTTACCGGTATCGGGAGTGTAGCTGGATACAACGTAACCAATCAATTTATCTTTTGAATTGTATTGATAGTTAACCTTTAGCTGCGGTTGAAATCCCAGGTCGGGCAGGTCATACGATTCCACATAATGGTCAAGCCTCGGCTCGCCGGCCTTCGTGCCTTCCTCTGAATGACAACTTAAAACCCCTAAAGCAAGAAGCAATAACGCTGTTGATCTCTTCATTATATAACTCGTTGCAAAAATTGCTGAGGCCGTGAACTTATGAAATTAGCGACTATCCTTGGGTCTATGGGTGTAACACACTTTTTTACACTTTGGCATCGATGAGAACCGGCGATTCGGATAGAATTTCCGCCGCAAGGCAAATGTTCATTCGTCATTTCTTTTGCGCGCGACGATCACCTTGGTATCAAATGCGTAAACCTTTCGGTCCAGCACTTGGATTATTTCGAATCCTGCCAGCGTTAAAAAGATTCTTAGCTCGTCAGTAGTAAAAGTCCGGAGTTCTGCTTCGTCAGAGCCGATCTCTTCATACTTACCGTTTTCTTCCTTCATAAAAGTTGACTTCCAAAGCCAGTTCCAACTTGTGTCAATCCTTTTTTGGAAAATGCTTTCGCGCTTATAGGCAATATTGTCAATGACAACGTCATGCGAAATGACCTCATTCTCTTTCACCGCGGGGATAAATCTATTAGCATCGATAAAATCAAAAATAACTACTCCCCCATCCTTAAGCACGTTCTTTACAGATTTAAAAGTAGCCATCACATCTGCATTGGTTAAAATGTAGGAAATGCTCCTTGCCGTGATAACTACTGCTTCAAATGTTGCAGCGATGTCTATGGCCCGCATATCCATTAGGCAAAAATGGTGTGACGGCATTTCTTTCTTCGCTATTTCCAACATTGGATCGCTCACGTCGATGCCCATGTAGCGATAGCCGTCTGTAATGAAACGCCGCGCCAATTGTCCCGTGCCACATCCTACTTCCAGGATGTCCTGTTTTCCGCATTTGTGAAGCAGGCCTCTATAAAATTCATACTCCTCGTCATAATCGATGAAGGATTGATACATCTTATGGTAAAGCTCTGCATATGTTGTATAAAGTTTAGTCATGGCCATAGGTTAATGTCGGTCGAACGAAGTAACATCTTTTTTGGTCGATTGAAGTACCGGCGCAGACCGGCTGCCCAAATTAGGATGTTGCGGCATTTCATACTGCCCTTGGCTAATTAAATCGACGTTGGTAAGGGGCTTTTCCTCTTAATTGAATTGGAAACCCGCATAGACAGTCTGTTATAAAAAAATTACTCATGC
>DASUTP010000341.1:0-9325 GCA_036374515.1 Chryseolinea sp. | reverse complement strand
TGGTCCTTTCGGGCCCATCCCCAATCATTAACAATTTACTGGGAATTTCGTTGTGAAGATTGGCAAATACTTTCACCACGTCTTGAACACGCTTGACCTTCCGGAAGTTTGACGTGTGCACCACCAATGCCTCCCCATTCGGACAGATTGCTTTCTTGAAATGCTCCTTTTTCTGCTTCTTGAACTTTTCCAAATCGATAAAGTTTGGAATAACCTCTATATCGTTTGTAATTCTAAATGATGCATAGGTTTCGCGCCGGAGATCTTCCGACACCGCAGTCACTCCATCCGATTCGTTAATACTAAAGGTCACCACCGGTTCATACGACACGTCCTTGCCGACCAGCGTTATATCCGTTCCATGCAGGGTTGTCACAAAAGGTATAGCTATCCCGTGTGTCTTCAGGATCTGCTTTGCCATGTAGGCCGCCGACGCGTGCGGAATCGCATAATGAACATGAAGAAGATCCAGCTTTTCGTTTTTCACCACGCTTACCATTTTACTGGCAAGGGCTAACTCGTACGGAGGAAATTCAAATAAAGGATACGACCTGAAATCGACTTCATGGTAAAAGAGATTTTCATTTAAAAAATCCAGCCGTGTTGGCTGAGAGTAGGTGATAAAATGAATCTTGTGACCTTCCTTTGCGAGCGCTTTTCCAAGTTCGGTGGCAACGACACCGCTCCCCCCAAAAGTTGGGTAACAGACTATACCGATATTCATTTTTCGATTATAATAATAATGTATGGGTGATGTGTGCGGGTCATTATGAATTTAATTCAAATTAATAATCCAGTCAATGGACGCAAAACATTTGAAAATATTGTAAGTAGACGCCCTCGTTTATGGATTGTATTGGCAATAGTCAAAAATCGACTCATATATCACATCTTGTATGCGAGAACGTACATTGGCGTTAATTAGTTTAGGGCTTCGATCGGGGTAAACGCGGTTTGAGAGAAAAATATACAGCAGGTCAAATTCAGGGTCGATCCAAATGCAGGTGCCGGTAAATCCTGTGTGTCCATATGTTTTTGGAGAAGCCCTTAAAGAAGTAGGACTACCCCATTCACTTTGCACGGGTTTGTCCCATCCCAAACCTCTCCTGCTCTTGTCGAACTGTTTTGCCGTAAACAAGTGAATTGTTTCTGGCTTGTAATAGCGGTATCCCCCATAAGATCCATTTTGCAAAAGCATTTGGCCCAGTTTAGCAAGATCGGTGGCATTGCTGAACAATCCGGCGTGCCCAGCCACACCGCCCATCATCGCAGCACGCTCGTCGTGTACTGTCCCGGCGATGTGTGTTTTCCTGTAAATCTTGTCATCCTCCGTTGGTGCGATTCGCTGTACTGGAAATCGTCTTAAAGGCGTAAACCCTGTAGTATAGGCCCCAAGTGGTTCGTACAGGTTTTGAGCCAGAAACTCGTCTATGGGCTGGTTGAAAATTTTTTCGGCAAGCCGTTGAAACAACAAAAAGCCGAGGTCGCTGTACTGATAAGCATAGGGAGTACGTGGCGGCTTGGTCTGGAGCCTCGATTCGCTTATCCACGACCACACCGAGTCGCGAAGCACAGGCGCAGCATACAGGTCGGGTGACACCTGAAGAGGATAGCCTTCGCTTTGAACGCGACTATAATACTGTGGCAGAAAATTATTGTCTTTCACAGTCTCTGTCCACATCGGTATAAAAGGAAGAAGGCCCGCCTGATGCGTGAGCATCTCTACAAGCGTTATGTCTTTTTTGTTTGTATTCCGAAGTTCCGGGAGGTAATATGACAGCTTTTTATTCAAGTCGATCAAGCCTTTTTCATACATGAACATTACGGTTTGAAGCGTAGCTGAAACTTTAGTCAATGAAGCCAGATCATAAATATTTTCATCTGAAACGGAATCAGTTGCCTCATAGGTTAATGCGCCGTACGATTTGTCAAGTACAACCTTGCCATGCCGGGCTACCAAAATTTGACACCCAGGGGTGGCGTGCGACGTGATCGCCTCGCGTACGATAGCATCTATTTTTTGCAATGTCCGGCCATCCATCCCAGCGTCCTCGGGAAGCGAATAGGTAAGGCGCTCAATAGGTTCTGAAACAAGTCCCTTCCCCTCCGTCGCAACTTCCGAAAAAGTGTAAGGCAAAACTCCATCGGCCTTCAGCCCTCCAAAAATTACCTGGGGTATTGCACGCAAGGTTTCGGGTGCCGGCGTATAGCCTGTCAAGATTGTCGTATTTGGAATACCGGATCGCAAAAAAATTTCATTGCCAAAATCACAAACAATAATTTCATGCGAAGGCGAGGCACGTTGTGCCAATAGTCCCACCTTGACAATTAAATACGGCGGAGTCTGTGGAAACACGCCAACGATAATCACATGCTTTTCCTTGAGTGAGTCTGAAAACGCCTCGACATCAGTTTTATCATCTAAAGTGAAATGGTTTGTGTTAATGTACTTATTGAGATATTGATAAAACTCTCCGCTTTGATCCGGAGCAGTATTGATAAAGAGAAACCTTTTCTCCTCCAAAGCGGAGATTGGGATGACGCTGTGTTCGTCTTGTATAATCGTAATGGCTTTTTCGTATACATTCTTATTCAATATTTCAGCTTCCGGAGAGTTTAGCTTGGAGAGCAAATTATCCGTGTTCACCAACGATTTTCGCCATAGCCCGGCATCATATTTCGCAGCCAGAATTCTTCTGACCGACGCCGTAAGTAGCGCCTCGTAACTTTCATCTTTCTTGATCAACCGTTTTATTTTTCGAATGGCTATCCCGACTTCTTCCGAAGAAATCATAATATCATTACCCGTCTGAAACGCCAGCAGTTCATCATTGCCTTTATTTTTTTCTTCGACCTCTTTCGACTCATGGAGGTCTACGAGATTGAGCCCATCATAATTTATTCTACTCTTTAACCAGCTGCCGGAGAGCAACTGGGAAATCGTTGCAGCATCATAGTCATTTTTTCGTACCAGCTCCTTATCCTGATAGAAAAGAGGAAAGTTTGAAGATGTAGTCATAAATCCCGCCACCTTGTTTTCAAAAAGTTTGAAAAATGGAAACGATTTGACGCTATCGACGCTCGCATCGATCACTGGCAAATCTTCTCTGACATCTAGGACCGTGGCCCCATTTATCGCAAAGTTTTTTACAATGGCAGCTACCCCGTGGTCCTGCAGACCTTTCATGAAAGCAAGGGCCATCGAAGCAACGCGTTCACTATTCTGGCCGAAGGAATACGACATCATCGGATCAGGAAGGGTGCCACCAACGGTGGCAAAGGACGACACGTTCATGTGCGCTCCTACTATTTTCATTTTCCTGGCGATTTCCTTTCCGGCCTGGTATGCAATGGTGTCATGTCTGGATGCCCCTAGCAGATAGGCATCAGGAACGTGTATGATGCTATCGCGAAATTGCCCCAGCCCAATTGGCGCATTTTGCGCAATCAGGAGCGGAATTTCTGAAGCATCCTGAAAACGATTGGTAATACTTGCCTGCCGCAAGGGGCCCAAGGAATCAAATATTACACCTCCGATTTCTTTGCTTTTGATTTGATTCTCGATCTTGTCGATAAAGGCATCATTGACACGGGAAGGGATGGGCACCATGAACAATTGGCCGATTTTTTCGTCAATATTCAGGGAATTAAAGACGCTGTCCACCCATAAGCTCTTATTGGGCTGTGCCAGGGATGGCAGGGATACAATAAACGTTAGCAATACATAAAAAAAAACTTTTTTCAACATCCCCACGTTCAGTTTTGAAATAGACATTTATACGCGCAACTTTATGCGGCCTTCAAGTTATAAAATTAGTCAATCGGTAAGGATGAATTTATCTACGAATGGACGGGTTAAAATCGGCGAAATCACAAATAGTGTGGGAACACACCGAACCTTACCACAAAAATTTGTATACCTATGAAGTTACCTTCGTTATTTACAAAGACCCCTAATTATAAGCGGTTTGCCTATACTCCCAGGCATTATGACCCCTTGGAGGAGGAACGCAAGGAACGAGAAGAACGAATCCGGCGAGAGCTTAATATAGAATCGGGCAAGAAAGCGGACGAGGAAGATGAGCATGGATACCGTTCCCGCATGGTGGGATCGTTCCGGACGGCAAAAAAAACCGTCAATGTTCAGAAGGACCCGTCCGCGAATATGTTGCGTCTCATCATTCTAATGGTTCTTACCGTTGGTCTTATCGGTTTTATTGAATACGGAAAAATCGCGTTATATGCGGTGGCAATTATAATTATTCCTTTTTATTTCTATCTAAAATTCAGAAAGTTCAGGCGGTAATCTGCACTTTTACACCTCGATTTCCGCTTGGTTCATGCCTGATATTATTCAACTATTACCAGATTCCATTGCCAACCAGATCGCCGCCGGTGAGGTCGTTCAACGCCCGGCGTCGGCGGTTAAAGAATTGATGGAAAACTCGATCGACGCAGAAGCAAGTCACATAAAACTCATCGTTAAAGATTCAGGAAAGACGTTGCTTCAAATCATCGACAATGGGAAGGGGATGTCGGAAACAGATGCCCGCATGAGCCTTGAGCGACATGCAACTTCCAAAATTCGAAAAGCTGAAGACTTATTTACGTTGCACACCATGGGATTTCGCGGCGAAGCGCTTGCATCCATCGCGGCGGTATCGCAATTGGAACTGAAGACACGTCCCCATGGTGAAGAGCTGGGAACGCTACTGGTTGTCGAGGCATCAGATGTTAAAAGACAAGAAGCGATTGCCTGTGAAAAAGGCACCAGCATCTGTGTCAAAAACCTCTTCTATAATATCCCGGCGCGGCGAAATTTCTTAAGGTCGAATGCCAGTGAATATCAACACATTTTGGAGGAATTTCAGCGACTCGCTTTATCTCACCCAGAGATATCTTTTCAATTTATCGAAACAGATTCTTTGGAATACGATCTGCCTTCGGGAAAATTAAGTCAACGGATCATCAACCTTTTCGGAAAAGCATATCAGGAGCAACTAGCAGCCTGTCAGGAGGAGACTCCGCTAATAAAGATAACAGGGTACGTTGGGAAGCCTCAGTTTGCAAAGAAAAAAAGGGGCGAGCAGTTTTTATTTGTGAATAAACGATTTATCCGGAGCAATTATCTCAACCATGCCGTGATGACGGCCTTCGAAGATTTGCTTCCTGAAAATACATTCCCTTTTTACGTGCTCTTTATTCAGGTTGATCCCAAGCATATCGACGTGAACGTCCATCCGACGAAAACAGAAATAAAATTTGATGACGAACGGGCGGTCTATGCTGTCGTCCTTTCGGCCGTTCGCCAGGCGATCGGTGCACACAATCTAACCCCTGCGATAGACTTTGACGCTGATGTGAATATCATTGCCAAATTGAGCGATGCGAGCAGTCAATCCAAAGAAATTTATTTTGAAGAACGATTCAGCAGTGCGCTGCAGCAATCAAACCGCGAGAACTGGGAAAAACTCTTCGACGGTGAGGAGCAAAGAAGTTTTTTTTCGTCTCCTGCCGCACCATCGCAGCATGTGCAGACTCTTCGTTTCGAAAGTGCATTAAATCAACCTGAGCGAACAGACTCGGTCGAAGAAAAAATTTTGTGTCAACTTCATCACCGGTATATTGTTAGACAGGTAAGGTCGGGAATGATGATCATCGACCAGCAGGCAGCGCACGAAAGAATATTATTTGAAAAATTCTTAACTCAATTCAAAAATCAGTCGGGAGCCAGTCAACAAAGTTTATTTCCCCAGGCGATCACCTTCAGTGCTGCTGATTTTACTTTAATCCTGGAAATGCAGCAGGAAATCGAAGCCCTCGGTTTTAGAATAGAGGTTTTTGGTAAAAATACGTTTATTGTAAATGGAATACCGGGTAATCTATCAACCGGGCGGGAAAAGGAGTTATTCGAGGGACTGATCGAACAATTCAAGATGAACCAATCGGCGCTGGCCATACCGATTCGTGAAAATCTTGCGCGATCGCTTGCGAAACGGGCTTCTCTCAAAAGCGGACAACCGCTGGAGCGTCAAGAGATGCAGTCGGTAGTGGATAATCTATTTGCCTGCTCAACGCCGAATTATGCGCCAGATGGCAAGCCGACATTCTTTATTTTTGGGCTGAATAAAATAGAAACATACTTTCGATAGACTATATAGGAAAATCATGCTAAGACTCACACCGGTTGTTCGAAATATCATCATTATCAATGTAGGAGTTTTCATTATTCAAAGCCTCGTACCGGGTTTTACGGAGCTGCTTTCGCTTTGGAATCCAAAAACGGAGGCATTCAGGCCCTATCAGCTGTTTACCTACATGTTCGCACACGCAGATTTTTTTCATATATTTTTCAACATGCTCGTGATGGCGTCAACGGCTCCTATTCTTGAAAATTTCTGGGGACAAAAGAAATTTTTGGTTTTTTATCTTGTGACAGGCATTGGCGCAGGCGTTTTTCACTTGCTGATAAACTTATTTTTCTTTCAGCAGATAACTTATGGCTCGATGCTGGGTGCCTCCGGTGCGGTTTATGGGATACTGATGGGTTTTGGTATGATGTTTCCAAATATGGAAATGAGGCTACTAATTCCACCGGTGGCCATTAAGGCAAAATATCTTGTTTGGGTACTGGGAGCGATCACCTATCTCTTAAGTGGAGCAGGAGTTGCACATTTTGCGCACCTGGGTGGTATCATTTTCGCTTTTATCTTGTTACGTATTTGGCGCCATAAGAATGGCAGTTATTTTTAGGAACTATGTTTGAGGAATTTAAAAACGCTTTTCAACGCTATAATAATGCACATGTTCAGCTGATCATTATTAATGTCGTTGTTTTTTTGGCGCTGGCAGTAGTATTGGTATTTTCCAGGGCGTTTGGAGTTCCCGACATATTTGGAACGATTCACAATCAACTCGCAATCCCGGCGCCAATTGGAGAATTTATACAGAAGCCGTGGACCTTGATTACCTATGCGTTCATTCACGACTTGTCCGGCGTCTTTCACATTCTCTTCAACATGCTGGTTTTCTACTGGTTCGGAAAACTTTTCGTTGAATACCTCGGCAGTGACAAACTGGTTGCATTGTACCTTCTCGGCGCGCTGGCCGGTGGACTTTTATATTTGCTGGTGTACAATACAGTGCCGTTTTACGTTGAGCGCATCGGAACGTTTAACGGTATGGTTGGTGCATCTGCTGCGGTGTACGCAGTCGTCGTGGCAACGGCGACCTTGATACCGGATTACACATTCTTTTTACTTTTCCTTGGACCAGTTCGAATAAAATACATTGCCGGTTTCTATATCGTCGTATCATTCTTAGGCTCGGTCGGAGAAAATGCCGGAGGCAACGTTGCCCACCTTGGTGGGGCGTTGATGGGCTTCGTCTATCTAAAACAACTCCAAGCCGGCGTCAACTGGGGAAGCTGGGTCACGGCGACTTTGGACTGGTTTAAAGGTTTACTCACGGCAAAACCAAAGGTGAAAGTTACCTATCGGAAACAATATTCCGATACGCAAAGACCTAAGGCCAAATCATCCATTTCCCAGGATGAAATCGATGCCATCCTTGACAAGATTTCCGATGGCGGTTATGAAAGCCTCACCAAAGAGGAAAAGGAAAAGCTCTTTAATGCCAGCAAGAAGTAATGGTTAGCGGGGATCGGGGGATCAGGTGATCAGTGATCAGGTAATCAGTAATCAGTAATCAGGTGATCAGGTGATCGGGTAATCGGTAGCGCGGGGCAACACTGGTGCCCCCAGGACACGTTCATGTCACAGGTTGCATAATTTCCAGTAGATTTTGCATTATCTTTCCAGGGGACTACTTACCTATTATAATCCAATCCTAATTTGAAAAAGGATCCTTACGTTATCACTGAGGAAACCATCCGGGAACCCCCGTCGACACTTGTTGGAAAGCTTAAGTTTTTAGGCCCTGGTTTTATTCTCTCGGCGTCTATTGTGGGATCCGGTGAGCTGATAGCAACTACCGTGCTGGGCGCCAAGGCGGGCTTCGCAGCGCTTTGGATCATTTTAGTGAGCTGCCTTATGAAGGTTGCCGTTCAGCTGGAATTTGGTAAACATACTATCCTGACGGGGGAACCAGTAATGAAAGCTTTTAATAAACTTCCGGGCATTCGGTTTGGAAAAGGAAGCTGGTCTGTTTGGCTAATTTTCATAATGGTGTCGCTAAAAATCGTTCAGGTAGGTGGCATGTTAGGCGGCGCTGCCATTATCCTGAACAAACTGTTTTCAGAAATGTCAATCACTGTCTGTGCGATTATCGTAGCCGTTGCAGTGGCATCGCTGATTTTTAAGGGAAATTACAGTATCGTTGAGAAAGGATCGTTGATAATGATCGGTTTGTTTACCGTCATGACTTTTATCTCTTTGTATTTCGTTCAGTACACACCATACTCCTTCTCTTTTTCAGATGTTCTCAATGGGTTTCAATTTAATCTTTCGGATGACGTGATCGGGGTGGCCATCGGGGCTTTCGGAATTACCGGTGTTGCAAGTGACGAAATTATCGCTTACAACTACTGGTGTCTTGAAAAAGGATATGCCGCTTATGCAGGTCCGCGGGCTAATCATGAAGTATGGAAGAAAAGGGCTGAGGGTTGGATCGCCACGATGTATGTGGACGCAATCGTTGCTATGATTATCTACACAACGGTGACGGTAACATTTTACCTGCTCGGATCCTCTATTCTCCATAACCGGGGCGAGATCCCGGAAGGTAATGAGGTCATCGATACGCTGGCGCTCATTTATACACAGTCGCTGGGAGAAGGAATAAGAAATGTGTACCTCGTTGGAGCGTTTTTCGTTTTGTTTTCCAGCGTGTATGCGACCTTGGCTTTTTGGACGCGGCTCTTTCCGGATATTTTCGCGCAGCTGGGCTGGCTTGATTTTTACGACACCAAAAAGCGCAAACAATTGATCGCCCTGATATCGTGGACCGTGCCGTTTGCCTGGGCGTTTCTTTACCTTTTCATCGAACTACCGGTAATGATGGTCTTATTCGGCGGAGTTGTAGGGTCACTCATGCTTTTTATCGTGGTGTTCGGCGCGTATCATTTTAAGTACGGTCGCCTGCAGCCAGTCCCTTCCAGCCGCTTTTATAACCTGGCATTCTGGATCAGCGTGATCTCCATCGTTGGGGTCGGCGTCTACGGCGTGGTTCAGTTTATTTTTTAGTAAAACCAAATTTTCAATTTATCGTATACGATCAAGCGAATGACCGTGGGCTGCGCGCACGGTTTCTCGTTTTGGAGGGAAGGAAAAATAAATCGATCTTGTAATATAGTTCCCATCTTGGT
>DASUTP010000340.1:0-3242 GCA_036374515.1 Chryseolinea sp. | reverse complement strand
ACTATTGCTGCGATTGAGAAAAAATGGAAAACTGCTTATGCTCCAAATGTATTTGGTTATTATTTTCTCGACGATTTTTTTGATGCCCAGTACAAGAATGACCAAAACGCTGAAGTACTTTTATCCGCATTGGCTTTCCTTGCTTTCTTCATTTCCTCTTCTGGCTTGTTTGCCCTGGCAATGTATTCCATAGGAGGACGCATAAAAGAGATCAGCATCAGGAAAGTATTTGGTGCATCGTCCTCAAATCTAGCGTTAATGCTGGGACGAGATTTTTTGAAACTTGTAGTGATTGCTGGCCTGATAGCGCTCCCGTTGGAATACCAAGGCGTAAGCATTTGGCTGGAGCGGTATGCTTACAAAATGCCTTTGTATTTAGAAGTCTATCTCATTCCGCTGGGGGCTGTCGCCATATTCGCGCTCGGGACGATAAGCTTTCAAATTTTTTCAGCAGCGAATAGGAGTCCAGTGAAAGCTATAAATCATGAATAATCGGCTATGCTATCAATAGCAACCTCAAACTAGGGAATCTTTGGATCGCTCCGATCCCAATTGGAAGATTTTGGGTGAGCGTTCCTGTACTTTTTTCCGGGGATGTTACCGAGCTAGGTTGTGCGAACTTAGCCACCATTTGTGACGCGCCGAAACCCTGTAAAAAACTCTTCGACACCAAAAAATACCGTTCAACAAGTCGGCAGTTACCCTTACAACCCCGATTAATAGTCTTCCGTTTGTCCCTGTACTGTCGGATTAATTCAAATTTTATTATTTCCTTTACACGGAACCTAACGGTCCAAAATTTTATTTTGAAGTATGGATAAGAATTTTCTTGCAAAATTATATCAATCCCACCAGGCTTGTCCCACATGCCCTGCGCCGTTAGAAGTTTCAAACTTTTACGTTGAACTCTTAGGGGCGTTATTCGCGGATTTTACCCAACTGGCATCCCTATCGGAAGACGAATTTTTCCAGCTCATGGAAAGGCTGAAAAAGGAATTGGAGCGTATTCTTCGCCACAATCCAACGAAGGGTACAGGAAATCCTGCGCATATTGCCGAGAAATTTTTCGACGCCCTTCCCATAATCTGCGACAAGCTTGAAAATGATATAACGGCAATGTACGAAGGCGATCCTGCAGCTAAAAGCAGGGGTGAAGTGGTTCGGACCTATCCTGGGTTTTACGCGATCGCCGCGTATCGCATTGCCCATCAACTTCATGATCTAGGCGTACAGGGTGTTCCAAGGGTCATTACCGAGCATGCGCATAGCAGGACAGGTATTGATATCCACCCGGCTGCAAAAATAGGCGAGCATTTTTGTATCGATCATGGGACGGGGGTTGTTATCGGGGAAACTGCGGTCATTGGTAATCACGTGAAGATTTATCAGGGCGTTACGCTCGGTGCCTTGAGCGTTAACAAAGAAGACGCCGAAAAGAAACGCCATCCGACCATTGAGGATAATGTTGTAATCTATGCGGGGGCGACGATCCTGGGAGGTGAAACGGTGATCGGCAAAAATAGCATCGTCGGAGGAAACGTTTGGCTCACGCGCAGTGTTCCGGCTGATTCAAAAATCTATTACCAGGCGAAAATGTATAATGGGGATACTAATGAAACGGATCTTGTTATTTTTAAATCTGAGCTATAGTTGCTCAGCCTTTCCTGGCAAACACAAACGTTAAGACTTATCCATGACTTTAGCAGAACTGATCGGTAACACCCCGCTTGTGGAGTTGCAGCACATTCCCTCAAAACAAAGTGTCAAGATTTATGGAAAATTAGAAGGAAATAATCCAGGCGGAAGTGTAAAAGACCGCGCGGCATACGGCATGATAACAGGAGCCCTCGAGCGCAAGGCCGTGAAACCAGGGGACAAGCTGGTCGAGGCGACCAGCGGCAATACAGGGATAGCGTTGGCAATGATAGCTCGGTTGAAAGGCCTTGACATCACCCTTATCATGCCTGATAACTCGACCAAAGAGCGTGTACTTGCGATGCAGGCGTATGGGGCAAAGGTGATCCTGACACCCGCGTCCCGCACGATCGAATACTCCAGAGAACTTGCTGAAGAAATGTCGCGCAAAGAGGGGTACTTTATGCTTGATCAGTTTGCCAATGCCGATAATTTTGAAATGCACTACCGGACGACCGGCCCGGAAATATGGCGCGACACAAAGGGAGCGATAACGCACTTTGTTTCTGCCATGGGTACCACGGGTACCATTATGGGTGTGTCCCGGTTTTTGAAGGAACAAAATCCCCGTGTACAAATTGTCGGAACGCAACCCACCGACGGCTCTTGCATTCCAGGGATCCGGCGGTGGTCTAAGGAATTTCTTCCCAAAATCTTTGATCCAAAGCGGGTCGACCGGATCATCGATGTTAGCGAGACCGATGCGCGAAAATTTACAAAACGCTTAGCCAGCGAGGAGGCGATTCTTGCTGGAATGAGCAGCGGTGGCGCGTTAAGTGCCGCCATGAAAATCGCCGGTGAAATTGATTCGGGCGTTGTCGTGTTTATTGTATGTGACCGTGGTGACCGTTACCTGACATCCGATTTGTTTGAATAGGAATAAGCTATGATCATGCTGAAAAGAACCCGCGCTGATGATCCTCATTTTCAATCACTTGTTGCTGACCTGGATGAGGATCTGTGGTCTCGATACCCTGCCATTCAGCAGAACTTTACCCCCTTCAATAAAATTGATCAGTCAGCGGCGGTCGTCGTCGCCTACTTAGACGATCTGCCGGTGGGCTGTGGATGCTTCAGGCCGATCAGCGAAGAGCAGGCGATAGAAATAAAGCGGATGTACGTAAAACCTCAGTCACGGGGATTGGGAATTGCCAAATCGATTTTATCGGAACTGGAAGAGTGGGGAAGAGCGGAAGGTTTTGCTACAGCAAAATTAGAGACCGGAAACAACCAACCTGAAGCATTGGCTGTTTATAGACGTGCGCGATATGAAATCATTCCAAATTATCCACCGTATACTGATATCGTGGAAAGCATTTGCATGTCAAAAAAGTTAGATTCAATTTAGCCGCCTGTGTAAAGTGGATTTTTCTGTGGTGCAGGTTGTGTAGCTTCGTTCTATGAGATCTTCGTTACCGTTCGTTTTATTTCTACTATGTTCCATTTGGTTGGGTACTCCTTTGCTAGCCCAAAATCCGGAGCGGTTCGCAAAGGAAGTGGATTCGATAGTATCAGCAAACCAATCCGTCAGCAGGGAAAACCTTATA
>DASUTP010000339.1:0-15229 GCA_036374515.1 Chryseolinea sp. | reverse complement strand
CCCTCCGGGACAAGTTTCTTGATATCATCTTCAACATCCTGGAAATAACGATCCTTCGAGCCGTCTTCCATCGCTTCCAGCGAACCCATCCCGCGATAGCTTTTAAACTTCCGGCCTTCATAAATGATGACCTCACCCGGGGCCTCCTCCGTTCCTGCCAACAGTGAGCCGATCATTACGGTATCCGCTCCGGCCGCAATCGCTTTTACGATATCCCCGGAAAAACGAATTCCACCATCAGCAATAATGCAGACATCTGAATCTTTCAGCGCCGTGGAAGCTTCATAAACGGCTGAAAGCTGAGGCATTCCAATACCAGCCACCACGCGGGTCGTACAAATACTACCCGGACCAACACCAACTTTCACAGCGCTTACACCGGCTTTTGCCAGCGCCTTCGCCGCTTCTCCCGTTGCAATATTCCCTACAATGAGGTCGAGCTCCGGATATTTTTTCTTCACGCGCTTAGCCGCTTCAATCACCCCTTTTGAATGGCCATGGGCAGTGTCGATACTAATGACATCTACGCCCGCTGCCTTTAATGCGTCTATCCGGTCGAGAATATCGGGTGTTACACCTACCGCTGCACCTACACGCAACCGACCATATTCGTCGTGACAAGCCGTAGGTTTGTTTTTCCTCTTTTGAATGTCTTTAAAAGTGATCAGACCTATGAGTTTGCCTTTTTTATTGACGATCGGCAATTTTTCAATTTTGTATCTCTTTAACGTCCCTTCGGCTTTTTCCAAAGTAATTCCCTCCGGCGCCGTTATGAGATTTTCTTTCGTCATGATTTTGCCGACAGGGACGTCCATATCGCGTTGAAAACGCAGGTCGCGGTTCGTGATAATGCCAGCTAACTTGCCGTCGTTATCAATGATCGGAATACCCCCGATTCTAAATTCTTGCATGATATCATCCGCCTGCTGCACCGTAGCATCCAGGCCGAGGGTGATGGGATCCAGTATCAGTCCGCTCTGCGAACGTTTTACTTTCCGAACGTGCTCCGCCTGCAGGTTTACCTTCATGTTCTTATGAATAAATCCCAGGCCTCCTTCCATCGCTACACTGATTGCCAGTTCGGCTTCGGTAACGGTATCCATCGCGGCGGAAACGATTGGGATATTTAACTTGATGTTTGGTGTGAGCTGGCTGGACGTATTTGTTTCGCGGGGAAGCACCTCAGAATAAGCAGGCACAAGAAGCACATCGTCATAAGTAAGTGCTTCAAAAAGAAATTTGGATGTATTGAGTGGCATGGCAAATAATTTACGATTCATTATTTGCCGGGCAAAGGTATATTTTAATTGGCAATTATCCATGAAACGCAAAAAACAATCGGGAATTTTACGTTGCTGCACGACTCGATCGTCCAAAGCCGCGTTTTACCCGATCTAACCGGTGTCTCACACAACGTCCCTTGTCACGTATTCTTATATTTGTGCCTCGTCACGTGGCCTAAATTAGTTGTAAAACTTGCGGGTGATTTGCATACTTTTGAATGCCAAATCCTGAACATTCGATATGAAGAATCTGTACCTGACCTTTTTTCTCTCACTTTTCTTCTACTGCGCGACGGCTCAAATACAAACCGGAAAAGCGTCATTCTACGCCGACAAATTTGAAGGGGTCTACACTGCGAGCGGAGAAAAATACCGACACAATAAACTTACCGGAGCGCACAAGACCCTGCCATTCGGAACGAAAGTCCGGGTTACCAACCTATCCAACAATCAATCTGTGGACGTCGTGATCAATGACCGCGGACCGTATGTCGAAGATCGAATTATTGACCTTTCGAAGTCTGCAGCCGAGCAGCTTGGTTTTGTTAACCAGGGGCTGGCAGATGTAAAACTTGAGGTGATCGATCCGGGGGATGGCAAATCAAAGGAACAACCCATGCGAACTATTGACCAAGTTACCGTAGAAGAAAAAGAGTTTTATGAATTCGCCGTCACCCGCTGGCAGCCAAAAGGCTTTGGCGTTCAGATCGGCACTTATCAGGAGCTTGTGAACCTGATGAGGCTGGCGGAGAATCTCAAGAATTCCTATCAAAAACAAGTGAGGGTCCAGGTGAAAATTGTCAATGGAGTTAAATATTATGGTTTAATTCTAGGCCAATTTTCCACCCGGGAAAAAGCGGAAGATTTTCGCGAAGAACTACGAAATAAATTCCCGGATGTATTTATCGTTGAGTACGACCGGCTTTAGATTGAAGACCTTCCATAAGGATTGATTACAACTTCAATATCTGCATGGAAACCATCGGGTATCTGTTTTCTATTGGTATTGGAATTATCCTTGGACTATTGGGAGGCGGTGGCTCAATTCTTTCCATTCCCCTGCTGGTATATTTTTTTCAGGTGGATGCCGTGCTGGCTTCCGCCTACTCCCTATTCATTGTGGGTGTAACGAGCCTGGTAGGGGCTGTTCCAAAATACAGGGATCATTTGGTTAGCGTCAGGGCGGGACTGCTATTCGGCCTTCCGTCTATACTAAGCATTTTTACAACCCGAAAATGGATTATTCCGGCCGTTCCCGAGATAATCTTTCAATCGAACTCAATCGTTTTAACCAAGCGGCTTTTAATATTAGGACTTTTTGCCATACTCATGATCGTTACATCCATAACCATGATTGCGGGCCAAAAAGAAAAAGTTCATGAAGAACGTGAGCCTAATGTCGGCCTCGGAATCCTTGAAGGAGTCTTAATCGGATTTTTAACGGGGATGGTAGGCGCTGGTGGCGGTTTTTTGATCATTCCGGCGCTGGTGATGCTAACTGGTTTGCCCTTTAAAACCGCTGTTGGGACATCTCTTTTTGTTATTGCAATCAACGCGCTGACTGGTTTTTTGGGAGATGTTATTAACTATGAGATGAACTGGCCATTCTTGCTTTTATTAACCGCTTTTGCCATCATCGGCATCTTCATTGGAAACAGGCTGACACACAAGACATCGAATTCTAAGCTCCGCAGATCGTTCGGATGGTTTGTGTTGCTGGTGGGGGTCTGGATATTATTCAAAGAGCTGTTTGCAATCTGAAAATCATCTCAGATAGAGTTTATAATTTCATTCGCCGCCCGATCTCCTGAAAGCAATGCTCCGTTAATGGTTCCTGATTCGCCCGCGCTATCAGTAGCTTCACCCGCAAAGAAAATCCTTCCGTCCACTGCAGCGCCTAGATTAGCCCGGTCCTGGTTAGAGCCTTCTGGCTTTAAGTACGAAACACCTCCGCGAATATATTTTTCCTTGGACCAGTCTTGTATCACGCTGATCACGTTGTCATTTAAATCCTTTCTGATATTTAATGATGCTTTGCCGCCGAATACAGCGTCCATCTCGCTAAGCAGCACGGGGATCACATCTTTTCCCAACGCAGAAAATTCCGCAGCTTTCGATCCATTAACGGTAACGCTAAGCGTCTTCGACGACTCGCTTCTCCCAATGCCGGCGTTGAAGTATTCCGGAGAAGCGGAACCGCCATATAAAAATCCTGAAGATAATCCCCAGAAATTCATTTTGAAGTCCATCAAAATCCGAATCGATGAATCCATTTCCATATTTGCCAGAGCCGCGCTTTTCGGGGAGGGAAGTGCCGGATTAAACTCGATGTCGCCGGCCTTCAACACCGAAACCGGAACCGTCACGATCACCTTGGTCGTCTCTATGGTAAATGGTTCCCCTTCGCCTCCCGACAAAATGGTGTTGCCGCTGACAATTACTTTCGCTCCCGTATAGTCGATGGATTTGACCACCTTATTGACCTGAACGGCGGGCACGACGCTGCCGAATTTTGACAGCAGCGCGTCTTGCATGGGATTGTCGGTAAGCAATAATTTTTTCGAATCTCGGGTCAGCTGGCTCAGTCCCTCCGCGACCGGTTTTATCCCCAAAGCCTCATTGGATGTGCCATATTTATTGCCGATCCAGGAATTCAGAATTGCGTGCACCCTTGGACTTATACCCGCAGCCTGGATTGCCTGTTGAACAGATGTGTTGCTACCTGAGTAGGCAGTTAAACCGTCCAGGAAATTTTTTGCTGTAATGAAATCACTGTCGCCCTGGGCGACGGCATTTTCAACAAGGGCATTGTCTAGAAAATAGTTATCCGCAGCGCTCAGCTCCAGGTCAACCGTGGAAAGGTTTAGCTGCCCCACGATTTTATTCCAGATTGAATCTGAGCCAATAATTTGTTCCGCTCCCAATTCAGATGGGAAATCGCTGCTAAGTGGTGAAGGTGAGGTGAACAATAACGACGTAGACGGTTTGTCAGAAGATTTTAGTGTTCTGATACGTCCGCCAACCCGCCCCGAGGCCTCCAGCACGATCACTTTCATGCCTTTGGCTTGCAGGATATCTGCGGCATAAAGACCTGCAGCACCAGCTCCGACGATCACGACGTCGCTGTTCTGCGGAATGGATGGACTGGGATCTTCTTCTTTGCTGCATGCAGTTAACCATCCAGGCACTACAATCCCCGCTGAAACCCCCAATCCTATCTGTTTAAGAGCAATTCTTCGTTTCACAAATCAAAGATTTAGAAACTCAAGTATCGCTCGAATTTTAGAGAAATATAACCGATTTTCGGCCTGTGAATTTAAATGAGCCTTCAATGGTTAAAAAAGTCGCGGTAATTGGTCCGGAATGTACCGGAAAGTCTGATTTGTCTGAATTTCTCGCCAATCATTATCATACAGCCTGGGTACCTGAATATGCAAGGGGATATCTCGACAACCTGGTCAGACCCTATGAAGAACACGATCTGCTCACCATTGCGCACGGCCAAATCACGCTTGAAGATAAGTTTGCAAACGGCGCAAACGACCTTATCATTTGTGACACAAATCTGTATGTTATAAAGGTATGGAGCGAGTTCAAATTTGGAACTTGTCATCCTGAAATCCTGCGCCAAATTGCCACGCGAAAGTATGACCTTTACCTGCTTACTTATATCGATCTGCCTTGGATCGCGGATCCCCTGCGCGAGCATCCCGACAAACGCGAAGAACTTTACAAGATCTATTTTAATGAAATGAAAAATCAAACGGTGCCCTGCGTTGAAATTAAGGGAACGGGCAATCAACGTCGTTTGCAGGCGGTCGAGGCCATCGAAAAACTTGTCATAAATAAAAAATGAGCATTCCCTCAGGGCCGTACGCCGCCCTAAAAATACCAGACTTCAGACTATTTATTTTCACACGTTTTTGTGTTACGCTGGCGATCCAAATTCAGGCTGTGGTGGTAGCCTGGCAGGTATATGAGATGACGAAAGATCCCCTTTCACTTGGATTGATCGGGTTGGCGGAAGCGATACCCTCCATCGGTGTTTCCCTATATGCGGGTCATGTTGCCGATACGGTTCAAAGAAAGAAGATCATTATCGTTTGCCTGACAATCCTTTTAATCTGCTCGGTTGCGCTTCTTTTTTTCACGCTGGATGTCGGGGCTTTTATTCTCAGCTTCGGGGTTGTGCCTATCTATGCCGTTATTTTTATCAGCGGAATCGCGAGGGGCTTTCTGACGCCTGCAGTATTTTCTTACATGCCACAGCTGGTCCCCCGGGAGTTATATCCCAATGCCGTGACCTGGAATAGTACCCTGTGGGAAACGGCGGCAATCGGCGGTCCTGCCCTCGGCGGATTTCTCTACGGCTTCCTCGGGATCACGGCTTCCTATCTTACGGATGTATTGCTTATGATGTGTGGTTTATTACTTATTGTCGGAGTCTCCAGCAAGCAACTCCCGGAAACAACGGACGAGCAGGGCGTTATAGAAAAAATCCGTTCGGGTCTTCGTTTTGTATTTCGGAATCCCATCATTCTCAGCGCGATTTCTTTGGATCTGTTTGCTGTGCTATTCGGCGGCGCGGTTGCATTGCTGCCCATATTCGCTGCTGAAATTTTACACGTCGGAAAGGAAGGCCTCGGTGTGCTTCGCTCAGCTCCATCGGTAGGGGCATTGCTGATAGCTGTTTACATCACCCACCATCCCATTATGAAGAACACAGGTAAAATTCTTTTATATTGTGTCGCAGGGTTCGGCATCTGCATGATATTTTTTGCGCTGTCCACAAACTTCTGGCTTTCGTTATTTCTGTTGATGTTGAGCGGATCGTTTGATTGTATCAGTGTGATTATCCGTGGCACGTTGCTTCAAACCCTCACGCCTGAAAATATGAAAGGACGGGTTTCGGCTGTCAACCACATATTTATCGGCTCGTCCAATGAAATTGGCATGTTTGAATCGGGTGTTGCTGCCCGCTTGATGGGCGTGGTGCCATCCGTAATCTTTGGAGGATGTATGACAATACTTGTGGTAAGTGTCACAGGTTGGGTTTCAAAATCGCTGCGCACCTTGCAACGTTTACATTGATGAGATCTTATGGAAACTGAAATTAGCATCAATACCCCGGCACTCCTGTTCCCGGCCATTACGCTGCTGATGCTTGCGTACACCAACCGCTTTCTGGCCCTGGCGAGCCTGATCAGAAATCTTCATTCGAAATACAAACAAGTGGGTGAGGAGCGCACTGTTATAAGAGAGCAAATCAGGAACCTGAAACGACGCTTGCTGCTGGTGAAGCAAATGCAGGGCAGTGGCATCATCAGCTTTTTTCTTTGCGTACTTTGTATGTTGTTTATTTTTCTCGACTACCAACTCCTTGCCTACACCATTTTCGGGCTAAGCCTTTTGTTCCTGCTGTTATCGCTGGCCCTTTCGCTAAACGAAATTTTTATCAGCACCAGGGCGCTTGAGATTGAATTGAAAGATATGCTGGAAGGCGACGAAGGGGAACAACGATCTGTTTGATCTATTTTTTCACAGGGGCCAGGATCCTGTATTCGGTATCCACTTTCCCTTTCGAGATGTCTCCAAGCTTTCCTTTGAGCAATCTTTTCTTTAACGGGGTAAGGTAATCCACAAACATTTTCCCCTCGATATGATCGTATTCGTGCTGTATGATCCGGGCTTGCAGCCCTTCGTAAGTAACTTCCTGCGGGTTCCAGTTCTCATCAAAATATTTAATGGTAAGCCGTTCCTTGCGCGAGACCTTTTCCCTGATGTTTGGAATACTGAGGCAGCCTTCTTCATACTCCCACGGTGTACCTACCTCTTCGATCATTTTAGGGTTTACAAAAACCTTTTTGAAGTTTTCCATGTCGGGCTGATCTTCAATTGCCCCGCCATCAATTACGAACAATCGGATACTTTTACCAATCTGAGGCGCGGCCAGGCCAACACCGTTAGCGGCGTACATGGTTTCGAACATATCTTCAACCAGGGTAGAAATATCCGTTCCTGGTTGGATGTCTTTTGCGATCTGGCGCAATACGGGGTCTCCGTACATCACAATGGGATAAATCATGGGACAAAGTTAATTATATCATGAAATCGTACCGAATTTTTTTATCAACGTTTTACTGCGTCGAGGAAGGTTTGCAAAATTATCGTAGCACTGATTTTATCGACGTTACTTTTGATCTGGCGGTCTTTTTTTTTCATCCCGCCGTCGATCAGCGCTTGCCTTGCTAGTCTGCTGGTGAACCGTTCGTCGACCAGATGCACAGGCCTTTCGGGAAATTTCAACCGTAGATTTTCTACAAACTTTCTAACCTGAGGTGCTATTTCTGAATCGTCGTTCGAAAGTGTTTTCGGCATTCCCACCACAAGCTCATCAACATTTTCTTTCTGAAGATAGGCCGTAAGAAATGAGAATAAGTCTGCTGTTGATACAGTTTCCAGTGGTGTCGCAATGATGCGCAGGGGATCCGTTACGGCAATGCCTGTTCTTTTTAAACCATAATCGACGGCAAGAATCCTCCCCACGTATGTAAAGCGATTAACTAAAGTTTATAGATGAGTTGAACGAGACCGGTGGGGTAAGTAATCGTGTCCGACAGGTGAAATTTTTTACGCTCGTCCAGCTCTCTAAATAATGGCACGCCCCCTCCCAATAAGATCGGGTGAACTGCTATCATCATTTCGTCAACGAGATTTTCCTGCAATAGCTGCTGAATAATTTCGCTACCACCAAAGAGCCAGATGTTTTTGCCTTTTTTCTGCTTCAAGGCGCGAACAAATTCCACGATATCGTCTGAAACCAGTACTACGTTCTCGTAGGAACTTTTCTTTTCGGTACGCGAGAAAACGTACGTGGTGAACCCCGGATATGGCTCACCATCCGCAACCGCGATCCTGTAGGATTTGGCCCCCATCAAGATAGCATCCACCGATTTAAAAAAGTCGGTCATTCCGTAATCGTCATCGGTAAAACACCAGTCGTACTCGCCGTTCGGACCTGCAATATACCCATCAAGGGATACTGCCAAATTCATCACTACTTTTCGCATAGGCAACAATAACTCAAATTGAAGAACTTGGAGATAGATCCGGCTAATTGAATTTTATTTTTTCAAACAGGGCCTGTTTGATTTTGTTTTCCAATGCCATTGCTTTCGGAAAGAGAATCTCGTTCTCTATTCGGGCATGGGTCGTCAAACTTTTCTCAAAATCTTTCAATTCGTTATATAAAACTTTGACATGCAGCGGAGCATTTGGATGAAGCGTGTAATCCTTGGTAATATTTCGAATGCCCTCCATCTCATCGTCATGCACGTCATGTTCCATTGCAAATTTTTGAACAGAATTCTTTTCGAGCAAAAAATAAAGTTTGGTGGGAATGAACCGCTCTTTCGTAGCGCGTTCAAGAGAGTTTATAAAACTAAAGAGGGTATCTTCTTCTTCGTAAATGTGCTGGATAAAATCCTCGACAAAGAGAGGGAAAACAATTTTCAAATCTCTTTCCACGTTATAATAATCATCATGATTTGCCTTAAAGCTTTCAACGAGCCGTGCAATGTAAGGCAGCTTATGTTTGATGAACAAAAAATGAGAATGTTTCAGATATTCAATAATCAGGTCGATCGGATACGACATGAGGGGAAGATCGGCTTCGCGCAGGTGGCTAGGGTCTTCCATTTCGCGGATTACCTGCTCCACTTTTAACCCGCATTTTTTACAAACCTGGGCAAGTGTCAATTCCGAATACTCAAAAAAACGAATGCCGAAATAGTAAAGCACATATGCATGTACATAGTTTTGGTCTACCAGTACGGAAATCCGCGTATCTTTCAGTGCTGTCTTACTCATGGCTGTTGGTAAAGATAATTGAAAATTCGGGCATAGTCAGGCATTATGGCAGTAAGAAAGGGATTTAATTTTAAGGGACGCAAAATTATTTGATTCTACACTAAATACGATTAATGGCACATACTTGGCTATTGACTTTCCCGCCCAACTTTTATTTTTACAGTTTCGTTAAGTAGTAATTAACGCATTGACATGAGCGAGTATCAAAATTCAAAGTTTCAGATCAGACTTCCCCTTGTATTATGTATCGGCCTGGCGGTGGGAATTTTTGTGGGTTCAGGTTTTAATAACCGCAAAGCTACAGGTGATATTGGAAAGGATGTCCAGAAATTCAGGGACGTTTTGACTCAAATTCAAACCGAGTACGTAGATACGGTGAATACAAATACCCTGGTAGATGATGCAATCCACCATATGTTGAACAAGCTTGATCCTCATTCCGCTTACATTCCGGCAAGTGACCGGATCGCTGCAAATGAAGACCTCAGGGGCAATTTCGATGGGATTGGCGTAGAATTCAATATTTTTCATGACACCATTGTCGTGGTATCTGCACTGAGCGGGGGACCTTCAGAAGCGTTGGGAATCCAATCAGGTGACAAAATTGTCAAAGTTGACGATAAGAACCTCGCAGGTATCGGGGTCACGTCTGCAGATGTGATGAAAGCCCTGAAGGGACCGAAAGGTACCGAAGTTAAGGTGACGGTTTTACGTCGAGATAAAGAGATCGATTACAACATTATTCGTGATAAAATTCCCCAGTATTCTGTAGATGTGGCCTACATGGTTGACAACGAGATTGGTTATATAAAAGTAAACCGGTTCGCGGCCACAACCTTTGATGAGTTTCGGCAATCCCTCACCAAGCTGAAAGACCAGGGAATGAAAAAACTGGTGTTGGATCTGCAAAGCAATCCCGGTGGATATATGAACATCGCAATCGATATGGCGGATGATTTTCTCGCATCCGGAAAAAAAATTGTGTTTACCCACGGTAAAGAAAAGAAGTACGATTCGCAGGCGTTGTCCACTTCTAAAGGTGATTTTGAAACCGGGGATTTAATTGTTCTGATAAACGAAGGCAGCGCGTCGGCTTCGGAAATTTTGGCCGGAGCTCTTCAGGATAACGATCGGGCGCTGATCGTTGGACGGAGAAGCTTTGGGAAAGGACTCGTTCAATCCCCGTTCGATTTAAGCGATGGCTCCGAATTACGCCTCACCATTTCCCGTTACTATACACCAACCGGCCGGTCCATTCAAAAGCCTTATGAAGATGGCGATGAATATTCACGCGATATTATAAGCCGGTATAACCACGGGGAATTTTTTCACGCAGACAGTATCCAATTTAATGACACGCTGAAATACATCACGCAAAAAGGACGTACGGTGTACGGTGGCGGGGGTATTATGCCTGATTATTTTGTGCCGCTGGATACCACGCTGACAAGCTATTACCTGAACGAACTATACACTTCATCATCGATTCAGGAATACACTTTTGGCTACGGTGAAATTCATAAGGAAGACCTATTAAAAGCAGGTTTTAATCATTTCCTGGATAATTTCGTCGTTACAGACAAGATGCTGGCGGACCTGGTGCAGGTTGGAGAGCGAAACAAAGTCAAGGCCGACAGGAAAGAGCTCGTCAAAAAAGAGAAATTACTCAAAGTCCATATCAAAGCTCAGATTGCCCGCAAGCTTTGGAATAACGAAGGCTATTTTCCGGTGATGAATCAAACGAATGAAATCTTTATTCATGCTTTGAAGTTGTTCGACCGGATCCCTGCCGAACTGGATCGCACGGACATGTAGGTGCCAGTGCGACGAGTAACGGTCTGACTGGACGCATTACTTCAACGATGCATTTCAGGTCAGTTTACCTAAAATCCATTTTTCGATAATAACGGGATAATGCGCATATTCCAATTGATGCACTTTGTGCGCAATTTCCTGAACGGAGTCATTGCCTGATACGGAACATTTTCCCTGGAAAAGGATTGGGCCTTCATCGTATTTTTCGTCTATCAGGTGAATGGTTATCCCCGTCTCTGTTTCGTTTGACGTTCGGACCAATTCGTGTATTTTCATTCCGTACATTCCTTTACCTCCAAACTTGGGCAATAGCGCCGGATGAATGTTGATAATTTTGTTGGGAAATGCCTTGATAAGCGACGCCGGAATAAGCCAAAGAAAACCTGCCAGGACAACGTGTGTTATCCCGTTTTCTTTCAACGCGAGAACTACTTTGTCAAACTCCTCGCGGTTAAAAGTTTTAGTCGGTATTTCAAATTTTTTTGCCCGCTCCAGCACAAACGCATTCGCGTTGTTGCTGAGAACCATTGTAACTTTAATGATGGGATGTCCTCTGAAATATTTTATGATAGCTTCGGCATTGGTTCCGCTGCCCGAAGCAAAAATGGCAATTCGAAATTCCTGAGTCATGAAAGTTTGTTAACCTGAATTGTCTTCCGACCATAAGAAGTTCGCAAAGAAAGCAAAGAAATTTCAACTCACACAAATGCCATACTTAAAATACCCAGCATCATAATGACCTTGCAGTAAATGCTCAGGCGGGTGAAATCTTTCTTCATATCGGCGCGGATAAGCCTTATGAATAACCAGAGGAGGGGCACAAAAAGGAAGATCAAATGATACTTGAAAGGTAGCGCGCTGTAAAAGTGGTTTAGCACGATAACCACGCACGCGAAGATCATGAGAATAATGTAGATCAGTATTTTTGTTTTTCTGATTCCCCAGACGATCGGCAACGTCTTACACCCAAACGAATTGTCGCCTTTCAGGTCCTCCATATCCTTGATCACCTCCCGTACGAGCGTCATAAAAAATGCGAATGATGCATAAATAACGACTAAAGAGCTTTGCGTGCGATAAAAAAGATCCACGATTAAAACAGCGAGACCCGTCAGAAAAGCGACGGTGATGTTGCCAACGAAAGGCAGTCGCTTAAGGTTGTTCGAGTAAAGCCAAAGCAGAAACACGGAAAGAATATTTACCCCCGCAATTCGCCATGACAAATAAAATCCCAGCAGAATGCCCGCAGCAGACAAGCAGCTGTGAAACAAAATGGCATAACGTCGTGTAATGCTTTTTCCAATTACAACGCGTTCAGGTTTGTTGATATAGTCGATCTTTACGTCGTAATAATCGTTGATGATATATCCGCCTGCCGCGATTAAAATCGTGGATAAGGACAGAAGAAACAGCTTGAAATCGTTGAGCGTATGCATACCTATCAGGAAACCGGCCGTGAAATATTGTGACAGTCCGATTATGATAAGGTTGCCAAAACGGGTGAGCTTCAGCAATGATTCTATAAATGACCGGCTGAATGGCTTCATGACGTAAAAATAAGACGGAAGCAGTTAGGAAGTGTTACAATATCTGTTTTACTGCGGAATCAGTTTTCCGTTCTACTTTGCTTGTCATTTCTTTTTACAATAATGGATGTAACAAGAAGGGAAACTACACCGAGAAGAATAAACACGATCGTTTGCCAGCCGTGAAAAATAAATGTGAATGCCACGGCGTCTGACAACGGAACCTGGTAAAGGAAAAACAATCCTTGTGGCACGAGAACATGGTAAGAACCCGTACCCCCGGGAAGGGGAGCCGCCATAGCAATTGCTCCAATGGCAAACAAACTTAAAACTGCCGTGAAGCCGAGCAGACTAGTTGAGGGAAATGCCTTGAGGACCGTATAAGTCATGCAAAAATAGAGAAGCCAGATCAGAACAGAATAAACAATAAAAGTGGTTTTATTTTTCAGCTTGAATACCGACAGGATACCTGTTTTAAAACCATTCCAGGTTTTTTGAATGATCTGCTTTAGCTTCTTATTTTTCTTGATCAACCAATAGCCCAGCAATACTACAATAAGAAGTCCCATGCCAAGGAAAAGTACAGTTCTCAGTTTTGATCCGCCGGAAAATTCGATCGGTAGTGTTTCGATAAACGCGATGAGTTTTGTCGATTCAAATGCAAAAGAGATGGCAATAAGAAGGATCAGGCAGATGAGGTCGACGATTCTTTCCACTACGACGGTACCGAAGGACTCTATAACCGGAATCTTGTCGAGCTTGTATAAATTATAGCACCGGGAAATTTCACCGCCTCTCGGAATTACAAGGTTGATCAAGTATCCTACACCGAGAGAAAGGAAGCTGTGGGATAATTTCGGATTAAAGCCGACAGGGGCCAACAACATTCTCCATCGCTCCGCACGCAACAAATGACTGACAATTGACAGTAAAGCCATGGCAATGAGCCAACCTTTATGCGCAGACTGCCATGTCCTGTTAAGGTAATCCCACTTATTTTCTCCTTCCCCAACTTTAAGTCCCCGAAGGGAGAGGTAGATCAATAAAATCGTGATTCCAAAAATAGCAACATACTGAAGAATGCTCTTAAGCCGTGGAGCCACGCGATAAATGGTTTAGATATGGGCTTTAAGGTAACTTATTATCGGGAGTGGGAAAAACCACTGTCGGTTTGAACGTCTTGGCTTTTTCAAATTTCATAGACGCATAAGAAACAATGATCACAATATCGCCGACCTGAGCTTTTCGTGCAGCCGGTCCGTTAAGGCAAATCACCCCCGAACCCCTTTCGCCTTTTATTACATAGGTTTCCAATCGTTCGCCATTGTTAACATTTAACACAGTAACTTTTTCGCCTTCTATGAGATTGGCGGCATCCAGCAAATCCTCATCGACCGTAATGCTGCCGACGTAGTGTAACTCCGCCTGCGTAATCTTGACGCGATGAATTTTCGATTTTAAAACTTCTATTCTCATCCTGTTAATTCAAAAACATATTGTCAATCAGCCTCACTTCTCCCACATACCCGGCAATGCACATTATTGGTTTTTCAGCGCCGTCGATCAAATCCAAAAGGGTTAAGGTATCGCTTTCGGCCACCTCGAAATACTCGAGGGTCACACCTTCCCCTTTTTCCACGCTATCTTTGACCAATTGCTTCACCCTAGCAATTTCCTTTCCCATTTTCAAATTCTCCCGTGCCAAGCGCAGGGCCAGGTAAAATGCCGTTGCTTGCTGCCGTTGTATGCCATTAAGTCTTAAATTTCTCGACGACATGGCCAAACCATCGTCCTCGCGAAGGGTAGGAATGCTGTGCAGCGTCAGATCAAACTTCAGTTCCCGCACAACTTGCTGAATTACAGCAAATTGCTGCCAGTCTTTCTGGCCAAAATAGGCGTTATCCGGTTCCGCGATATTAAAAAGCTTCGAAACTACCAACGCAACACCACTGAAATGCCCGGGCCTGTATTTGCCCTCCATAACCTTATCCAAAGCGCCGAAATCGAACTTAAGGATAGATTTACCTTCATACATTTCTTCATTGTCGGGACAAAATATGACGTCGCATCCTGCCGCTCCTAACAATTTCATATCCTGGTCAAGATTCCTGGGGTATTTTTGTAAATCCACAGGGTTGTTGAACTGCATGGGATTAACATAGATCGAGCATAACGTGACGGAATTTTGGGCTTTCGACGCACTGACAAGTGCTAAGTGGCCATTGTGAAGGGCGCCCATCGTTGGGACAAGGCCTATTGTTTTTCCCGACCTGCGTGTTTTTTCTAAATAGACTTTTAATGGGGCTATCTTCTTGAAAATCTCCATTTTAGGCCATTCTGGCAAAGGGTCGCAAAGATATAGGGAAAACTGAAAACAACTTGAAAAACGGGCGAATTATTTGTATTTTTGTGGCTCGTTTTCCATTCTACTACAAAAAATCAAAACTATGTCAAAACTTCGAGTTCTTTATGTAGCCAGCGAAATTAACCCTTTTTTGCAAACTTCTGAAGTTGCGGACTTTGTGCGCAAACTTCCACAGGCAATGCAAGAGAGAGGTATGGAAATCAGGATATTGGTGCCCCGGTTCGGGATTATCAATGAGCGGAAAAACAGGCTGCATGAAGTCGTAAGGCTATCCGGGATCAACATCGCTGTTGGCGACGAGGAAAAGCCATTGATTATCAAAGTGGCTTCTATACCAAATGCGAAATTGCAAGTGTATTTTATCGACAACG
>DASUTP010000338.1:0-13659 GCA_036374515.1 Chryseolinea sp. | reverse complement strand
AGCATCTGTCTTGTAAACAGATATTCCCCGGTTCGAGTCCGGGATCCAGATCATAATGTAAACAAGGAGATTAAGCTAACTAAGTAGAAGCGTCCCGCTGAAGCCGGGAAGGACTGGAGCGTTACCAGTAGTCTCCACAAGGGCGAGTCTTTATTAAATAGAAATGAACTTTCTTTTTGATGGACAGTGCCGGTGGCGTGATAGCATAGTCGCAGATAAATGCGTGGCGCGAAGCGCCAAGATCGAGGTTAAAGCCCTTCCGCGCCACAGACATTAAATAAAAACGTCAGATAACAATTATGAAGTACATTCAGCATCATGTCAATGGTCAGTCTATTGCAGAACTCAGCGCCGAAGGTGTTATGCTCAGCACTGCACAACAATTTCTCCAGATGATCATGGATTCTTCTGCCGAAGGAATTATTGTTCATCAAGAGAGTATTGATCAAAAATTCTTTGACTTACGAAGTGGTCTTGCCGGAGAGATGCTGCAAAAAGTGGTGAACTATAGGTTGCGGTTGGCGATTGTGGGCGACTTCTCCATCTATGAAAGCAAAAGCCTGAAGGCTTTTATTTTGGAAAGCAATAGGTCAAACGCAATTGTCTTTGTCAATACAATTGAAGACGCTCTAATTAGATTAAGTAAATAAAAAAGTGTTACCTAAGAGGTAACAAATAAAAAATCACTTGTATATTGCGAAAATAAATCCTACAGTTTTCCATTTTAATAATGGAGATGCAGCATACAAATTCCAGGTTGGCATAGCCGTTAAACCTAAGTTTAAAAAGAAAGCTAAGGCAAAGCCGGAATCAAGAAAGCCGGCATTTAAAGATGCCCATGAGCTAAGTGATAAGCAAAAATCTCCAGGGACGTTCACATTGAAACATTGAACATCAGCTAGGCTAAATCAAGCTAAATCAAAATCAACTTAAATTAAATGACCACCATTAAACGTAGGTACATATGAATGAAACACCGTACGGGACAGGTACGGAGCAAGATGTACATTTGTATACACAAATCGGAAAAGTGCCCGGAACTCGCACTACAAATAGGTTAGATATTAATGTTTGAAGACTATTTCTAAATCCTGCATGTATTGATATCCATCCGACTTCAGGACAAGCGAATCTGCGTGTTTGTTTGCCACTTCAAATTTGCAACCTTCACCGTTTGCTGTCAGCGTCAGCACGCGGTGATCTAAATTCTTAAAATCCCGGAAAGTGCAACCTGGTTATCTTTCAGAATTTTCATTTCCCCGTTTTCGTCAAGATGAAGCTCGATTTTCATTATAGATTAATCCTCAAGGCCGAGAAGCGTCTCAATAATATAATTATGCTCTTCAACAATGCCATCGTCCGGGAAAAAGCAACCACTTGATCCGACATAGCTATACAAATGCCATTTCTCAATTCTTTGTGGATCCACATCATTAAGACATGATGTAAGCACAACAAAAGATAGGGCACTCGAAAATTTTAAAGACATCTCAATCAGAAGGCAAAATCCTTGCCTGTAAATACCAGCAATAACGTCCCTCCAATGCACAGGTGGTGCTAATTCTTAAAGACGGCAGGCCTCATGTTTTCATCTTCCACGATCTCCAGTCTCGCCTTTATCTCGGAATGATTAGGAGCAACTTTGAGTCCTTCTAATAAAATCTCTTTTGCTTTCGTATACTGCTTCTTTCGGAAATGATAAGCCCCTGCTTCCGCGTACATGAGGCCGATCATCTGGTCGAGCAGCGGCATACTGGTCCAGTCGGATTTCATGGACGATTCAGCCTTCTTCATGTAAGCATACCCGTCGACTTCGGCATTTTGGGAAAACTTGGTGTATGACTCAAAGACATAGGCGTAAATCAGTAACGCCTTGTACGATTTGTTGTTCCGAAGAAATGGATAAGCATCAGCATAGCCTTCCACTTTGCTTGCCTTCTCGTTATTCGGCGCACCATCAGCTGAAAGGATGACGCCGCGCAAAATTAATTCCTGCAAAGTGATGTTCTTTGGATTAATCTTAAATGCTTGATTAGCAAATTCCAATGACCTTGTCCAGTCACCTTTTGTGGATTGCGTATATGCCATCGCGTAATAATAGTTATAGGAGATATCTTTCACGACGGTCGTGTCGCGGATTTTTTCTTTGCAGATCGCGAAGGCGTTTACAACAAAAGTCTGATCATCGTTTTCGATTAGCCTCTTTTGAATGATGTCACCGAACATTGTCACGGCTCTTTTTTTGTCGGCTATATCGCGACATGCGTTCGCATATTCGCTTATATACATGACGTCCCGCGGATTGTCAAACTTGCTGTTGGCCAAAGCTGTTCCAATGATATTCAATTGTAAAAATTGATGCTTGCCTGACGGAAATAATAAATTTGTCTTGACAATATGTTTGACTGCATCTTCATGACGATCATTATTGTAGTCGGTCAACGCAAAGTTCATGTATTGCAGGGCCGCTAACTGGATCTCATCGATGTTATCATTGTTATAATAAAACTCGTTGAAAGCTTTCGATATACCCACATCGGAAACATGTTCCTGGGTAGTAAACTTAACTGCAATGAGCCCGTCAACGTAGGCTTTCTTTTGTTTTTCGTCGAAGGCGAAAAAACCCTTCGGATTCGTGGTCTCATATAAAATATTCTCACTGCCCGGGAATGCCACAAGATATACATGGGTAGGTTTTTCTTTAATCGCATACGGAACTCCATACCTTTTCAAAACGATGGAGTATAGCATACACGCGGTCACGCAATTATATCGTCCGTTCTCAAAAACGTTATTGAACGACGTATGTTCTTCATATTGGTTCAGGAAGTAATCATGTACTTCCTTGAAGATAACTTTTGCTTTTTGTTTGTTTGACTTTGTTGCGTTAACCTTGCTATCAAGAGAAGCATAGAATTTATTGAGCCTCGCATTGTACTGCACAGCATCGGCTGAGTCGGTATTAATGACAGAAAACAGGCTGATTAAATCAGGATTCTTTTTATTAATCGCTTGAAGGATAGTTCTTTCTTCGAATGCGGAGCGAAACACCAGGGTGTCGGTTTCGGCAAAGACGGTGGATGACATCATAATGCCCAACAGGAAAAAAGAAACTTTAGACGGCATACAGTAAAAGTAGAGCTTTCTTGTTTTCATCAACGTGGTGACCTCTTAATCCTTTATTCCATGGTGGCTTCATCAGTGACTAATTCGCCTTCGATGGCGTCAGCACCACTACCAATTTGTTAAAGTCCGCAGCTGAGTTGATAACTGCACGGAAATCGTCGTATTTCTCCTTTTTAAGGTAAAGCACTTTATAAACCTCGTGGACATTTATGATGAGTTTGTTTCCCTCGATCCGTGAGTCCGAGATGAACTCCATAACCACGTTTTGATTTTCGTCTTTAACCTGGTTATGAATTTTCGCTGCTTCTTGCCCGGCGCAGGTATACCCTTCGGGAATTTCGAGGACAAGCTCATGAAAATAGTTTGCTATAGTGGGCACATAGATATTTGTCTGCCGCTTATGTTCCTGATAAAGTTCCGATTGCTTACCAATAACTTTTCCGATTGAAACCAGGTAATCGTTTCCAGCAATTTCAAGAATTGCCGGTGCCTGACACTCTGTTTTTATTTTGAAGAAAGAGTCAACATCAGAGGAAAGATTTACGTCCTCACCTTCGGTAGAACGCTTTGTAATTGATAGATTATCGATCCCGGATAACGTTACGTTCTTAATAAAATCTTCGCGTTGTGCGCCTTGTATATTCCGATGTATACCTCTGTACAAAGCAGCACGATAGCCTTGCCAGTACGTCTCAGCGATAACCTCTGGAACTCCGTTCTTTATTTTGATGGTTGCATTAACTCCCTGCTTATTATGCTCGTGGGAAAGGATGTCGATCTGTTGAATATAACAACGCTGAAAGTCAACTCTTACAGTTTGGTTGGCGTAGATAATAAACAGGCCATTGTTGCCCGCGATATTGTCGGGTGCCGGGCCATATCGTAAATATGTGACCGTTGGTGCAATATATTTTTTGTATGCCGGAAAATATAAAAGAGGTTCCTGTAGTACGAGAGGAGTGGGAAAGTCAAAATCAATTGATCCTTGTGCGCGGGGAAGAGTGAAAACAAGTTGTGTGTTGATGTTCAATTCTGCGAGAGCGGCAAGATATAATTTTAGAATACCAGCATCGCTTCCAACGTTGGTAGACAACACTTCCTTGATGTCTTTGTAGGCAGGATTGTTACCATCTTTGATTGTAAAATTCGTCTTAATGAATTGCTCGAGTTTCTTTATCTTTTCCTCTTCATTGGCTTGTTCGAGATTAAGACTTTTGATAAGTTTTGTCACTTTGCCACTGCCCTTCGGATCATGTGAATTTTCTAGCAACTGAGAGCCCAGCTTGTCCCAGGTAAATGGGTGATTGAGCACTCCGTTAGACTCGAATTTATAATCGAGGCGCATACGATCAGCCACTTGAGATGAATACTCCTCTTCCGGCGCTGCAGGTACATTGACCACGGCAACCGAGATCGAATTTCTTTTATCGCCGTAGTCCTGAAAAACCGGTTCTGATAGACCGTTGTAAGATCGCGCTGAATATTCGACCGATCGCGGGAAAATTAAGGCAAATGACGAAGCACGGACCGGCACAGAAGTTTGAAACATCTCGCGGCCATACATTTCTGGCGTGGACTTTACAGTGTACAAGTATTCAATTTCTCCGCCAACCGTAATTCCCTCTACTGCGAATATTTTGAAGTTTCCGTAGCCTTCGACGTTATTTAGCTCTTTCAGATTTTCTTTTCGAAGATTGGTGATTTTTCCAGAAGGGTCAATGGATCTTACCTTTATACTAACAAGCTCACTTGAATTTCTAAGCGGGATGTACACCTTATTGAACTTTTCTATGCCGGCTTGCGTGTTCACATGGATAACCTTGTGTTCGGTCACGAAGCTGTTAGCTGCACCGTTGCGAATGAGGAGTTCCGAAAACTGCATATGGGATATGATCACCGCGGGATATTCTGTTTCCTCCTTCGTAACATCGTTTACTTTTGGCGAAGATTCCCAATTGTAGGTTGAATAAACCTGGGCCTTCGCGATGGCAACATACGCAGTCAATAATGGCACTAGTATGGCTAGTCTAATAGTTCTCATGATTCAGATATTAATGCTTGACGGATAGTGTAATTGTTTGATTGTTGATGGCGCCTAACTCCTGAATAAACCCATTCCAGGTTTCAAACCTGTCTCTATTCAGATAAAGGTGATTTGAATATAGTTCGCGAACAAAAAAGATCTTTCCGTCCTTAACCTCATATGACGTTGTGCAACCAAATTCCGGCCATAGTGCCGATTTCTTCGTGGGCAGGTACGTAATCTCGTAGTCAGCGGGTATTTCAAAAACAGTTACAGTCACGTCATGGTAGTAATAATCTCTTTCAATGGGACTTAATCGTGTGGAGATATCTATCTTGTCTCCCGGCGTCGTCTTATTGATGCCGAGGTTAAGATAAACCTTGTCGCCGATCTTTTTAAGATATCCGGGCTGGACGAACTCGAACTCAATTTGTCCGGGACTGCTTTGATCGCCAAAACCGCTAAACGTTACCTGTTGGATTTGAATATCATTGTTACCTATATTGAAATAGTCACGGATGTATTGTTCATCCTGGTTCAGTGTGGCGCGCATTGATTTCACTTCAAGATCGTCCTTCCTGTAGCCAGTCAGTCGACTGACCATTCTTCCTTTAATGCCTTTGTCAGTCGCGATAACAAATAGCGTATCGATCCTGGAGTTGATTTCTTTTTCGACAACAGGTACGCGTACAACTTCAAACTTATTCTCATCAATGCCTATCAAGGCTTCCTTACCCTGAATCATGCTGGTGGGTTTTCCAAATGAAATGAAAGGGTTGGTCGCATCAAGAAAGACCCAGGAATTGTCGAGCTTGATACTACAGATCATATGATTGTCAGCGATGACTGTGGGTACGTCAGCATAAGAGTAGGGCCGATCGCGGGTTCCAATCCAGGTGTGATACGCATCCAGTCCAGCAATGTTGATCATGAATTTCAGCAGATTCGCCATGTCCTTGCAGTCCCCGTAGCGCTTGATGAAAACATCTGTCGCTGAGCGTGGAATGAGACCGGCCATGCCATCCTCAAACGCTATGTATCGGATATTTTTCTGCACCCACTGGAAGATTGCGCGAACCCTGCCTTGATCGGTCGTTGGTCCTGAAATCAGATCAGAAACCAACACGCGCAATTCGGTGTCATTTTTCTGAGAAGGGATTCGTTGGATTAGTGTATGGTACCAGGAATAAAGATCACCCACGTCTGAAAGGAGTTTTCTTTTTTCCCCGTTTACTTCGTAGTGCTTAATGTAGAATACAATGTGCGGTGCAGTGTGTGCCCTGGCCGGTGCGTCTTTCTCGAACTCCCAGGGTTTAACGTTGTTCATCGTCCATGAGTATAGCACACCGTCCTTGGTATATTGTTCTTCAAACTTGACTTGCTTGGGGTCAACGCCGAAGAGTTTGTATTGCAGAGATACTTTCGTCGGAAGAGCTACTGAAAATTTGGATGCCTGCACCATTACGTCTTCGCCAAAATAGTATGGAGTCAGCAAATGGGGATCCTTTATCTCCTTGGCATAATTGAGCCTTCCTATTGATCCAGTTTGAATTGCCGGGAACACAAATTCTTTGCGTTTGTATCCTCCATAAAAAATTCCCGGTTGCACAATGTCGTGTGAGTCGCTCGTCGATACTTTAACCGTTTTTTTTCCTTTCAGTGGAGCGGTTTCAGCCTCGAAAGCGACAATTGGATCGAAGTAACTGTAAAAAATTGACTCCCGCGAATGTTTCGAAAACTGTGAATTGAATTGCTTCTCAATAAAGTTGTTTTCCCTGATCTTCATCGAAGTTCCGTCGAGCGCGATCTCGAGATGGGTCGATTTTTGAAGATAAACGGCCTCGTCGGTCTGAGAGTACAGTGTGAATGGAACAAAACCAATAACAGTTAACAGAAGACGGCTCACCAAATAACAAATTGACCTCAAAAGTAGCAACAATTGAGAAAACGACTCCCGGTTGGGCGAATAATATTTCATGAAGATATAACCTGGGTAAAAATATTAAGCTAAACGATCATTTAGGTAAAGTACACAATAGTTGGGTTTAAATACGATCAACTAAATAATGGTGACCAAGTCTTAGGTCCACATTGTTTGTAGTCGTAGTGCGGATCTTTCGCGCCAGGCAATGCGCGTCGATTGGGCTTTGATGATTGGGCCAGTGGTTGAAGACCAGTGAAAATATTGAAGGAGTAGAAATTAGATTTTTAGGGATCACGTTTTCGATAATCCCTCCGTAACACCAATCCGAGATGCCCTTTGTTACAGTGCGCATCTTTCGAGCCAGTGAATGCGCGGGTTGCATAAGCTTGTGCGTGGCGCGATTGGGCATTACGATTATAATCCCCTGGCTAAAGCCAGGGGCCTTAATGATGGGTCGTTTGGTTGAAGATCGCTAAGATTCTCGATTTGAAAATAGGGGACGTATGGGTGTATGAGAACGAAGTTCAACACGATTGAAAGATTATTGTAGATTATTTCGCGCAATTGCTCTTTGTAATTCAGGTGGTCCATCCAAAAATTGCGTTTGAACTGATGCTGCAGCGACAAGCAAATCGCCTGGATGAAGGTCACCTTCCGCAAGAATGTTTTCGTTGAGCCTCATGCATCACCCTTGTTATTGCTCTGTCGTCTAGGATAAGGATACAAGGCTACGGACCTTGGGGTGCGAGTTCGAAATCAGGGTCGGCTTGCACGTTGGGATTCACGAGAGGGGTGCTGCATGCAAGTGCGTACGAGTAATCTTGCCAGGGCAACAAAGGCGAGCAGGTGAATATTGGCTTGTTACACTGTTTTGCTAATGCAATCCTCCTGACTTTGAGATGAAGGTCCCTGACTGCCGTCAGGCAGGGATCGCTTCGCTCTACGCTAAATAGAGGTATCCTGCCGGATGAGAAGCTTGTCCCACTCAATGTTTTTAAACAAAGTAGATGGAAATGAGCTTACATTTTCCTTTATTTAAACAAAATAGAAGGAAATGGCTAAGGAATTTCTAGGAGAATTTGAGGAGCTCGTTCTTACGCTTGTTGCTGGATTACAAGATGAAGCATATGGTGCCGCAATCGCGGAAGAAATTGAAAATCGATTAAAACGTGTTGTTACACTCAGTGCTGTTCATGTAACACTGTATCGACTTGATGATAAAGGTTATGTCACATCTAAAGTAGGCGGGGCTACCAAGGAACGTGGTGGAAGACGGAAGCGAATCTACTCGGTAACAAGTGCGGGAATGGCCATGCTAAAAGTAATGAAAGAAGCACGCGTGGATCTATGGAAAATGGTGCCGCAACTAAAAATGTCGTAGGCATGAAAGAAATAGATTCTCTTCCGAAATGGGCTGAACGCTTTCTTCGAGCTGTTTGCCCTGAAAGTTTGTACGAGGAAATTGAAGGCGATCTTATTCAGCAGTTCAATAGAAACCTTGTTGCAGGAGGAAAGCATAAAGCAAAACGAACACTATTTGTCAGTACCATTCGCTATATGCGATGCGGAATACTTTTTAGAAATAGGCTTTCAACTGACTCCCACGGTATTAATTTGCTGAGCACATATTTCACACTAGCGGGAAGAAATTTTTCAAAGCACAAGGTCTTTTCTTTTATTAATGTTCTCGGGCTTGCTGTAGCCATCACTGCATTCTTTTATATCATCCAATATATTGCGTTTGAAACAAGTTTTGATCGCTATCATGCAAACCATGACCGGATTTACCGAATTGCATTGGAGCAGTACGAAAACAATTCTCTAAAGAATGCATATGCCAAAAGCTATCCCGGCATTTATCGTTTTCTAAATGAAAGTATTCCGGAAGTAGAAACTGCCACCCGGTTTATAAAAACTCCGGCAAACACAGGTTTTCTTTTTGGGAGAAATAATAGAATCTTTAACGAATCGGGCGGATTCATTAATGCAGACGCAAATTTTTTTAAAGTATTCCCCACGTTGCTTGTACGTGGGAACGCTCATACCGCGCTAAAAAATCCAAACAGCATCGTCATATCCGAATCGATTGCTAAAAAGGTTTTTGGTAATGAGGACCCACTAGGTCAACGTCTAGATCCGATAGGAGAGAGAAGTGGGACTACACTAATCGTTACGGGTATTTTAAGTGATATTTCTCCGAACACACATTTTCATGCAAACTTTGTCGCCAAAGTTGAAGACGTATGGCCCGAGGTAATTGAAAATGACTGGGCCCCCACTCTAATCTTCAACTACGCATTATTAAAGGAAAAAACTGATCCCGCCGTGGTTGCTTCGAAGGTCAATAAAATCCTTGACCAGGCTTCCATGAACGCCCATGCTGTTAAGGGGGCCAAAGCAGTGCTACAGCCGTTGACAGACATTCATCTCCAATCCCATTTTTCAGATGAATACGAAGGGAATGGAAATCAAACACTAGTATATCTCCTTCTGGCTATTGGAATCATCATTCTGTTGATGAGCTGGATAAATTACATCAATATTGAAACGGCTCGCTTTCTGAAGCGGGCCAAGGAAGTCGGTGTTAGGCGTATTGTGGGATCACAAAAATCCGATCTCATAATGCAATTTCTTGTCGAATATTTTTTTATCACTGCGATCGCTATTGCAGTAGCTGGCGGAGTAATTGCATCCACAACATTCTTGTTTAGTAACCTTACAGGTATTGCTATTGACTTCAGTGCATTCTACTCATCTGATATTGGCAAGGTTGCCCTTCTAATCGTTCTTTCTGGAACTGTTGTCACGGGAATTTACCCAGGGTTATATTTGATTAAACTGAAGCCTTCACAAGCCTTGCGCGGCAGCTTCAACGTGCAACTTGGAAGAGGCTTCGTCAGAAGACCGCTTTTGATCATACAGTTTAGTGCGTCCATTACATTAATCGCATTTCTGCTTGTTGTCAACTCACAGCTAGATTACATGCAAGTTACCAATAAGAAAATCGAAGTAGAGAAGGTAATCGCCATAAGAAATCCGGTAGCGTACGCGAATATCGACATCGTTGAGAAATACAATCACTTTAGATTGTTCAATGACAAACTCGTGACGCTTGCGCCAGTGGGTATGGTTGCAACGTCATCCGCAATTCCGGGCACCGAGATTGGATTTACCTACGTGGATCTTATCAAGCGGAACTTAAATGACCCTTATGATCCTACCGGTTACAAAACGATATTTGTTGGTGAAAATTTTCTTCCTTTATATGGTATTAACTTGCTGGCCGGGAGAAATTTTTCGATAGACAATGGGAGTGGCTATGTAGATCCTTGGGAAAGAAAGGATTGGTTGAAGATCATCATAAATGAAAAAGCAGCAAAAACACTCGGTTTTAAATCTCCCCAGGACGCAGTGAACCAAGTCGTGAAGTTCAAGGCATTTGATGACTTTGAGGAGCACGAGATCATTGGAATTATTGAAGATTATCATCATGAAGCTGTCAGAAAAGAGATTTCTCCCGTCATCCTTAAAGGTAATTTCAATAGTTTTCAGCAAGTCTATTACTCCATACGGCTGAACACAGGCGTTGATCCCCGTCAGGCAATTGATGACATCCATAGGTCATGGAAAGATATTTTTCCGGAATATCCATTTGAATATTTCTTTCTAGATGATTACTACGATCAACAGTTTAAGTCAGAACGCCAGTTCAGTGCCGTGTTTTCTTTTTTCGCTGGCGTTGCAATCCTTATTGCCTGCCTGGGTGTTTTAGGAATGGCACTGTTTGAATCAAATGCCCGAATCAGGGAGATTAGCATTAGAAAAGTTCTTGGTGCCTCTGCAGTTAGTCTGCTCGCCCTGCTCTCGCGCGATCAGGCGCGGTGCATTTTATTGTCTTGGATAATTTCCTTTCCAACAGTTTGGTATGGGGCTCGTGTCTGGCTCTCATCGTATCCGCTACAAGTTAGTTTCTCACCACTGGTGTTGCTCTTGCCTGCAGCTGTTATTGCTTGCACGGTGACTGTGCTTTCAGGCGTCCAGGCATTAAAGGTGGTGTCCTCCAATCCGGTTGATCATCTGAAAGACGAATAGCTTACAATGAACAAATTCCTAAATTCGCTTCCCAAATGGGCAGAACGTTTTCTTCGAATGGTTTGTCCAGGCGAATCGTATGAGGATATTGAAGGAGATCTAATCCAGCAATTCAACAGAAATATTAAGGCCAATGGCTATCGAACATCATCAATAAAACTTTTCATTACAGTTATTCAATTTCTTAGACCCGAAATTTTACTTCGGAAAAAATTTAGAATAAAATACAGCGGGTTTGATCTCTTCAAAAATGACTTGCAACTCACATTCCGTCAAATCAGGCGGAACAAATTATTTGCATTACTAAATATCTTAGGTCTTTCCACCAGCATGGCAGTGGTGCTGATGATTGCGCAGTATGCCGGTTTTCATTTCAGTTTTGACCGGAGCTTTGAGAATTCGACAAATGCCTTTCGCGTGTACTCACGTAACTATGAAGCAAGCAAGCTTTCGTTTGAATCAGCTCTGACCGATTATAAAATTGGCCCATTACTAAAAAAAGAATTTCCAGAAGTCAAATCATATACGCGGTTGATGCCCACGGATTCATGGTTCGACTGCGCGTTGCGTTATGATGGCGACAATGGACCAGTGATTTATAATGAACCCAAATTGTTTTTCGCCGACAATAATTTTTTTCAACAATTCTCTGTCCGGCCAATTGCGGGAGACTTCAAATACGCCCTCGCAAACCCATTCTCCGTTGTTCTAACAAAAAGCGCTGCGAGTCGCTACTTCAACGGTGACAATGCTATTGGCAAAATTCTACATCTGAAAGGTAGTTTTGAAGAAAACGACTATCAAGTCACGGCTATTATCGAAGATTTCCCTACCAATACCCATCTGGATGTTGACATACTGATGTCTTTAAGCTCGCTGGAGAAAAGCCAGGGTGTCGGTAACAACGATTTTTATACTTATGTCAATCTACAGGAAAAAGTTAATGTTGCGTTGTTTGAGGAAAAGATGCAGTTGCTCTCTGAACATTTCGTGTTGGAAGAGTCGCAACGGGTTGAACATTACCTTCAGCATTTAGCAGACATCCATTTGCACTCTGATTTACAGGACGAAATTAAAGAAGGAGTTGATTTGGATGTAATCTATTTTTTGATTGCCATCGGAATTGTAATCATTGTCATCGCCTGGATAAACTATGTAAACCTTTCGATGTCGCAAATATTCGACAAAGCACGTCAAGTGGGGATCAGGAAAGTCAACGGTGCAAGCGGAGCAAGGATTGTGAGACAGTTTTTTACAGAAGCTGCTGTTATCAATTTAATTAGCATTGTAATCGCCATCGTATTGATCGAACTTACAACCCCCAAGCTTGAGAGGCTTACGGAAACCAAATTCTCATGGAACGCATTCGTTGATCTTAGTTGGCACAATCCTGTGGTCTATGTTGGATTTCTGGTCGCATTAGGTATCATTATGTCCGCCATTTATCCCTCAGCGGTGCTTGCCTCGGTAACGCCGGTTAATGTCCTAAGAGGAAAAATCCTTAGGGTGAGCCCGGGAAGCAATACGGGAAATGCTCTGATCACTTTTCAATTCACCTGCTCAATAGTCCTTTTGACTATCCTCTTTGTTGTACATGCCCAGTATTCGTTTATGCAAGAAACAAAGCCTGGGGTTGATATTGTCCGAACACTAGTTGTTAAAGCCCCGGTCAAAACGGATTCGACTTATAAGGATGAATTTGCTGCCTTCAAAAATTACGCAGCCACTAATTTGCTCGTAGAGCGTATTAGCACTTCAACGTCTGTGCCAGGCCAAAGCATTGAATGGACTGGCAGAGTAAGCACGTCAACACGGCAATTAGGGCAAAACTTTCATATCCAGGTGGCGGATACTTCATACCTTCAGAATTATCAAATTCCGCTGCTTTGTGGCCGTGATTTTAATGTTTTGGATTACCCGGTTGGAAAGTTCGGATCCAAGAGAGAACCGGTAATACTAAATATGAAAGCTGTTGAGATGCTCGGTTTCACTTCCGAATGCGATGCTCTGGGCAAGACAATTTTCTGGGATGATAACGAATGCACTGTTGTTGGCATTGTTGATAACTATCATCAACAATCGTTAAAGAATAAATTTACACCGATTTTATACACAGCCAACGCGGGCCCGCTGATGTCCATCAGGCTCAATGAAAACTTTGAAAAGGATTTTCATTACTCAATTGCTCAGCTTGAAGAAGCGTGGAAAAAATTCTTTCCAGATAACGCGTTTGATTTTTTCTATTTACCTGATTATTATCAGAGTAATTACAAGGCAGAGCAAAACATGAAAACAGTTATTGATATCATTTCATCACTAGCTTTGATTACTTCATGTTTAGGACTACTGGGATTGTCAGCTTTTGCCGCAAAGCAGAGAATAAAGGAAGTATGTATAAGAAAAGTAATGGGAGCACATTGGTTAGGGATCATCGTTCTACTTTCTAAGAAATTTGTTGTACTCATCTGTCTTTCAGCATTGATTGCTGTTCCCC
>DASUTP010000337.1:0-3962 GCA_036374515.1 Chryseolinea sp. | reverse complement strand
AAGGGTGTGAATGATTTCTTCGATACCCACGGATACGGCCCGGGTGGTATTGAGCGAAATATCATAGCGCAGGTCTTCCGGGAAACGGGGCTTCAGTTCAAGCATGGTTTGCTCAACCAAGGCGGCAACATCTAGGGCGTTGGATCCGGGCATTTGGTACACCACGATCGTACTCGCAGCCTTACCGTTGAGCCTGCTAAAGGAGTTATAATTTTCCATCCCAAGTTCAAGCCGTGCAATGTCTTTCAGGCGGATGATGGAACCTTTTTCGTCCGATTTCACAATGATATTTCCAAATTCCTCCTCGGTAACCAAACGTTCCTGAAGCAAGACACTATACGTGTATTCGACACCTTTGGGTGATGGGGGAGCACCAAATTTCCCGCCAGGAGAGATAGCATTTTGCCGCTTTACTGCGTTCATCACATCAGTAACGGTAAGTCCGATCCTGGTGAGCTCGTCAGGTTTTAGCCACACACGCATCGAGTAGTCAGCCCCTCCGAAAAGAATAACATCGCCGACACCCTTCAGTCGTTTCAATTGGTCGACGATATTGATGTTGGCATAATTGTTAAGGAATAGTCCATCATACGTTGAGTTGGGTGACGAAAGGGAAACGAGCATTAATGGAAACACCAGGGACTTTTTAGTTGTCACCCCATAAGCTTTAACTTCATTCGGCATCTTGGCGCTTGCCTGCGACACCCGGTTCTGGGTAAGCATGTTCGCGTTGTCAAGATCCGTTCCCACCTCAAATGAAATCTGCAACGTAAGCGACCCATCGGCAGCATTGATCGATTTCATGTACAGCATTTCCTCGACGCCGTTCACCTGCTGCTCAATCGGTGTGGCTACTGCCTGCTCAACGTTTACTGCATTTGCGCCGTTGAAGAGCGTGGTCACCTGTACCATAGGAGGTGTTATTTCAGGATATTTGGAAATGGGAATGCCTCGCAAGGTGATCAGTCCAATGATGACCATGAGGATTGAAATTACCATCGCTACGATCGGCCTTCGGATAAAAAATTCGCTCATATCAGTGCGCTTAAATTATTGAATTGTTTTTTGAGCGTCATCAGGCCACTTCATTTCGATGGCTTCGATCTTCGAGTTCGGGGTCAATGCAGCCGAACCGACAACGGCCACCCTGCTGCCCGCTTGTAAACCCTTTTTTATAATCCACGCATCGCCGACCTTAGGTCCCGTTTCCACAATTGTTACTTTGAGGGTAGCGGAATCGCTCACGGTAAACACCTGCGTTAGATTTTGAAGCTGAAACACAGATCGCTGCGGTACCAGTACGGCGTTTGGATACGTGCTTATCAAGATTCGCGTTTTTACGAACTGGCCGGGGCGGAGCAGTCCTTTTGGATTCGGGAAAGATGCTTCGACGGTGAGTGTTCCAGTCTTTGGATCAATTTCGCGATTAGCAAAATTAACCTGCCCTTTTTCCGGATACATCGATCCGTCTGCAAGGACTAACTGCACATTTTTTTTCGCGGTAGATAATTCCTCCTGAGTCATCTGTGCGATCCTAAGATATTCCCGCTCGCTGATTTGAAATCTTACCCTTACGGAAGATATGCTCGAAATGGTGGCGAGGACCGACGTACCGCCTGCGCGGCTAACATAATCTCCTACGCGTACGTTCGATATGCCGATTATACCGTCAAACGGCGAATAAACGCGGGTGTAACCCAACTCTATTTTTGCGTTTTGAAGGGAGGCGTCGGATGCGCTTACCTGAGCCTGCGCTGCCTCATACGAGGCGGTAGCATTGTCAAGATCTTTTTGACTTAATGCATTCAGTTCCGTTAACGGCTTCACGCGGCTGAGCTCATTTTGAGACCGTACAAGTTCTGTCTTTGCCCGTGCAAGCTCACTTGCTTCGCGGTCGACGCGTGTCTTATATTGCACATCATCAACTATATAAAGAAGATCGCCTTTTTTTACCACGGACCCCTCCTTAAAATTTACCGATGTTACCCATCCTTCTACACGCGACCGGATATCCACATCGGATTCTCCAAATACCTGCGCCACAAAGTCCTCGTAAATTGGAACATCATTTACCACAGCTTTTACGACGTTCACCTGTGCCGGCGGTGCTGCCGCCTGCTCAGTTTTAGAGTTGCAAGCTGTGACGCATAATAACAAGAGCAGGAAAAATTTCTCTCTCCGCAAGCCAACTGTTACGTTTAATCTTTCCATAGTGAAGTTTTTTTTGTGAACAAAATCCGAAGGAGAAATGCTTCTACTTCGTAAGGTTTAGGCATGTTGTAAACGTTTATCATAAATGGAGAATAGAATTATCAAATTACTTCTTCTGCAAAACACCATTCGTTAATATTTATAAGATTCATTCACCAGTTCTTCCTCCATCTCAACCACACGGTCCAGGTGAATATTTTCCAACTTAATGTTAGCCATGAAAGCCGTGTAGGCGATCAGTGCCGAGAGACGGCGCAGATCAGCTGCCCACTTTGGAATATACGTAGGTGGACTGAGCCAGCCACTTTGAAACAGCGGGGACAAACGCAATGCATCTGCCATCGTTAGCCGCCCTGCGAACAGATTTCTAACCAGGTCGGGTCGATTATCGCGGATAGCTAACCTTAAAAAACTGTTTACTTCAAATACGCCTTGCAGATATACGGCGTCTTTGGTAAAAACCACGCCGCCTTTGACTGCGCCGCCTCTGAAAATTCTCTGCGCTGAACGGACCGATTCGATTTCCGGTTGGCCGCAGTCGAGAAAGAATTTAAATAAATCGATAAAGTCGGCGCCATCCAGCGCCATTTTTATCGCAATGACCCGCAGTGCGATTCGCCTTAGGCGTGTGATATCCATGGCGTTTGTAATCAGTTCCGCCAACACCGCCAATCCTTCCTGCGTTCGTGTGGTTCTGGGTGCGCCTAATCCCAGGGATTTTAAGTTTGCTTGTCTCTTTCCATTCAACTGCGTGGCGGTGTGAACATATGCTTCATGAAAAAGAAGTTGATCTTTGTCCAATGGCGAAAAAACGGCGCTGCCACGAATGCGGATTCGTGTTGAACCTGCCAGCGCCTTTGAAGAAATACCAGGATCTAAAACGACTTCAATAGTATCTTTTTCAAAAAATTCGTCGACTTCAGATTTCAACCATCCGGCGAAGTCCGCGGCGGAAATATCACACTCAGTCGGCTGGATGTTATGGTTTCCCAAAAGCATGTCCGTGATCTCAAGAAAATATTTTGCACCATCGACTGCAGATAGCCCCTGGTTTTTGTAGATCATGTCCGGCCGTCCATAAATTTTGATCGAATATCTCGTAAAGTCCGCGGTACCCACCGAACGCAACATACGTCCTGCATTCGCATAGCTGTTAGCAGTTTCGGCCAGGAATTTTTCAACGGGATCGTCTTGATTACATTTCTTAACAATAACATCCAAGGCCTTAATACTATCGTCAACATCGGGTGGCTGGATCTTTATCTCGGGAAGCTGCGGATTGCCTCGATGCCAGCCGTCCAGGAATTTTTCTTCGATTCCCGCAGGCCAGGCAAGCGAATTTAGTACCTTGATTTTCTTCGAGGCCTGTATCACCGCACCATCTAATGCATGAATTTTTTGTGCGTCCATAGTGCTTGATGGTCTACTTCCAATAACACCTTTAAAAAGGTGTCAGTAAACTTATCGTTTCTTCACGACCTTTTCTAATAATAGGAACATGAATCAATGGACGGTCGCGTTTAATACGTTATACCGATTTTTTTTACCTTAATATTTTCCTAAATGAATGACGATTGGTCTGATCTGCATATTCATTCAAAATGATACTATCAAATGACCTTTGGAAAAACGACAAGGGCTTTATATGGTTGCTGGCCATATCTCTTATGTCGTTGATCAGCAGTCAGATTACTACGGGAATTATCCTGGAAAGTAAATTTATTGTCAGGATAGGTTTTTTTCTTTTTACT
>DASUTP010000336.1:0-15631 GCA_036374515.1 Chryseolinea sp. | reverse complement strand
GACCCGTTTACACCGCGGGTCAGTGAGTAAACTATCCGTGCTCCGAATGATTTTGGACGATTGCTGCGACCGGTTTCCTAAAGTTCGCGACCGGTATAACTGTTCACGGAATCATAACCTCCAGGTAAATTATTTGAAATCCCAAACATTATCTCAAAGATAAACCCCTTGACAGGCAATTTTTGCCGATGAATGCGCGAATCAATCGAAGAAATAAAAAATGAAACCAAACGGCTGACATCTTAACGGTATGTCTCATGGTCAATTCCCATCGAAACAAGGACTTCTCGTCGTTTTGTCGTTTTATGTTATCCCAACTATTTACCATTGACCTTAAAATAGGGTAAGCTTATCGACCCGTAATTTTTATTCCGTTCATAGTGCGCGACATTTGAATTTATTGATACTTTGCATAATGCGCCAATGTTGGCCGAATGCATCAAGTATGAAATCACAAATGCCCTATTACACATTTTATCTTCTATCCAATTTTAAAATTCTGAAAGTATAAAATATTGAAAAGATGAAGTGGACCCTCTCAGTATTTTTAGTTGCCTGTTTCTTTACTACTTTTTCACGTGATTACTTTGTCGGCGGTACGGGTGCATCTGATTCCAATTCCGGCAGTGCGGCACAACCGTTTGCGACAATCCAAAAAGCAGCTAGCGTGGCCGTTGCAGGCGATGTTATCAAAATTCGTGCGGGTACCTACCGTGAAACAATCGTTCCCGCGAATTCAGGAACAGCAGGGCAGCCGATTACATTTGAAGCGGAAAGTGGAGCTGTCGTTATTATTAACGGAGCCAACCAGATCACCACACCTTGGACTAACCATAGCGGAAACATCTACAAGACTTCGATTACGTTGCCGGTGAACGGGCATCAGTCACAAATCACCAGCAATACGACGCTGCTATCCAATCAACTATTCAAAGACGGCCGCATGCAGTTTGAGGCCCGCTGGCCGGATATTTCGACTGAAGCAGACCTGCTGAATATTTCAAAAGCCAGACACACATCCCAAATGGCCGCTTTCAATGCGACGAGCTTAACCGACAATAGCGTGCCTCAGGGTATGACGGGAGCAAAATTGATTTGCTACGGCTGGTTCTGGCCCTCTACACGTATTGTCACCTCCCAATCCGGAGGCACTCTTCACTATGGAAACATCCATTCGGAAAATTATCGCTTCCGGAAATATTACTACCTAACCGGTAAACTGAGTTTGCTCAATGCAGCCAAGGAGTGGCACTACGAGAACGGCACATTATATTTCTACCAGGAAAGCGGCGGCACTCCAAGCGGAGTGGAATATAAAGCCAGAAACTGGGGTTTTGATTTAAGAGGCAAGTCGAATATACAGATAAAAGGTTTGCAGTTTTTTGCCTGCGAGCCTGTCACAACGGATGGCAACAGCGCAAATACTATCGTAGATAATATTCGTGCAAAGTACATGAATCATGCCGTCATGATGGATATTAATGATTTCCCGGGCTATGGTAACGCCAAGCAAACCGGCGTTAAATTAATCGGACCGAACAGTGTCATCAAAAACAGTGAACTTCAATACGCGGCGTCAAATTGCATCTGGCTTGGTGAACGCGGCAGAGCTGAAAACAATCTGATCCGCGATATTGGTTACGAAGGAAGCTGGGGTGCCGGCGTCGACATCTGGGGGACGACCGGAAATCAGGTCATCACAAAAAACACTATTTCCCGTACGGGCCGCTCATGCGTCGATATGGGTTACAATTACATTCCCCATGGAGTTGCCTCGAATTTAAATGTAGAAATAAGTTACAACGACATGTCGCAATGGGGTATGCTCAATATCGACCTTGGCGCGATATATTCGTGGGGCTTCAGAAATCTTACCGGATCGAGCATTCACCATAATTGGTTTCATGATGATGGCGTAGTCCCCGACCCCACCGGCGCTCCGTTGGATGGCATCCAAACTGCGACCTACTTTGATCAGGCGTCGGGTCCTTACACAGTACACCACAATGTTTACTGGAATAACTTTACCAAGCTGAGTCAAGACGCAGCAGATCACTACACTCAACCGCAGTTTGAGCACAGGAATGCAGGCTCGTCATATCTTTACAATAACACTTTTTATTCTGCGGCACCCATGACGTATGTAACTTATGTGGTAAACCCACATGATGTCCAAAGAAATAATATCTATAGAAAACGCATCAACATCAACTGGCTGACCACTGTGGGAAACACGGCGAATTGCTTGCTTGAAGGTACTAATCCACTTTTTGAAGGCAGCGGACCGGCGGGCCTTGCCTACCGTCTTAAAGCGGGCTCACCCGCCATCAATACCGGCGTCGTGATTCCCGGAATCACTGATGGAAGCGTTGGCGCTCCGGATATGGGGGCTTACGAGTTTGGAGGGACAGCCTGGACGGCGGGATACGTTGCCGTAGCCCAGACCTTGCCGTCGAATAGCCGCCCCGTTGGAAGCATTACAGCGCCCGCGAACAACAGCTCTTTCACGCAAGGTTCGCCAATCTCCATAGCGGCCAATGCTTCGGATGCCAACGGTTCAGTTACGAGGGTCGAGTTCTTTGCTGGAACGACGAAGCTGGGTGAGGATACGTCCAGCCCCTATACTTTTGCCTGGAACAATGCGACGGTCGGTGCTCATACACTAACCGTTAAAGTCACCGATAATGAGAATGCCTCAACCACATCGTCGCCTGTTAACATAACGGTGACTGTGAATAGCGCTCCAACTGTTTCCATAACTGCACCAGCAAACAATGCACGGGTTAATGCTGGTACGCCTATATCGATCACGGCAACTGCCGCTGATGCAAACGGTACGGTTGCCAAGGTCGAATTCTTCGACGGCACGACCAAACTGGGTGAAGACCTTAGCAGTCCATACGCCTTTGCCTGGAACAATCCGTCAACAGGAACCCATGTTATCACAGCGAAGGCTACGGATAACCAAACCAATTCAACAACGTCAACTGCTGTTACTGTAAATGTAGTTGCGGCAAGCAATACACCACCAACGGTGGCCATAACATCACCTGCAAATGGTTCGCAGCTGACCAGCGGCCCGGCAATAACAATCTCAGCAAATGCGGCCGATGCTAATGGCACTGTGGCTAAGGTAGAATTCTTCGATGGAACGACAAAACTCGGAGAAGATGTAACAACTCCTTATAGTTTTATTTGGAACAATGCAGCAGCAGGCACCCATGCGTTGACAGCCAAGGCCACTGACAATCAGAATGCCGTGAGTAGTTCCACGACAGTAAATATCACAATCGTAAACGCGGGCACTTCGCCAACCGATAATACTCCTCCTTCAGTGGCAATTACCGAACCGCTGCAGAATTCTGAACTCACTGCCGGCAGCTCCATTTCCATAATTGCGACGGCCTCCGACGCTGATGGCTCCGTAACAAAGGTTGAATTCTTTGACGGCGAAATAAAGCTCGGCGAAGACCTGACGGCGCCTTACGTGCTTATCTTGAATAATGTTCTCGAAGGCACCTACTCACTGCATGCAGTCGCCACCGACAATGAAAACAGCACAGCAAGGTCGGCATCCGTGTCCATTTCTGTCTTGAGCGATCCGGCGGGTCCCACCGGCGGCAGTCCGGAAGATTTATACAGTACAATTCCAAGATTCTTTTCGCCCAATGACGACGGAACCGGTGACTTCTGGGAATGGACGGAACCTGAACTTTTTGCAAATTCTTTGCTGACGGTGTTCAACAGGTCGGGCCAAAAAATGTTCGAAACATTATCCTATAATAATACCTGGGATGGAAAGCTGGACGGTCAACCCTTGCAACCCGGTGACTACTACTACGTCATTAAAATGCCTGACCTTACAGATCTCAAGGGGTCAGTTCGAATCATTCGGTAAGACAATCGAAGTCATCAGCACGGTCTCCGTTTCAACAAAAAAACAAATACCTCACTGCTAGTGATAAGACGCTGAGCGTGTTATTCCTGGCCAAAAAATTTTCGAACATCCTTGTAGACTGGACATCAATCAAATCCGCGATAACTCGCCGAATTCGACGACGATTGCCCCGGTATATACCGCAACCGCAGGGCAATAATTTCCCCGATTTATGTCGTCCCGACTATCAGTCATTGACCCCGGAATAGGGTAGCTTATCGACCTACAATTTTTATTGCGGTCCCTGCACCCGAAATTTGAATTTATAATACTTCGCATTTACGTCAATTCCCTCTGATGTGAATCGAGTATTAAAACCACTAATGCCCTATTATACATTTTATCTTCTATCCAAATTCTAACATTCTGTAGTACTTAAATTTTGAAAAGATGAAGTGGACCCTCTCAGTACTTGTAGTTATTTATTCCTTTACGAATACTTTTGCCCGGGATATTTTTGTCGGTGGTGCAGGTGCATCTGATAACAATCCAGGTACGGAAACACAACCGTTTGCGACAATTCAAAAAGCAGCTAGCGTTGCCGTTGCTGGTGACGTCATTAAGATCCGGTCCGGCACTTACCGAGAAACAATTATTCCCGCAAACTCCGGAACGGGCGCGGCGCCTATAACTTTCGAACCTGATAATGGAGCTACCGTCGTAGTTAACGGCACTAACCAGGTCACGACGCCCTGGACAATCCACAATGGAAACATTTATAAAACTTCGGTCACGCTTCCTGTTAACGGTCATCAGTCACGGCTTACCACCAATACCACGCTTCTATCCAACCAGTTATTTAAAGACGGGCGAATGCAATTCGAAGCGCGGTGGCCCGACATTTCATCGGAAGCCGACTTGCTGAATCTTACCAAGTTCCGACATATTTCGCAAATGGTAAATTTCAATCCGACAAGCTTGCAGGATAATAGCGTGCCCTCCGGAATGGCGGGAGCAAAATTAGTATGCCATGGCTGGTTTTGGCCTACCACCAGAATTGTAAGTTCACAGTCAGGGAGCACCCTCACCTATCCGGATATTCATTCAGGAAATTACCGCTATAGGAAATGGTATTATCTGACCGGAAAATTAAGTCTGCTCAACACCGCCAAAGAATGGCATTATGAAAATGGCACGTTATACTTCTACCAGGAAGGCGGAGGCCCGCCGAGCGGCGTGGAATATAAAGCGCGAAATTGGGCTTTCGATTTGAGAGGTAAATCGAATATCACTATCAAAGGATTACAGTTTTTTGCCTGCGAACCCGTTACAACGGATGCTAACAGCGCAAATACGATAGTCGATAACATCAGGGCAAAACATATGAACCATTCGGTCATGATGGATATCAACGAATTTCCCGGATACGGTAATGCCAAACAGACGGGCGTTAAACTGATCGGACCCAACAGCGTGATTAAAAACAGCGAACTGCAATACGCAGCTTCAAATTGTATTTGGCTGGGGGAACGCGGTAGAGCTGAAAACAACCTGATAAGGGATGTTGGATACGAGGGAAGCTGGGGCGCAGGAGTAAACATCTGGGGAACAACAGAGAACCAGGTCATCACAAAAAACACCATCTCCAGGACAGGTCGCTCGTGTGTCGATTTGGGCTTTAACTATATTCCCCGCGGTGTTGCCCGGAATCGCAATGTTGAAATAAGCTACAATGATATGTCCATGTGGGGCATGTTAAATATTGACTTGGGTGCTGTATATGCCTGGGGGTTCCGGGATATGACAGGATCTTCAATTCACCACAATTGGTTTCATGACGCCGGCGTAGTACCAGACCCCACGGGTGCTGCATTGGATGGTGGCCAACGAGCTACTTATTTTGATCAGGCATCAGGACCCTTTACCGTTCACCATAACGTTTACTGGAATAATTTCGCAAATTTAAAAAATGCCAACAGCAACGCGGCGGACCACTACACGCAACCACTATTCGAACACCGTAATACTGGTCCATCATACATTTACAATAACACTTTTGCTTCGCAAACTTCAAACAGTTATATCACATATATAGCAAGTCCGCATGATGTTCAAAGAAACAATATTTATAGAGGACGTCTTAACATTAATTGGAACAGGAACACGACCGGGAACACGGCAAATTCATTGTTCGAAGGCACCAATCCTCAATTTGTCGGATCCGGGCAAGGCGGGTTAGCATTTAGACTTAACGCAGGATCTCCTGCCATCAACTCGGGCATAACGATCCAGGGAATCACCGATGGAAGTGTTGGCGCTCCGGACATTGGGGCCTATGAGTACGGCGGCACCGCATGGGTACCCGGATACACGGCAGTTCCTCAGACGACACCTACAAATACACCTCCCGTTGTGAGCATTACAGCCCCGGCAAACAACGCGTCTTTTGCCCAGGGTGCACCTATCGCAATCTCGGCGAATGCATCGGACGCCAATGGATCCGTGTCCAGGGTGGAATTTTTCGATGGAACAACAAAGCTTGGCGAAGACACGAGCTCACCCTACACTTTTACCTGGAACAATGCGACGGCAGGTGCCCACAGCGTAACCGCAAGGGCTACGGATAATTCCAACGCCACCACTACGTCTACAGCGATAAACATAACCGTAACAGCTAACACTGCGCCTACGGTAGCTATAACGGCGCCTGCAAACAACGCACGCGTTACTGTCGGAACTTCTATCTCAATTACAGCCACAGCGGCCGATGCCAACGGAACTGTTACCAAAGTGGAATTCTTCAACGGCACCACGAAACTGGGGGAAGACCTTAGCAGTCCGTATTCCTTTGCGTGGACCAACGCAGCGGTAGGAACACACACACTTACGGCGCGGGCAACGGATAATCAAAACAACCCGACGACTTCAACGGCCGTAACGGTCACCGTTTCGGCAGCCGCAGTTAATACACCCCCCACTGTATCGATAACATCACCAGCCAATGGATCACAATTGACCAGCGGGCCGGCAATCACAATTACGGCAAATGCTGCAGATGCGAATGGCTCTGTGTCGAAGGTGGAGTTCTTCGATGGCACCACTAAACTCGGCGAAGATTTAACAAGCCCCTACAGTTTTACTTGGAATAACGCAGCCGCGGGCACACATGCGTTGACTGCCAGAGCAACCGACAACCAAAATGGCGTGACTACCTCTGCGACGGTTAACATTACCATTCTGAATGCGAACAGTGCGCCAACGGTATCGATAACCGGGCCGGCAAATAACGCTCAATTCACTGAAGGAGGAACGATTACCATTACGGTTAATGCCTCTGACTCAAATGGTTCGGTTACCAAGGTCGAATTCTATAACGGAACGACTAAGCTCGGTGAAGATGTTACAAACGCTTACAGCTTTACGTGGGCCGATGTTCCGCCGGGAGTTTACATAATAACCGCTAAGGCTACCGACAATCAAAATAATATAACCACTTCATCAGCGGTGACGATCGTCGTTGGGAACGTCAACATTCCGCCGACGGTTTCCATCACCGAGCCACTGGAGAACTCAGAACTTACCAGCGGCAGCTCGATTTCCATTTTAGCGACCGCCGCAGATGCTGATGGATCTGTAACGAAGGTTGAGTTTTTTGACGGAACAACGAAGCTTGGAGAAGACCTCACGGCGCCGTACACCTACATTTGGAATAACGTCCCGGAAGGCAGTTACAGTCTGCACGCGGTAGCCACCGATAATGAGAACGGTACAGCTACCTCCGAGCCAAGATCTATTTCAGTATTAAACGATGTTGAAAATCCGGTCGCTGGAAGTCCTGAGGACCTGTACAGCACAATTCCGAGATTCTTCACCCCTAACGACGATGGAACGGGAGATTATTGGGAATGGACCCAACCCGAGCTCTTTGCGAATTCTCTGCTTTCGGTGTTCAACCGATCAGGCCAGAAGATTTACGAAACACTCTCTTACAACAATACGTGGGATGGCAAAATGGACGGCCAGCCCTTGCAGCCGGGTGATTACTACTATGTCATAAAAATGCCTGACTTAACTGACCTTAAGGGTTCTGTCCGAATTATTCGGTAGAGCAAAACCTTTAAAATGTTTCTCACAAGAACCATTGGAGCTTAAAGTTCCAATGGTTTTTCTTTGTCAGCGCGGGCTAACGAAGCAGTCCAACTTTCCAGGTTTATTTCAGCAACTTCCCTACCATTTGCTTCAGAGTCTCTATCGGAAGAATATCGCCTGGACCGCCCTGGCTTATAATTTTCCCGTGATCCATCAAAAACACCCGATCGGACAAGCGTATCACCTCCATGATATCATGGCTAACCAGTATTGTTGTAAGTTGGAATTGCTGGTGAACCCTTAAAATGTAATCCTGTATCTTCACGCGCAGCGTCGTATCCAGTGCCGACATCGGTTCATCTAGCAGTAGTATCTTCGGTCGTCGAACAATTGCTCTCGCCAGGGCTACACGCTGCCGTTGCCCGCCTGATAACAGCTCCGGCTTTTTATCACTGAGGTTCGTCAGCTCCATTAGTTCGAGCAATTCATTAACGATTGTGGACGGTTGACCTTTCTTTAAGGCATATTTCAAATTTTCCCTAACCGTGAGGTTGGGAAATAACGCATAGTCTTGAAACACAATGCCGATATCGCGCTGCTGTGGTTTCAGGTTGATTTTTTTCCCGGAGTCCAGCCAAACCTGATCCCCCACCAGGATGCAGCCCTCATCAGGAATTGACAAGCCACAAAGGGTACGTAATACGGTGGTCTTGCCTGCACCAGATGGCCCATAAAGTGTAACCAATTCTCCTTCGTTCACCGTAAAGTCAATATCGAGCTGCATCTCTCCCAACGCCGAAAACAACTTCTTTTTAAGCGACACCCCGATCATATTACTTTGGTTATTCTTGAGCGATAGTTGACCAGGTACACTATCAGTAGCGTGAGGAATGCAAAAAGAAGGAGCGTCACCGCATACAAATTGGCCTGTCCGTAATTCATCGCTTCGACTTCGTCATACAAAGCAATAGATACGACACGCGTTTCACGGGGGATATTCCCACCTACCATCAGCACAACCCCAAATTCGCCGATGGTATGCGCGAAGGAAAGCACGATCGCCGTGATGAGAGAAGTCCGGATATTGGGCAGGAGGACCCGCAACAATGTTGTAAGCCGTCCCTTACCCAAAGTGTATGAAGCCTCGACCAAAGATGCAGGCAGCAATTTTAGTCCGTTGTGAATTGGCTGGACCATAAAAGGAAGGCTGTATAAAATCGAAGCGACTATAAGTCCTTCAAATGTAAAGACCAACCTGAGATCAAGGTACTGCTCCAGAAATTTTCCGAATGCGTTGCGCGGGCTAAACGCAAGCAACAGATAAAATCCAAGGACCGACGGAGGTAAAATCAATGGAAGGCTAACCAATGCCTCCACTACATATTTTATTTTATACCGGCTGTATGTAAGCCAATAGGCGAGCGGGACGCTCAGCAGAAAAAGAATGACCGTGGTGATTGTAGCGAGTTTGAACGTCAGAACAAAAGGATCCCATTGAACCATGTATCAGCTAAGTTATTACTTTTTGGTGAACCCGAAATTGCTGAGAATCGTAGCGGCGGCCGACCCCAACATGAAATTTTTAAAATCGTTGGCGAGCGAGTTGTTTTCAGCGCTCTTCAGCACAACAAAACCTTGCTCCAACGGTTGGTGAGTATTCTCTGGAATGATGTAGTAGTGCCCGTTTAATTTTTTCATTGCCGGAGAAAGCGCGAGAGATAACGCGATGATACCGGCCTCAGCCGCGCCGGCCGTGACAAATTGTGCCGTCTGAGAAATATTTTCTCCATAGACGAGTTTAGGTTTTATCCTATCGTAAACATCAAAATACTTCAACGCTTCCTCCGCTCGCCTTCCATACGGGGCATGTTGGGGATTAGCAATAGCGATCTTCCTGATGCTTGGTTTCAGCAGAAAGGTTGCCATATCATTCTTTGGATCCATCAGGCTCCAGATGACGATCCTTCCGACACCGTACGCGTATACATCCGATGCGGTTACTCCTGACTTTTTCAGGCGTAGAGGATATTCGATATCAGCAGAGAAAAAAAGATCGAACGGAGCCGAGTGCGATATCTGTTCGTACAGCTTGCCTGAGGATCCATACGTCACGTCGACAACTGCGCTGGGGTGGGCTCCCTTAAAAACAGTGACCAACGAATCCAGGGCAAACTTTAAATCCGAAGCCGCTGCAATCAGAATCTGGTCGTTATTTTGTGCCAGCGCGAAATTGCCCAGGATCAAGAATAACAAAGCCAGTGAGTTTTTCTTCATTACCCTTTGTCATTAGTCTTTAGTGAAAAGTATCCGAACTGAATTTAGCTGACGGATCCAGCGGGCATGTATCTTGTCGTGAGGCACCACCAGCCTGAATGGGCCCTCCGCCGCGGAAAGCGGTTTGCCATCCACTCCGTACGCCAGCAAAACAATTTTATCGGAGAACCCCGGATCGATCTCAGGCAGGGAGAAGACCACTTCGTAACCGTCGCTCGCCGTTACAAGAATGTATTTTGTTAGATGTTCGCCCCGCAAATCCTTGCCCAACGTTACCCCTGCTGATCTTAATATTTCCCACAGCATAACTCCTTCGTAAGTGTGCTCCTGGCCATCCTTATCGCTGGCTTTCACCTGCGATGTACGCAAGCTGGCTAATTCTTTTACTGTCATCTTGAGAGGCTTTAATACTTCGCCCTCAACAATAAATGATGCGGTATTATCTTGCGGAAAGCCCGAAAAAAGGATCCAGAATAAGACAGCTGGCAGTACCATGCTTTTCATATAAATGGATCAGATTGTCTGATACAAATCGCCCGCGACAATACTGTGTTTACTATGCTTATCATGATAATCGATAACTTATCGTCTTTCTCATCGATATGTACGCTCGTACATATCGCAATGTAATAATCATATTGTCAAATGAACAGTTCGGTCATAAAATTTATGCAGATACAAGCCTAAGGCTGATAAAAAGCTGATTTAAGCCCACCAACCGGTTAAATCAGTTTCAGGATACCAATGTTTTTATCGACAATGGAATATAGCTTTTCACTGAGTTTTTTATATGCAGCCAACATTTCCAGCCCTGCGGGCGTAACCTGCGTCCCTCCACCCCTTTCGCCGCCTTTTTGGGCAATCACGTATGTCTTCCGGCTGTTTTTGTTCAAGCCCTCCACCATCTCCCACGCCTTTTTATAAGACATCCCCATCGATCTGGCTGCCTTAGAAATCGAGCCGGTTTCGTGAATGAGTTCTAACAGCTCCGCCCTGCCCGGGCCAAAGAAACGTTCCCCGTCGATATCGATCCAACAGCGGACTTTAAGTTGTTTTCCCTTAATCTTTTGACGCATGCTAATAGTTTCTGGTTCGCGGTTTGAAGTTATGAGACAGGCAAGGTAAAAAACTTTAGAGATTCTCTCTTATCTGAACATATCCCATTCACGATGTCACGCAACAAAGTTCGTCGGAGCTTTTCCTGTCCACCGTTTAAAGGCGCGGGAGAAAGCACTGAGTTCATTGTAGCCAAGCATAAGTGATATTTCCTTGATCGGGTAATCCCCTGCCCGTATATACTGGAGGGCAAGGGACTTTCGGACCGCATCGGACACCTGCTGGTAGGTCGCGCCTTCCTCCTGCAACCGCCGTTGCAGACTACGCGGCGTCACATTAAAATTTGACGCGACATCCTCTAACGACGGGATACCCAGGTAAGCATTTCTCATAACGTAATCATGGATCCTGTCCATGAATCTGGGCGATCCATGTTCATCGCCATTCCCGTTTACTGTTTGCAACAGAAATTCTTGCAGTTCATAGTTTGACGACAGGATCGGCTCTTCCCATAATTTCGCCTCGAAATGAATTGCTAACCGATCTTTCCTTTTCAAAGGTTTGCAACGAAGCACGCGCGTATATTCTTTTTCATCGGGAATAGAGTACGGAAAATACACTGAAGTGGGTGTAATTTTTTCCAACAGCAGGCCATCAAGTTCGTGAATGACGAATACCATCAATAAATCCGTCATCTGTCGCATCGTGAAGTCGCTGGCTTTCAAAATTGTTGGAACTAACTCAACGACAATCGCCTTCCTGTTACGTGTCACTTTCATCGTGAAAAGGTCGGTCACCATATTGGTCAACGAAGCCGCTATTTCCAGGGCCTGTCCAACGGTTTGGCTACTCTTAATTATTTCCCCTACAACCCCCAAAGCCGGCAGCCGAAGCGACTCCCCGAAGTGAAGGCCAAATAACGGATCATTGCCTAACCGGCACGCAGCCTGCCAAAGGTCGTCCATTTGTTGTTCAGCAATAATGTATTCCTTTCTTAGCTTGATAGCCGTCAAATCGATGTTAGCATTTTTACAAAGCGCATGGGCCGAAATTTCTCGTTGGGATGCATACGCAATCAGGCTGAGGGCAAATTGTTTTCGTTGATTTTCCATCGTGTAAAAATATAGTTTTTGATAACCCCTTTCCAGGCATTCATCCGATTGTCGCACAATGACAAGTCATTGTCGCCAAAAGACAAGTTTATTTCAAGCCGGCGCTAATACCTTTGATTTATCATTCACCAAAAAAAGAATTTATGAAAACGTTAAAAAATGTTTTGCTGATCAACGCATTAAGCTCAGGAGCGACAGGTATGGGGTTAGTGGTCTTTGCCTCTCCCATCGCTATCTTATTCGGACTTGAAAACTCCACTGCTGTTTCGGAGGTAGGAATATTTCTCGTGGTGTTTTCACTTCTGGCGTTCAGGGAAGGAAGGCGCATCCACCAAAATGAAAACATGGTGAAGTTTATTATCGCGCTGGATATTGCATGGGTGGTTTCAAGCCTCCTTATAATAGTCCTTCAGCTATTCAATTTGACCGTGATTGGGTACCTGGCAATTGGCGCCGTTGCTCTATGGGTAGCTGGCATGGCCTATCTCCAAGTTCACGGACTAAAACGTATAGCGGCAGCGTGACGAAACCACTGTTCATAATTCAGGGCCATTTTTTAATGGCCCTGAATTATGCTTTAGAGGCTTAATGAGCTTAGTAAAATTTCCTTTTCCTTGCCCCTTAATTTGATCGACCCCAGCGGCCGTGTCGCATAATTCTTTAAACTTAGTTTTGAGATCAGATCGGCAGACGATAAAATTTCCGCGTTGAATTCTTTGCACATCATCAAGATCCTGGAAGTCGTATTCAAGACATCGCCCGAGTAAGTGATATCACGTTTGATCACTCCTATTTCGCCAGCAACCACCTTTCCACAATGGATTCCCGCTTTAAACGAGGGCACCAGCCCATACTTTCTCAAATATTTGTCCTGCATATTTTTGATGTGCACCTTAATATCGAAGAAACATTTCACGCATTGATTGTCCTTGAGCCCGTCCTCGTATTTCCAAGCGACGATCACTTCGTCGCCTACATATTGATAGATCTCTCCGTTATTATCCAGTATCGGATTGGTGATGTCTGAAAAAAAGTCTTTTAAGAGTTCGTGGTACTTTTCGTCACCCAATCGTTCTGCCATCGAAGTGGAAGAGTTAAGATCAAGGAACATAAATATTCTCCTTTCTTCCTTGGGCGTGTTGTATTTGCCCCGAATAATGTTTCCCAACGCACCCTGTCCGAATTTGCTGTTGATCTGCAACAGCAATTGCGTGAACCCAACCACGATTGACCAGCTCAGCACATTTTTTATCCTTGAGCTGTCTGTTAGAAAATGTTTCAGGGCCTGAATTGAATCGGGATCCGATAGCGGCTTGCCTGTACGCAAAGGAACAGATATGACACCTAACAATACAATAATGATCAGTATCACAATGATAAAAGAGATGCCTACGGCGATCAATGTATATCCATATGACTTGTCCTGATATTTAACATTTACAAAAAATATGAGAAAGCTTCCCCCAAGAAGTGATCCTACCAGCGCTGAGCCCATGTTCATGGCGACCGAGGCCAAAAATGAATACTCCTGCGATGGTCCTAATGAACTATTGGTGTGAATGACCAGAAAATCATAGATAGCCATCAAAAAGCCAACGACCAGCCATGCCACTGTCAAAATGGCGAGCTGCCGCATCTTTATTTGTGTCCTGCGGTTCAAGTTCCTAGTTTTGCGTCGTCGATCAAAAGGTTACGTGGCAATTCTCCGTCGACGAAATTGTCGTCAGTTAAGATTTCTGCCCTCCAGCCGTAGCTTTTCACCAGGCTAACGATTTGCCAGGTTTCTGCTTCGCCCTTTATACCCATAACACGAAGAATTTTATCGCAATCCTGCAAATCAAAATTTGCGCGACAATGCTCAAATACGCAATGAATGCGATCGACCAGGATTCGCGCATCATCCTGGCTATTTACATCGGTTTTGAATACTTCTATCATAGTCAGCAAGGTTTTGTTTTACAGCCAAACATTCATTCAGTTCCTGGACACCTCCAACATGAAGCAGGTTGTAAAATTGTACAATCTTGCTTCAAAAAAATAAGCCATGCATCTAGTTTTAAAAAACAACGCCTGACTTATGCGTCTAACTTCAATCCTGCCAGGAAGGTTGTCATTTCTAACAAGTCCGGACAAAAGTGGTTACGTATTTATAAAGACTGTTGTTCGCCAACGTCAAGTCCGCGAAAACTCCAGCGGGGATTTTGTGGAAGACGTCGGCTTCTTGTGCGTTTCTCCCCCTCACTTCATTACTGTATCTCATGCTATTTTTGATTTGACTTCCTTTGTGCTTTTTTCTTCCGTCGAGGCCGGGTCCTCATTACACAGATGTCTATCGCGTCAAACTTCGTTTCCCACACCCGACGATATTGCTGGATCCAGTTTGCTACCTGGCCGAGCTTTTTTAAGCGCGCCTCGCAGTAGCGCTCCCGGCCCTGTTGCTTAATAACTACCAGTCCACATTCGCAGAGTATTTTCATATGCTTGTAAATACCAGTGCGGGTCATCATGAAATTTCCAGCTACTGAATTTACGTTCAGTGACTTGTGGGCAATCATACCCAGAATTTCGCGCCGGGTCGGATCCGCAATTGCCTGAAATACATCTCGCTTCATTGTGCAACCTTATGGTTTCAAAACTATAGGAAACCTTTTGGTTTCGGAGGTTGTAATTCCGACAATCTGCCGGGCTGTATGCGACAATTGTTTTATATATTTGGTGGGGAAAAAATTAAACATCGAAAGCAGAAAAACGTATTCCTGGTTATGAAACACATTTCCATTTTAGTGCCGAATGAGGCTGTTTTGGCAAGCATAGATGATCCACGCTACATGTTTACTGCGGCCAATGAATTTTTGGAGGCAGCGGGAAAAGCGCCGGTCTTCAACGTGCAGTTGGTCGGCCTCACCCGGGAAGTCAAATTGCACCGCGGAAGCTTTACCGTTCACACGGACATGTTAATTGATGACGTGAAAAAGACAGATTTAATTTTCGTACCGGCGTTGATTGGAGACATAAAAAACGCGCTGGAGCTGAACAAGGATTTTATACCATGGATCATCAAACAATATCGTCAGGGGTCTGAGGTGGCCAGCTTGTGCATCGGAGCATTTTTGCTGGCATCCACGGGATTACTGGACGGAAAAAAATGTTCAACACACTGGAAATATGCCAACCTCTTCCGCAGCATGTTCCCGGACGTCGACTTGGTCGATGACCGGATTAT
>DASUTP010000335.1:0-6327 GCA_036374515.1 Chryseolinea sp. | reverse complement strand
TTCGAAATAATTGTTAATACAATTGACTTTATAGATGAAAGGGAACTTTTCCAACAAAAGCCGCTCGTAATCCCATGCGGCAACTGCTCTTTGTTTGTGACGTAGTCTTTCACTTACGCGCGTATAAAACTCTTGTGGGGCTTCCTTCATTTTACCTGGTAGCGTAGCTACCGGCTGCGTAATTGATTTGATACCTGCCATAGGCTCCGCAAATGTTTTGATCTGGAACGGTGGCAATGGCAAGGCATAGTGGGAAGGATCATTATCATTTTCCACAAACGTCGCAGAGAGTGCCTGTGCTTTTGCATCAATGAGGTAAGGAAATCCATCGCTATGCTCTGGCACACAAGCCCGCAACCAAAACAATCCGGCTTCATCAAACAGCGTATTTGAATTTGTGATATCTGCGGGCAGGTTCAATTCAACTATACCACTTGTTTGGAAGCCGTAAGTACTGTCACTGGAAATAGCATTGTCAGGAAAGCGGTACCATTGGTTGTAATACAAATACCACCAGCTGAGTGGAGGAAGTTTGTAGTCCGGTACAGTACCGGTTTCTTCAACGTGAAAGAACAAACTGAGTGTTTGCAAGGGTTTCGCGTCTGAAATACCAATGAAGAGTTGTCCCTCGTCGTCACCGGAAGCATCCTGATCGGTTGCGGTCAATGGGAAGAGACGGTCGGTCAACAAAAATTTATCTTTTGTCTTGCCTACAGTTGCCACTTTACGCAAAGGCTTGAATTCGGCTATGCCAAAAGGTGTGATGTGGAAAAACTGGTCTTCTGCGTCGGCCAAATCCTTTGTAGAAACATAACTAATCGCGATAGAATTGATCTGTGGTGTATAGGGTGCTGGCGGAATATCATGGGCAGAAAGCAGTATTGCGATCTTCCGTGCGATCATATCATTGATCACCTCATTCGCGTCGTCAATGTGCCTCTTGAAGATCCCTGCAACGGTAACACCATCCCGGATTCCATTCTTACGTTGCATGAGGATCTCATCGATGATCCTTTTGACAATCTGTTCGATAGCACTATTGATCTCATTGAGGATAAGTGAAGCCAGTTCCCAATGCGCAGGCAAGATCATACTGCTTCGGGTGTTGATCTTATCCTTTAGTTTCAGCGCCACGTCGTCCACGTCCTGTTTGTCCTTATCAAGATGTATATCGCGGTCAAGGAGACGGATCCTCTTAAGAAAGCCGAGCATTCGGTTGACAAAATTGTCATCATTGACAACAGTTTTAGATTGGTTCTCATCGCCCAGACTTTCTACCAATTTGTTTTTCAGGTCTATGAACACCACGTCACTACCATTAACCTGTTTGAGTTTTTGCGACAGCCCGGTGATCATCATTGTCCTTGCTTTCTGGTCGTCGGTAACTTTTTCAAGGATATCGTAGACCACAGTACGAAGTGAACCATCGCGGTTTGCAATATCATCCGGAAGTTTGATCGATATAACAGAATCGTATAGTTGCTTTTTTACGAGCTTGTAATAATCGACCACCGCCGATTTGGAAGTAGATTTTTCAAGAAGTGTTGAAGTGATCAATTGGGGATAGATAGTATGACCAAAGTCGGGGTACAATAGTTTCAATCGCACGGTACCATCCATCTTGTTCGTATTAAATTTGGATACCTGGGGTTCTGACGTGTCTTCCTCGACGGCTTCATTTAGTTTGGACTTATCAACCCTCAGGGTCCGGAACCTGCCTCCATTTTCATTAGTGTTGATCAGGATCACATCATTTATCTTCCGCCATTTTTTTTCATGGAGAATGCTGAGCGTCGCGCGGAATTTATTTGAATCGTAGGGGGGAAAATATTTTTCATAGTAAGATTGAAAATTGTCAGGCAACATCCATTCGAGGTTGATAGAGAATTTCTCTACATCTTTATAATAGAGGTCCGGGCATCCGATATAAAAAGAAGATCTCACTTTCGGAAGCGTTGAAAATGGATAAAACGGTTTGTTTGATTCGAGAACGGAATCATGATTTTCAAGTACAAGATCGCGTACGCCGTTAAAACCCAATGTTGACGTAGCGCTTCCCACTTCAACTCTTACTGATATTGATTCGATCCGTAATGAAAGAAGTTCGTTCAATTGGTCAACAATATCCTGAGCGCCTGCACCTGCACCCGGAAAGTTAAGCAGCACCTGCGTGATGGGATTCCTGGTAGGATAGCTACCAGAATGGATCTTTGGATCGTAAGCCACGACAGCTGAAGCCTGAGCAATGGAAATAGAAAAATTCAGCTCAAGCGTTTTCGGCGCAGTTTTTTTAAGCGCATGAATGACAATGTTGTCAGCTTTGCTGCGCTGATCCAACCATCCATTCTCACCGGTAAAGCGCAAAGCGATGAACGCGTCAGGTGTAAAGTTCTCCCTCTTCAAGTCGTCTTTGAGCAGAAAACTCACAGAAATAAAGCGATCACCTTTGGCCAGGTAGAATTGTGAGGATGCAATGGCAAAACCAATCGCAACCCTTCCCTTTTTTTCTCCAAAAATTTTCCGCAGCGCCTTTGTATTCTTTACGGGAATAACTTCTGCGGATCTTTTGAGTATGTCTGCATAATAACCCTGTTTCTTATCTCCATCTTTAAATACAGTCAGTGTGCGTATTGCCTGCACCTGGGATTTGGTGACCGTCAGGTCTTTGTCAACCTTATAGATTAACTCTGCATTACGTTGGTCTTTGCCTGCCGACAACAAACTCCCTTTCGGAATGTCAAATTGATCGAACCCTCTTGTCAATTCAGCTACTAAGAAAGCCCGGTCTGCCTCGGGAGGTGTCGGCTTTGCCTGGAGCACTTTCGTGTAATAGAAATCAAGGAGCCTTGCAGGTAATTTGTTTAATTCTTCTTGCGCATAACCATAAAGCTTGGCGAATGCAATAAAGAGCGCGACGTGAGGATGATGCTCTCCGCTCTGAAAAATCCCGGAAAGGAAATATTCTTTGCAATAATTGATGAGGGCTGTAGTGCTGAAGAGGACAACATTAAAAATCTCATTAACGACAAAAGAAGCAGACTCCAGCTTTTCTCCTTCAGTAGCTCCGGCAAATGCCTGGTCTGCCGATGAAAGTGACTGCTCCGAATCCCAGATGCCATATTTATTTTTTAGTGGTGTGATGGGCTGGACCTGTCCCCTATCCTGATTCCCAAATGGCAGGTAGTTGAAGATGTAGAGGAGTTTTTGCAATTCCGCGGACAGATAAGAACGTATGTAGAGCGCAAGTTTGTCTTCGAACGGATGATCGTCAACGGATACGTACCAGCGATCCACTTTACGGAACCTTTCATACACATACGAAGCAACCTCAAACAAATGTTGCACGGAAGGTGACTGCTGGAATTTCGCATACAAGGTTTCATATTCCGTGCTGATCTCGTCAGGATCTTTACTGGCGATGCGTGCCATCAGAAAGCTGGGTTGTTGCAAAAACAGCTGATCCCAGGTTTTTGTCTTGTCAAATGGCCGTTCCGTATCTACGAAAAGAACATTGCTGTTATATTGTTGCAGGTAGGTCAGAAAATCCTCGAGTTTGCGATCATCGATGTGAACAGATTGAGGGTCAAGCATCGGGTCAAATCGTTGATCCCTTGAAACTCCTTCCGACTTTACATTCTTACCATATGTTGAGTTTGTACTCATATTGCTGATGCGCTTATCGTTCTAAATTGGTCGCTTCCTTCAGGTAAAATGGGTATACATAATTATATCGGTTATTCGTAGCAGATATGATATAGTCGATGGTTATATCCAAACGTTCAGGATTGTTTGGATCCAATTGTATGTCTACTTCATTGAGAATGATACGAGGCTCATGAAAGAGGATGGCATTGCTGATGATTGCTTGCATGTGAGTCACTGTGCTTCGGGTGAGTTGGCCAAAAACAAAACTGTTTATCTCAGTGCCAAAATCAGGTTGCATCACCCGCTCTCCCACGTTCGTTTCAAAAAGTACGTGCAAGCTGTTGCGGATGTCTTCTTCTCCTTCCAACATCACGACGTCTCCATTTTGTGCGTTGAATTCAACTGGAAATTTCCAGCCGCGGCCAATAAATTGACTTTGTGTAAGTTCCATATCATCCTATTATTACGTTTAAAGAACCTAGCACGATAGTTCCACCGTGCGCTGTCATGTCACCCATTCGGGCTGCTGGTTTTCCATTTATCAAAACCGTCGCAGAGCCAGCTACGATCGTATCAAAACCTCCTGCGCAAGTCAGAAGGTTTCCCATCGTGGCTGCAGCGAGCCCATTGATCAAAACAGTCGGCGAGCCTGGCGGAAGCACGGGTCCGCCAACATGAGGCACCACTCCCGAAACCATCGGGCACACGTGCATGTCGGTAATACGAGCAGCAAATGGCATAGCTTATTTTTTCTTCGCTCCCCCGGAGCATTAATTAATATTTACCAGGGCGCCCTTCACAATCGTGGGACCGGATGATGTAAAATCAGCAGAAGCTTTACCGTTTGCTTTAAGCTTGGTGTTAGCTTCAATACTGATATTCATCCCTTCCATTTTACACGATCCTGCGGAGCTTTTGAATGAAATATCTTTCGCACTTTCCAACTCAATTCCTTTTGAACTCATTTTGATCTTGTTGCCATGCTGATCGGTGAGTGAGATTTCATCACCCTCATCATCTATGATCAGCTTTTTGCCTTTTGGTGTTTGAAGAACCATGCTTTTTTTCTCATCGTTGAAAATGAGTTGGAGTTTGCCGCGAGTGACAAAACCTTTTTCATTGTTCTTGTCTGTGGCCTTAATGGGTGCCGGATTTTTTCCACTGTGCAGAGTGCCTAAAATGATGGGATAACGCGGGTCGTCATCTAAAAAACCAACTACTACCTCATCATTGACTTCGGGCCTGAAAAAAGCACCACGGTCCTTTCCTGCATCCAGGCTGGCTACTCTTGCCCATAAATTCTCGGATCCTTTTACAAGCGGCATTTGGATCTTTATGCGGTCTTCTCCTTCAGGATCATCATTGATTTGTACTACGATGCCAATGTGGAGGCCCTGTATCCCTGGGATGATTCCAGATGCCGCCTGTTCGCGCACCATTTTTCTTTCATAAAACCATTCGGCTCCGATTCCAAAATGAATCTCTGTTTCCCAGGTAGCTTTTTCACCATAGACGTGCTTCACACCACTTACCAATACAGTACCGTTAAAACGTTTTCCAAAACCTTTTAATGCAATGGTATTTCCGGTAAGTATATCAGTGGATCCTTTTATTCGCAGATAGCCGCAGTTCTTAGCCATCCTGCTTTTGAGCAGGCGCGCGGCGCTCCAGGATTGTAATTGCTCTTCATTCAGGAAGGCTGTATGAAAAAGTTCATATTTTTTGAGCCCCATTTTGCCGGCCAATGCTTTTCCATCAGGTGTACCATTTTCCTTGAAGGCAACTGATGTTGTTTCTTTTTCTTTGCTCCCTTGTTCTCTGAAGTTCCAGGACCGCGCTGTCACTTCTTCAAATTGTGTTCGTCCATCGGTCTCGCTTTCAAATTCAATTATTTCCTTGCCGTATGTAATCTCTTTTACAGGTTGTTGCTTGGTATCGGGCTCCTTTATTATGAGCTTGTTATCGCGTGTAAGCACAAGCAAGGAATTCATTTCGGCGCGGCATACAATAAAATCCCAATCGGACACATTATACTGCACCATTTCTGCATGTTTCGTTTTGGTCCTCGCAATATCCACATCAGAACTTTTGAATCCTGCATCTTTGAAGATGTTTTCGATCAGCTCTGAGTCGGTTTTATCAAAAAAACACCGGCTTTTTCTTCCCAGGGTAAGTTTCACGCAGCGATCTCTTGCCTCGAGCAATATGAAAGATTTTTTGTTTTTGCCGGATTTGATCGATTGTTTTACGATGATCCCTTTAAATATTGATTTTGGTTTTTCATGATAGCCGAGTTGTATTTCAAATTCGTTGCCGGGTAATAGTCCATCTTCTTTGCTGCTGATCGCAAAATCCTGTTGTGCGGGATCACCATCTGCGATCATTACTTTGGCCGACGCAATTTTATTGAATGCGCTATCAACTTCTACCGAAAGAATTTTATAGGAGGCACTCAATGCCGTATTATTGACCAGCAGTTTGAGGTTCACCAGGTCCGTTGCTTGTTTATCATTTGTTTTCATACTAATTCTCAGAGTTGGTTTGAAGAGGTGGCAATACAAGCCGGGTACCGGGTTGAATATTTCTAAAATTCCTGAGCTTATTCACTTTCGCCAGTTGCAGATAGAACGCTGAATCACCGTAATGGTTCTTTGCGATCAACGGCAGGCTATCACCTTCTTT
>DASUTP010000334.1:0-3097 GCA_036374515.1 Chryseolinea sp. | reverse complement strand
AGGTGGTGACATCAACAATGCGATCGTGATAGTTGATAAGCCTGTGGATGATGAGGAAATGGAGCGCTTGAAAAAAATATTCAAGAAGAATAAAATTGAGGTAAAGAGCGAAGGTTATCTCAACAACCTGGAATTGCGTTTTCCAAATGAACCAGCCCGTCATAAATTGTTGGATATCGTTGGCGACCTTGCCCTCATCGGTTATCCCGTAAAAGCGCGCATAATTGCGAACAGACCCGGTCATAGCAGCAATGTGGAGTTTGCAAAAAAAATAAAGCAGGTAATACGGAAAAACAAACAGGCAAAAGGACAACCCGTGTATGATCCCTGCAAGCCGGCAGTATATGATCAGCAGTTTATTGAAAAACGCCTTCCACATCGTTATCCCTTTGCATTGGTAGATAAGATCATTGAGATCAGCGATACTCATATCGTAGGTATCAAGAACGTTACTTTCAACGAATGGTTTTTCCAGGGACACTTTCCTGGCAACCCGGTAATGCCGGGTGTACTCCAGATAGAAGCATTGGCTCAAACAGGCGGCATACTTGCTATTAACCTGGCTGGCGAAGGGCAATACGATACTTATTTTCTCAAGATCGATAATTGCAAATTCAAACATATGGTTAAGCCGGGCGATACACTAATTCTTAAAATGGAACTTTCAGCGCCCATACGGCGGGGCATATGTGAAATGCGGGGTACAACCTATGTGGGCAATAAGATTTGCGCCGAAGCTGATTTGGTGGCGCAGATTGTAAAACGCTAAGGAAAATGTGGAAATAGGAAAATGTGGTGATGTGAAAATGAGCCCTTATTCCACGTGTATGATCACCGTTTGAAGCTTAAATAAAGTCGCATAAAGACCCATTTTCTCATCTCCAAATTTCCATTTCTCCACGTTGAATTTCCCTCTAAAAAAGGACTTTTAAAAACGGGTTAACCGGGTGCATTTTCGTACATTTGCCAGTCTCGATTTTTTCATTTTTAAAGACAGGATTTTCCCTCATTTATGAACACAGAAACAACAGAAAAAAAGCCTGTTGCCGGTAGCGGATATGGAGCCGACAGCATACAGGTATTGGAAGGGTTGGAAGCAGTGCGCAAACGCCCCGCGATGTATATCGGGGATATTGGGGTGAAAGGATTGCATCACCTGGTTTATGAGGTAGTAGATAACTCCATTGACGAAGCGCTGGCTGGTTATTGCAAGAACATACTCGTTACGATACACGAAGACAATTCCGTATCAGTGGAAGATGATGGTCGCGGTATCCCAACCGCCATGCATACAAAAGAAAAGCGGTCTGCCCTGGAAGTGGTGATGACCGTATTGCATGCCGGTGGTAAGTTCGACAAGGGATCGTATAAAGTGTCTGGTGGTTTGCACGGTGTGGGTGTAAGCTGCGTGAATGCACTCAGCTCTCATTTACATGTAACCGTTAACCGCGAGGGCAAAACATTTGAGCAGGAATATAAAATCGGCGTGCCTCAATATGCGGTACGCGAAACGGGAAAAAGCGACACTACTGGCACAAAGGTCCGCTTTTGGCCAGATGCCAGCATTTTCATGACTACCGTTTACAACCGCGACATCCTGGAAAGCAGGTTGCGCGAACTTTCTTACCTGAATAAGAAAGTCAGAATAAAATTGACGGATCTGCGGGAGCTGGATGAAGCCAACCAACCATTTACCAAGGATTTTTATAGCGAAGGTGGTATTGTTGAATTTGTCGAAATGCTCGACAAGGCAGCAGGGCGGAATGCATTGATTCCAAAAATCCTTTACGTAGAGGGACATGATGAGCAGACCAATGTAGTAGTAGAAGTGGCCCTTAATTACAACGACTCGTTCAATGAACATATCTATTCATACGTCAACAACATCAACACTATCGAGGGCGGAACTCACGTAGCCGGTTTTCGCAGAGCTTTGACAAGAGTATTTAAAGCTTATGGCGATCGCAATGGACTATTTGAAAAAGCCAAGGTGGAAATAGAAGGCGACGACTTCAGGGAAGGATTGAGTTCTATTATCTCCGTAAAAGTACCAGAGCCCCAGTTTGAAGGCCAGACAAAAACAAAATTGGGCAATAGCGAGGTTAGCGGTGTAGTAGACAGTACCGTTTCAAAAGTGATCGATGCCTACCTCGAAGAAAATCCGAGGGACGCGAAAAATATTATCAATAAAGTGATTTTGGCGGCGCAGGCAAGGGCAGCCGCAAGGAAGGCACGCGAACTGGTGCAACGTAAATCGGTACTTACCGGTGGCGGTTTACCGGGTAAACTTGCTGACTGTTCCGACCGCGATCCTGAACGTTGTGAATTGTTCCTGGTTGAGGGTGATTCGGCTGGTGGAACGGCGAAACAAGGCCGCGACCGCAGCTTTCAGGCTATTCTACCGTTGAGAGGTAAGATCCTGAACGTGGAAAAGGCCATGGAACATAAGATCTACGACAATGAGGAGATTCGCAACATGTTTACTGCACTGGGAGTAAAGATCGGAACGCCGGAAGATCCCAAGGCTTTAGACTTAAGCAAGCTGCGTTATCATAAGCTCATCATCATGACCGATGCTGATGTGGACGGATCCCATATCGCCACACTCATTCTCACGTTTGTTTATCGTTATATGACGGAGCTGGTGGAACAGGGTTACGTTTATATTGCGCAGCCGCCGCTTTACCTTGTAAAAAAAGGGAAAGAGCAGTCATATGCCTGGAATGAAGAGCAACGTAAAGCCTGGGTAGAAAAACTGGGTGCAGGAAAGGAAGATTCAGTAAACGTACAGCGATACAAAGGTTTGGGTGAAATGAACGCGGACCAGCTTTGGGATACAACCATGAACCCGCAGAGCCGGACTTTAAAGCAGGTAACAATCGAAAGCGCCGCAGAAGCCGACCGTGTGTTTAGTATGCTGATGGGTGATGAAGTAGCGCCACGCCGTGAATTTATTGAGTCGCATGCGAAATACGCAAGGCTGGATGTATAATACCTAACTTACTAATTATTAATATATTAGCTCCGCTGAAGCGGAGCTTTTTTTTGCCTGTTGGAAAATTGTAACCTCCTGAACACCTGATAATCCGTAATTTCA
>DASUTP010000333.1:0-11267 GCA_036374515.1 Chryseolinea sp. | reverse complement strand
TTTTTCGGAAAGTTGTTTAATGATATTCTTAAGCTTTGCCATGCGTAACAATTTAACAATTGTGAAAATTTACAAAAATTCTTACATCATACAACAGCCTTAACTTAGTTAAGGCTAAATCTTAGTGTTGAAGTTTATAGTTTTGCATCCTTGTGATGAGACGTTTTCTGTTCGTTTTAAAAATAATTCCGCTCTGCGCGCCTATAGTCTTCTGCGCCTCGGCCTCAGGTCAGTCTGTTGACCTCGCCTTAAAAAATCTCCATCGGCAAAAATGGCAACGCTCGCATGAGCTGCTTACGAAGTCGATCGCCAAAGATAGCCTCAACGTTACGGCAAAATATGTATTAGCACAATATTTTTTTTCTGAAGGTAATCCCGATTTTCAACTTGACTCCGCTTATCGATACGTGAATGGGGCCCTGAGCGACTTTCAAAGCACTGCCGGCAAGCAGCGCGAAAGACTCCGGAAGTTTCCGCTTGATTCCATGCGGCTCGTAAACCTCCGAAGTCAAATAGACAGCACCGCGTTCCACCAAACGAAATTAAATCAATCGGAACAGGCATGGGTGGACTTTATCGATCGTTTTCCTTACTCCAGGTCGCTGCCACAGGCGGTAGCCCTGCGGGATAGCGTTGCCTATGGAACAGCTGCACAGGAAAATACTTACCAGAGTTTTGAAAATTTTCTTCGTCGCTACCCGCAGGCAAATGAAGCCCCTAAGGCCAGGAATAACTACGAGAAGTTGCTTTTAGCCGATAAAACATCCGACCAAACGCTGGCAAGTTTTGAGGCCTTTTTATCCGATTACCCTCATTCACCTTATCGAGGGCAGGTGGAGCAAACAATTTTTGAATATAAAACCGCGCCGGGCGACCCTGAAAAATTCATTGAATTTATTCAGGCAAATCCGCAGAGCCTTTTCGCAGGCAAAGCCAAGAATATTTTATTCCACCTGATCCCCCCAGCTGAACGAAGTATCAAATTGCCGGCAGCTTGCCTGAATGACTCCATCACAAACGTCCTTCGTCACGAACACGGTTATTGGGTACCTTTTCTGCATCGGAAAAGGTTTGGATTTATGGACCAGGATGGCAAAGGGATTATCCTGCCCGGGGCGGATTCGTTGGATCAGACGCTTCAATGCAAAAATATTGAAGGAGATCTACTTCCATTTCCCAACAAGCTCTTATCGAAGAGTGGAACGCTGATCTGGAGTGGCACTGTACAACACGTGGAGGAAATCGGCGCTGGCTTCTTGCTGCTGAACAGCGGAGACTGTATATCAGCGATTCATAAGTCCGGCTTTAAGGTCGGCACAGACTGTATTGACGACGCTAAGATTTTAAACAATAGATTTATCGCCACAAAAAAAGATGGCCTCTGGTCTATTTGGACCCTTACGGGAAGGTTGTTGGTGACCGTTGTAGAAGAAATCTTTCTTTCCAAAAATGTAATTGGGCTGAGAGAAAACGGCAAGACACGACTTATGACAACGGCCACGCTGGCTACCTTGCCCCCTCCGGCTGTGCGCGCCGGTAATTTGGAATTCGAAGAAGTTCGGGCGTGGAACAACGATTTGATATTTGTACGGAATGGCACTCACTCGGGACTTTTGGACCAGGCTTTACGCGAATTTGTTACACCGGCCGACCAGATTCTTAACCCGGCTTTTTTTGGCGTGGTAGCCGCTACTCCGTTTGGTACGCGCCTTCATAGTATCACGGGCGAAACTTCCGACACGCTGCATCAAGTGCTGATACGGGACCCCTGGATTGCGGCCAAAGATTCTGTATGGCGACTCTTGGAGCCGAAGACCCTTGCTTACCTTGGAGCCGAATATGACACCATATTGACATTCGGACGCTTCGCCGTTGGACTCAGACAGGACAGCAGTTTCATATTTTTTGGCACGGACAAATTCCAGAAAAGCGTTAAGGCCGCTGCCTACGAATCCGTACAAGGTAAGGATGGCTACCCGCTTTTAATGGTTAGTCATAAAGGACGAAACACAATCTACGACCACACCGGGAAGAAATTATTCACCACGTTATACGACAGGATCCAGTTCGCAGGATCTGACCTTTTCATCGTGTATAAAAATGAGAAAAAGGGTTTGATGACCTCAGGCGGAAAATTGTTGCTTCCCGCAGAATATGATGCAATCGTAGCCGTTGACAAAGGGACCTTCTCGCTGTTAAAGTCAACTAAGTTCGGTTTGTTCGATGCATTGAAAAGGAAACACGTTCCCTGCTCGTACAACAAAAATCTTTCGTTGTATAATCGTGAGATCGTGACAGCGTATCGAAATGGATCTTACGGCTTCATCAGGTGGGATAACAAGCCTATAAGTAAATTTGAATTTGCCGAAATTCAGTTTTGGAATGACACAACGGCGCTCGTCAAAAAAAATGGCCAATGGCAGCTTTATGAAATACAAAGCAAGAAAGTGCTGTTAGACGAGATCAAAGACCTGACATACATACAAAACTCCAGCACCGAAAAACTTGCAATAGTTCATCAGCTGACAAATTACGGCGTAATTCACAATACGAAGGGTACCGTTATCCCGCTTTCCTACAATGACGTTGTCAATCTGGGTTCAGCCGAAAAACCCCTATATTTCACCGAGAAGCAGGTGGAAGAAGCGGCCATTTTTGTCGTCATTTACTACGACGACAAAGGGCAATTGTTAAGAACGGAAGTTTACAACCAGGAAGACTACGACAAAATCTATTGCGACGATTGATCGCTTATCAAAATTTTTGTAAACCGTATCTGTAAATCTGGTAGAAAAGCTCCTGAATTAATTATTCTTTGCCTTCACATTTTTTAACTTGGAGGGACTAGAATTTTTAGATTATGAATATGAGAGGCTCAATCTTTGTCTTTTTCGTGTTGCTGTGCCATGTGCTGGGTGCTCAACAGCACCCTACAATTGAACGCCCAAAGCTGGTAGTGGGCATTGTCGTTGACCAGATGCGCCAGGAGTACCTTTATCGATTTCACAGTAAGTTTGGGCAGCAGGGTTTTAAGCGATTGATGAACGAGGGATTCATGCTCAAGAACGGTCATTATAACTATGCGCCTACTGTAACAGGCCCTGGCCACGCTTCGGTTTACACGGGAACGACGCCGGCAGTCCACGGGATAATTGGAAACGAGTACTGGGACAAGGCGAAGAAAGAGTTCGTGAATTGTGTGGAAGACAGCCTCTATAAACCCGTAGGAAATGATGCCGCAAATGGAAAGCTGTCGCCCAGCCGGATGTTGTCTTCAACAATAACCGATGAGTTAAAATTATTCACTCAAAAACGGGCGAAAGTAATTGGCGTTTCCATGAAAGATCGCGGAGCAATTTTACCTGCCGGTCACATGGCCGATGCTGCGTATTGGTTTGACTCAAAGTCGGGGAAATTCATTTCCAGCACCTATTACATGACGAAACTTCCCGATTGGGCTGCAAAATTCAATGCACTGAATCTCGCCGATAAATACCTCTCGCAGGATTGGCAGACGCTGTTGCCAATTGAACAATACTCCGAAAGCGGTCCTGATGATTCGCCCTATGAACGCAAGTTCTCTGGGCAAGCGAAATCCACCTTTCCATATAAGCTTTCGGAGCTTCGTGGTAAAAATGACGGGTTTGGACTATTATCATCGACTCCGTTTGCCAACGATTATTTGACACAAATGGCGTTAGCAGCAATGGCCGGCGAACAACTGGGCAAACATCCCGATACTGATTTTTTGTGTATCTCTTATTCCGCCACTGATGCCGTGGGGCACGCTAAAGGGCCAAATGCCGTGGAAATTGAAGATGTTTATTTGAGACTTGACAAAAATATCGAAGAGCTATTAAAGAAGCTCGACAGCGAGGTGGGAAAAGGCATGTATACTGTATTTCTCACCGCCGATCATGCCGTCGCCGATGTGCCGCAATATCTTTCCGATAATAAACTTCCGGCCGGATATTTTCGCGAATCATATTTGAAATCAAAGCTCGAAGAGTATTTAACTGGTTACTATCCTGGCAAATCCTTTATTGAAAATATCAGCAATCAACAAATTTTTTTAAACCAACAGGCCTTCAGTAAAGACCCCCGGGCTTCCGGTATGGACATGTATCTTGTTACGGAGCTCATCGGAAAATATCTCATGGCAATGGACGGAATTACAAATTATTTTACTGAAGCAACCCTACGGCAAGGCAACTTTGGAGAGGAGGGCCAAAAAGGCAATGTAATTCGTGGATACAACGCAAAGCGTTCCGGCGATATTGTATTTGTGCTAGACCCGGGTTGGACTGAATCCGGCTCCGTTCAGGGTACTACGCATGGATCGGGTTACACGTACGATACACACGTGCCTATCTTATTTTTTGGTTTTGGAATTAAGGCAGGCAGCTCCGTTCAGCCACACTCGGTTACTGACATTGCCCCAACGATCTCCGCTTTGCTGAATATTAAATTTCCCAGTGGCACCACAGGTCAGCCGATAAGTGAGATATTTGAATGAATGTGTATGGTATCCATAGCGTTATTCTAACGCTGGCGATAGGCAATATTTGCCAGATTTTGCCGGAAATATGTTTCCTTAAGAAAATCGTATTATATTTATAAAGGAGCCCGCCCGAAGTTTTGTTAACTGACGATTCAATTTCATCAAGAAAAGTCAGCGGTGTGTAAAAAATAAGTTGTTGGCCAAGGAATCCAATACCTGGCCGGATGTCAAACAGGTTTGTGTATGAAAGTTTACTTCGACAAAAAGGTTCTCGTTGGTTTTCTCATCGCTTTTTCAATTCTTATTTCGCTGGGAATTTATTCTTACAGAAACAGCCAGGATTCAATCATCACAAGCCGAACGGTGTCTCACACCAACGACGTGCTGTACCGAATTGAAAAACTTCACTCGATCCATCTTGAAATTGAAGCCGAGCTGACGCGATACGTTTTCACAGGCGATACGGCGTTTGCAGCATTCTATCGAAATAAAATAAACGATGCCCGGGAACATTATCTCGCACTCTTTGAGCTTATCAAGGACAATCCAGCACTATTCAGCGGAATTGATAGCATCCGGGTGCTGGGAATGGAAAAAGTCAACCTGATAAATCGCGTGCTTAACGTTCATCGGCAATCTCCAGACTCCGCACAAATGATTGTCTTCTCCTCTGCGAACCGTAATCTGCTCAAGGGAATCAATGCTGCCGTGGAGTCGATGCAAGCGGAGGAAAAAAAACAATTAGACCACCGCATGGAAGAAAATCAAGGCGAGGTGACAAAATTTTACACTACATTTCTTACCCTGCTTGTAGCGACCGTTTTTACCATCGTCGTCTTATTTTTATTGATAAACACAACGCTGAGGGCGCGCCTGCAGGCAGAGAAAGCGCTCAGCAAGGCGTCCGAAGAAGTTAAGAGCTTGTACAACGAGGCACCCTGCGGCTACCATTCTATCAATAGCCAGGGACTGATCATCGAGATGAATAAGACGTGGCTGAAGTGGATAGGTTATAAAAGAGAAGAGGTGATCGGAAAGATGAATTTTGTAGAACTGTTCACGCCGCCAAGCCAGGAACTTTACAAAGAAACCTTTCCGATATTTAAATCGCAGGGTTTTATTAGCAATGCAGAATTCGAAGTTATTTGTAAAAACGGGTCAACGCTGTTCGTCATTTTAAATGCGACGGCCATCAAGGATAAAAATGGAAATTTTATCAAAAGCAGATCCACTGCGTTCAATATAACCGACCGCCGATTGGTTGAAGAAAAAGTTATCGCAGCAAACAAAGAGCTGGAAGCATTTACATACTCCGTTTCGCACGATCTGAGAGCGCCCCTGCGATCGATCGATGGATATTCTAAAATTTTACAGGAAGATTATTCTTCCACGCTGGACAAGGAGGCGAACAGGCTATTGCAGATCATCCGAAACAACGCTCACCGCATGGGCCATCTCATCGATGATCTTTTGGATTTTTCCCGGATGGGGCGAAAGGAACTCGATCGCACCAGAGTTGACATGGGCGCGTTGGTGCAGAATGTGCGGCAGGAATTAGTCTCGCAGGAACAAAACCGTAAGATCGAATTCAACATACACCCGCTGCAGGAAGCCCTGTGCGATCTCAGCATGATGCGGCAGGTCTGGATCAACCTGATTTCCAACGCATTGAAATACTCCCGGAAAAAAGAGGTTTCTAAGATCGAAATAGGCTGCAGGCAGGAGAATAACCAAACCGTCTACTACATTCAGGACAACGGTGTCGGTTTCGACATGAAGTACTCAGAAAAGTTATTCGGTGTTTTTCAACGGCTGCACAAAGTAGAGGAGTTCGAGGGCACGGGAGTGGGCCTTGCGTTGGTTCATCGAATTGTATCCAGGCATGGTGGAAAGATCTGGGCGGAGGCCAGCATAAATGAAGGATCAACTTTTTTCTTTTTTATCCCCTCTCAAAATTTACCGCAATGATAAACAATCTACCCGTTGAAGTCCTTTTAATAGAAGATAATTCTGAAGATGCCGAATTAACGATCAGGGTCTTAAAAAAACACAATCTGGCCAACAATCTCGTGCATTTACAGGATGGCGAAGCAGCGTTGGAGTTTTTGTTTTCGGAGGGCGGCAGCAACATCCCGCGGCTGATCTTGCTGGACTTAAAAATGCCAAAGGTTGACGGAATTGAAGTGTTAAGCAAAATTAAGAACGACGAGCAAAAGAAGGTAATACCGGTTGTCGTACTCACCTCCTCGAAAGAGGAGCGGGATGTCATCGAGTCATACAAGCTTGGTGTTAACGCCTACGTAGTGAAGCCCGTTGAATTCGAAAAATTCGTCGAAGCTGTCGCACAATTGGGATTATTTTGGTTACTGCTCAATGAACCACCCCGCTAAAGCGGCGCTGAATGAGAAACGGTTATAACAGATGATGAAGCCATTGAAAATTTTAGTGCTGGAGGACATTCAAGACGACGTTGGCCTGATTGAACGGGAGTTGCGCAAGGGCGGCCTGGTCTTCGAAACTGTTCGCGTCGACAGCAAGGCCGAATTTATTGAGTCTTTGCGGAACTATCAGGCTGATGTAATTCTCTCCGATCACAGCTTACCACAGTTCAATTCATTTGAAGCCCTAAAGCTATGCCGGCGCTTAGGGGTGTCGATACCTTTTATCCTTGTCACGGGCTCGGTGTCCGAAGAATTTGCAGTAACGTCGCTGAAAGAAGGCGCCGATGACTATGTTTTAAAATCCAATCTCATTCGTCTTCCAAATGCCATCATCAATGCATTAAAACAAAAGCAGTTGGAAAAGGAACGCCAGCAATCCGACCTGGCAATCCGCGAGCAAAATGATGAGCTTGTTAAAATCAACCGTGAGTTGGATAGCTTCGTCTACAGTGTGTCGCACAATTTACGGGCTCCGTTAATGTCTGTGCTTGGGTTGTTGAATCTGGCAAAAATGAATGACACTAAAGAGGAAATTAGCCAGTATTTTGAGATGATGGAGCACAGCATCCAAAAACTGGATAATACACTCAAAGAGATCCTCGACTATTCCAGAAATGCCCGAAAGGAAATCGAAATCCGGCAGGTAAATATTCGCGAGATCATTGACGACACCATCGAACGCCTGCGATACATGGAAGGGTCGGAAAAAGTAAGAAAAACGACGAAAATTTCCGAGCACAGTCCGCTGTATTCCGACTCGTATCGCCTGCTCGTGATCTTCAACAACCTGCTTTCCAATGCCATTAAGTACCGCGATTCCCACAAGGAAGACAATTTCGTCCATTTCGATATTCATATCGACAAAAACTTTCTAACGATACGGGTACAGGACAATGGCATAGGCGTTGCAAAGGATTTTCTTCCGAAAATATTTAATATGTTTTACCGTGCGACGGAAAAAAGTGAAGGGGCTGGCCTGGGACTGTACATCGTAAGTGAAACGGTTCAAAAACTGGCAGGTAAAATATCCGTTCAATCTGAACAGGGTGTTGGAACTACCTTCAACCTGGAGATCCCCAATAAATTCCCTGGTGGCCAATGAGATCTAGGGCTCCCGTATTTAATTACGTTTCGAAGCGGGCCGGTTGATTCCCCTGACATAAGTCAATTGCAATTTCTTTCCTTATATTCAAATCTCGAATCATAGAGAAACGCATGACTGAAGGAAAGTTTAAGCCCGTACTTGGATTATGGGACGCCACGATGGTGGTAGCAGGGTCGATGATCGGCTCCGGAATATTTATCGTGAGCGCTGATATCGTTCGAAATGTAGGGAGCCCGGGGTGGCTTATAGCAGTGTGGGTTATCACTGGTTTTATGACCATCATTGCCGCAGTCAGCTATGGTGAATTAAGCGGTATGTTTCCGAAGGCCGGAGGGCAATATGTATATCTAAAGGAAGCGTACAACCCGTTGATCGCATTTTTATACGGATGGAGTTTCTTTGCCGTAATTCAGACCGCCACCATCGCGGCTGTAGGCGTAGCGTTTGCACGGTTTTCAGCATACATTTTTCCGTCCATGAGCGAGGCGAACAAGGTGTTGGACATCGGACTCACCCAGATTTCTGCCGCCCAGCTCTCTGCCATCCTCTTAATTATTTTTCTCACCTACGTCAACACGAGAGGCATTAAGGAAGGAAAACTTATTCAAACTACGTTTACTGTCTCGAAATTGATCGCATTATTCGGGCTGGTGTTATTTGGTTTTATCCTGGTAAAGGAAAGTTACTGGTCGGCAAATTGGCAAAATGGATTTCAGGCTTTGCAGGACCTTGGTGTCGACGAAAAAGGAAAGGTACCGACGTCATGGACAGAAATCGGAGGCATTACATTGCTGGGAGCCATCGCGGCGGCAATGACAGGTTCGCTCTTTAGCAGCGATGCATGGAACAACGTTACATTTATCGCCGGCGAAATAAAAAATCCAAAGCGTAACATCGGCCTTAGCCTCTTCCTCGGAACGTTGATGGTTACTATACTCTATGTAACGGCCAACCTGATGTATATAAAAGTGCTGCCCATGAACGGCATTGCTTTTCCCGAACAAGACCGCCTGGCAATTTCCGCAGCGAACCAGATCTTCGGCGAGAGTGGAAAATACGTAATTGCCGTGCTGATCATGATCTCAACTTTTGGATGTAACAATGGGCTGATCCTCGCAGGGGCACGGGTATACTATACGATGGCTAATGACGGGCTGTTCTTTAGAAAAGCCGGGACGCTCAACAAAAATTCTGTGCCGGAATGGGCCTTGTGGGCGCAGTGTGTGGTCGCCAGCCTTTTGTGCTTAAGCGGGGGGTACGGCAATCTTTTGGATATGATATCCCTTGTGGTAGTCATTTTTTATACGCTGACGATTATCGGGATTTTTATTCTCAGAAAGAAACGGCCGGATGCGGAGCGGCCTTACAAAGCTTTTGGCTATCCTGTGCTGCCCGCCATTTACATCGTAATGGGCATTACGTTTTGCATCTTGCTTGTGATATATAAACCTGATTTCACGTGGCCCGGGCTGATCATAACGCTGATCGGAATTCCACTATACTATCTCGCAATCCAGCAAAAGAAATCAGCACAATAAATATCCTTCATCCGGAATAATTTGTTCAAGGGTCAGGCCCTTGCCAATTGTGATGCCAACACCCTGAGGCCCTCGTCAAAGGAACGAGGTTCATATCCCAGTTCTTTCCGTGCCTTGTCAATTACAAAGCCAGTGCGCGGCGGTCTCCGTGCAGGCTGTGTGAATTTTGTCGAGTCGGTTTCCTTGATGAGAGATTTATCAAGCTTAAAAAATTCCGCGGTGCGTATAGCTATATCGTAAGCCGATAAGTAATCCTTTCCTGAGATGTTGTAAATACCGCGCGCTTTTTTCTTTGCGGCCAGATAACAGCCCATTGCCAGGTCCTCGGCCAGCGTGGGCGTTCTCCACTGGTCGTTAACCACTTGAATCGTCTTGCCCTGCTCCAGACTTTTCTTTACCCACAGTACGATATTGGACCTGCTCATGTCTTTTGTAACTCCGAAGACCAGCACCGTACGTATAATGCTCCAGGAAATATCGCTTCCCAAAATAACCCGCTCACCAGCAAGTTTGCTGTCGCCATAAAAGTTAACGGGATTTGGCACGGCACTCTCATCCAGCAGCTCTTTTGTTCCATCAAAAATAAAATCGGTGGAGACGTGGACGAGATGACTACCGTTGATCTTCGTGGCTTTTACAAGGTTTTCCACGGCCGTGACATTCGCTTTCCAGCATTCATCGCGTTGTGTTTCACATTGATCCACCTGTGTCATTGCCGCTGTATTGATGATGACCTCCGGCTTCCATTCACCCATTGTCTTATTGACGGAAACGGCGTCGGTAATATCCATGAGCAAAAACTTTCCTCTGGTTGGAGTCAGCGCGGCAGGTCTCGCTGCCGTTGCGATCAGGTCCACCGATAAATCATTTTCCAGCAGCTCCGTAAGTTTTTGACCTAACAGACCGTTGGACCCGGTAACAAGTATTTTCATAAGTGTAGAAACGTTTTATTTTTCCGGATACTTGTAACCGTAAAGCTCCTCAATTTTCTTTTTCGGCATCTCCTCGACGGTAACGGTCATGGGAATGTCATCCAGCGGCCTGTCGCCCGGGCCTTTTGTCACAGCAGCAATCTTGTCCACCACTTCAATGCCTTTGATCACTTTACCAAAAACTGTATATTCTCCATCCAGGTTAGGAGCGCCGCCTACCGTTGTATACGCCCTGAGGATTTCGGGCGCAACATCCTTGGATGTGTTAACGCCAGTTGCTTTTTCTACCCGCGGTTTCAGTCGTATGAAAAAATCCTGGTAAGCTTTCATGTCACCCGATTGGTACAGCGACACTATTGAATCATAAGCCGGTCTGTTCTCAGGATTCTGAAAAAATTGCTGCATTGCCTGGTTTAGCTTGACCTGATCTGTCTTCAATTCCTCTTCGCTCATTTTAGTGCCCTGCACAATATAGAACTGGCTGCCGCTGGAGGCCTTGCTTGGATTTTGCTGATCGGATAGTCGGGCAGCGGAAAGGGCGCCGCGTTCATGAAAAAATTTCGGATTGAATTCCGCGTCAATTGTATATCCGGGACCGCCACGGCCCAACGGTAGGCCAGGCTGCGCTTTTTTTGAATCCGGGTCGCCGCCCTGGATCATGAAGCCTTCAATCACTCTATGAAACAAAGTGCTGTCGAAAAAATGCTCTTTGGCCAGCTTTATAAAATTTTCTTTGTGCTTGGGAGTTTC
>DASUTP010000332.1:0-5342 GCA_036374515.1 Chryseolinea sp. | reverse complement strand
ATCGTAGACCTTATCGATGCACCTGACGAAAGAAGAACAGGAAATGCCGGCGGAACCATCCACCATGTTGCATTTCGTGTGAAAGATGAAACCGTGCTGATGGAGTTTCGGGAAAAGGTTCTTGCTAAAGGGTTGAATATTACTCAAAAGATCGATCGTAATTATTTCTTTTCCCTGTATTTCCGCGAACCAGGTGGTGTGCTTTTCGAAATCGCATCGGATACGCCTGGCTTTTCTGTCGATGAGCCCGTGAGCGAACTCGGCAAGAATTTAAAGCTTCCTGCCCAATATGAAAGCCATCGCAAGCAGATAGAAGCTGTTTTGCCCTCACTTCAGTGAATCTCTTGACTTCGTTTGACTTTTCTGGTATGTGTTAACTAAAGCAAATGCTTTGATTAGCGAACCAGAATCAGAAACTTGAAACAAGAACGGGAAACTGAGTAACTTACGCATTCAAATTTTGTTATGAACGATATCGAATTAAAACTTAAAGGCAACGGGCAGGGTGCTTTCGTTATAGAAGAAGGCGACGTTCGTCTGGCTGAAATGGAAGTAGCTGTCAACAACGGAAATTTAACAGTTTATCATACGGAGGTTGCGGATCAATTAAAAGGAAAAGGAGTCGCCTCCAGTTTGCTGACGACGATGGCAGCCTATGCCCGTGAAAAAAAATTGAAAGTTATACCGCTCTGTCCATACGTTCTTGCTCAGTTCAAAAGACACCCCGACCAGTATGCCGACATCTGGAATCAAAGCTGGCATCATTGACCCTAGAACTTTAAAATGCACCAAAAAGAAATAATAAGCGCAGGAAAAAAACTGTCAGAATCGAAAAAGGCACTAATCATGTTACACGGACGCGGCGCGTCTGCACAAGATATTCTAAGACTTACACCGTATTTGAATATTGAAGAGTTTGCAGTGCTCGCCCCCCAGGCGACAAACAACACATGGTATCCATACTCTTTTCTTGTGTCAAGGACACAAAACGAACCCTGGCTGTCCTCTGCCCTTGATCTTATAACGGAAATCGTAAATGATATCAACGATGCAGGAATACCAAAAAATCAGATATATTTCCTTGGTTTTTCACAGGGGGCCTGCCTTACGTTGGAGTATATCACGCGCAATGCCACTAAGTGGGGAGGAGCGGTTGCCTTTACAGGAGGGCTTATCGGAGACAAGATTTATCCGGAGAGCTATAAAGGTGACTTCGAGGGCACCCCTGTTTTTATCGGGACAAGCAATCCGGATCCGCACGTTCCTGTAGACCGGGTGAAGGAAACGACTGTGTTTTTACAAAAAATGAACGCTTCTGTAACCGAAAAAATATATCAAAACATGGGTCATACCATTAGTGAAGACGAAATCGACAAAGCAAATCAACTCGTATTTTCCCTTTGACCTGCTTTTGTCGCCACTATTTGAGAAGGAACCAGATTGAGATGCAAACGGTCGGGGAATGAAGACGAGTTTTATGAATCCTTAACAAAAACCGCTCGATGACCAATTTTCAATACGCGCTGGAATTAGCAGGTACTTTCTTCTTTGCTATATCCGGTGCTCTTGCCATCCAAGATCATCACGACGATTTGTTTGGAGCAGGTTTTATGGGATTCGTAACTGCCATCGGCGGTGGTACACTTCGGGATATGATGTTGGGAAGTTATCCGCTCGTTTGGATCGGAGATATTTATTTTGTTTATGCGATTCTGGCAGGGGTGCTTGTAGCATATTTTTTTTACAAACCTTTAGTGAGGTTGAAGCGCACCTTCCTGTTCTTCGATACATTAGGTATTTCTTTCTTTACAATCCTGGGAGTGGAGAAAGCACTTTACCTTGGTGTCAGCCCCGAGATCGCGGCGATCATGGGAATGTTCAGCGCCATTATGGGTGGTGTCATCCGCGATGTATTGACAAATGAAACTCCTGTGTTATTCAGAAAGGAAATATATGCAACCGCTTGCCTTGCTGGCGCGATCTTATATCTGATCCTGTATCAACTGGGCGTCGACCGCAACCTGAACCTGGTGCTTTCCATCGTTCTTATTTTTGTTTTCCGGATTCTGGCGGTGAAATACAAGCTCTCGCTTCCTAATTTCAGGAGGGCCGCGTGACTCATTGATTTTGTATTCTTCAAAGAATGCATTTTCAGAAAGCAACCAACGATCGCACTACAAAATGGCAACCTTTATTTACGCTTGGCCAGACGTCTCCGTATTTTGCTCAGAAATTCTGGGGTGATTCCCAGATAGGAAGCGATGTTGTGCTGGGGGACACAGGAAGGTATAAGGGGATATTTTTTTATAAAGTGCAGGTATCGCTCTTCTGCCGTCGAGCTTAGATTGTCAATAAGCCGTTGCTGGTTCGCTACCAGCGCATTCTCAATCAAAATCCGGAAAAAGCGTTCAAACTTTATCACTTTTTCAAAAAGCAGCTGTTGGTTTTCCCATGACAACAGCAGAACCTGTGAATCCGCTATCGCTTCTATGGTAAGCACGGCAGGCTTACGGGAAATATAGCTATACATGTCTGCAATCCACCAATCGCTGGTGGCAAAGCTCAGGATATGCTCTTTGCCCTCAGCGTCAATTGTAAAACTTCTTAAGGCTCCGTCGATAACGAAGGCTGAATATTTGCAAATCTCACCGGCTTCCAAATACACTTCTTTGCGTTTGAAGGTCCTTTCCTCCAGCAATGAAATAAAAAATTTCTTTTCCTTTTCATTTAATTCGATATGCTTACATACATTCTTTAAAATCAGATCAGTACCCATCGGCAATCATAAAGTATGGATAAAAATAAGGAAATTAACTATCAATGCGAACCGCGTTTTTATTAACCTAGTTCAATGGATAACGCGCGCGTTACTGCTAACTTTTCATAGACGAAAATCGTTATGTTTTGAAACAATCTACTTAAACACTGTCGCACTCAGCACCAAGAAATATGGAATTAGGAATTTACACATTTGCCGACATGACGCCAGACAAGGTGCCCGGAAGGGCCGTCAATGCGCATAAACGGACACAACAATTGCTGGAGGAGATTCAATTGGCTGATCAGGTCGGTCTTGACGTTTTTGCCGTAGGAGAACACCATCGGCCTGACTACGCGGTCTCTGCTCCTGCCGTTGTACTGGGTGCAGCCGCGGCAATAACAAAAAATATTAAACTTTCAAGTGCAGTCACGGTACTTGGGTCCGATGATCCGGTACGAGTTTTCCAAAGTTTTTCTACCCTGGATCTTATATCTGGTGGAAGGGCGGAAATAATGGTGGGCCGCGGATCGTTCATAGAATCCTTTCCATTGTTCGGTTACGACCTGAATCAATACGACGACTTGTTCGCGGAGAAATTAGAACTTTTGTTAAAGATCAATCAAAATGAAATTGTCGCATGGAAAGGAAAACTTCGTTCGTCGATTGTCAATCTTGGTGTATATCCAAGACCACTTCAGGTTTCGCTACCGATCTGGCAGGCCGTTGGCGGAACACCTCAATCTGCGGTAAGGGCAGGTAGCCTTGGCCTGCCCATGGCATTGGCCATTATTGGCGGCTACCCCGATAAGTTTGTTCCGTTCATTAATTTATATCGCGAATCTGCAAAAAAGGCCGGCCATGAAAATTTGCCACTCGGCATTAACTCGCACGTATATATCGCGGAAAATTCCCGGCAAGCAGGTGACGAGTTTTATCCCGCTTATTCTGTGATGATGAACCGCATTGGCCGCGAAAGAGGCTGGGCGCCGCTGCGCCGCATGGATTTCGATGCGATGCGATCGCCAACGGGCTCGTTGCTGGTCGGAAGCGTAGATGAAGTGGTGGACAAGATTTTATACGAGCATAGCCTGTTTAACAACTCGCGATTCCTGGCACAAATGAGCGTAGGCGTCATGCCACACGAAAAAATACTACGGTCGATAGAGTTGTTCGGGACTAAAGTAGCACCGGCTGTTAAAAAGGCACTTGCTTCTGCAACGGACACTCCTAAAACAAAAGAGGCGGTTAGTGAGAAATAAAATGCCATCAATCAAACTTGCGTCGAATTCCCCACAAGTCGCGGATCACCACATCAAACATAATTTGTTGGACATGCTGCCGAAGCAATCCATTTTGCATTGTTCCCAGGCTATCAAAAGTATATGAGACAGTAATGGACGATCGGTTGTCGAACATTGGCAGGGACATGCCGGCAGTCAATCCCCACCATGGCAAGGCCGTTCCCTTTACTGCCAGCGGATACTGCTGCACATGAAATCCTGCGCGCAGTGATGCCGTGCCCAGATAGGTTGGCGCATCTAAATTCCCTTTGTACATGTAGCCCATCGAAAAGCGAAACACATCCTGATAAGACGTCTCTTGCTCACTCGTAGATACAGCGCCCCAATTTTCAAATGTGGCGTCAGCCGCAAGAATTGAACGAGCTGTGTGAAGCCCTATACCCAACCCTCCTGATTTAGGAACTTCGTAAATTAGTGCGTCGCCGCTAGATGCTTGCAGCGTATCGAGCGAACCATCAAGCAACAGATTTTTCTGATTGCCTTTGAATGTAGCCCCTAAGTCTCCCACCAGCCCCACCACCAAAGACCGGTTTTTTTTCAAATGGATCTCGTACTGCAAACCTGCATCGAGCGCAACCTTGTTCGTATGCGTCTTATTTTGATAAATCAGGGAAGTTGCATAAAGAGGTATGTCAACAGACTCATCCCTCGATATCGTACCAAATAAGTAGGAAATGTTTACTCCAAAAGAAAGACTTTTCAGAATGTTAAATGCATTCCCCCAATACAACCGTGAAATTGTTCCACTGCCGTCATAAGTGTATTCCAAATTTGAACTGCCCCCCAAGCTACGCATGGTATTTACTTTATATGAAACGCTGCTAAAAGGTGTAAGGCCAACGGTAGAGGACCATTGTGGTAGAAACTTAAACCAATAATTGATGTTGGATAGGCCGCCATTTGTTCTTGACTCCGACAACGCCTCGGTCGTGTATCGATCGTGTCCAATATAAAATCCCATTTCAAAGACACTCGTCACCGGCGAGATGATCGATCCATAGGATGCGGGGTTAGTAAAATTGAGATTAAATCCATCGCGAACGCCAATCCCCGTTCCACCCATACCTCTGTTCAAGGCAGACATGCGATAATTTATTATACCCATCCCGTAGATCGAATAGGGAGAGCTATAAATATTTTGTGTAAAGGCAGCGCCGCTGGAGCAGGAAAACAAAAAAAGTATAAAGTACCTCATTTTAAAAATTGAATAGAAAAATAAGGGCGGCAAAGTTTATCCAAAAAGTTTAAGCGACCATTTCCGAAGATGTGGCGTCAGAAAT
>DASUTP010000331.1:0-8030 GCA_036374515.1 Chryseolinea sp. | reverse complement strand
TGGTGGTGATCACGGGTTTTGCCGTTGTCTTGTCGCTGGCTTATAATCGTGTAGAGCTGGCGATATTATCGATACTGGGTGGCTTTGCATCTCCGTTTATGGTGAGCACAGGCGAAGGTAATTACATCGTGCTTTTCACCTATATTTTTGTGCTGGACATCGGCATGCTGGTGTTGGCATATTACAAAAAATGGAATTTAGTAAATATTGTGTCGTATGTCTTCACCGTTTTGCTTTTTGCCGGATGGCTTGTTGAGGGATTTGAAAGCGACAGAACTGATATGGTTCGCGGTGGACTGGTTTTCGCAACGCTCTTTTACCTTGTATTTTTTATCATGAATATCATCAACAACTTGAAAGAGAAGGCCGCATTCAAAGGCCTTGACATTAGTTTGTTGATCAGTAATACCTTTTTATATTTTGCCGCGGGCATGGCTTTGCTGAATAACGACATTGGAGAAAATTACCGTGGCCTCTTCACCGCTGCATTAGCCGCATTCAATTTTATTTTTGCTTACACGCTGCATAAAAGTGGGCGCGTGGACAAGAATTTGGTTTTCCTTTTAATCGGGTTGGTATTGACTTTCATCAGTTTAGCTGCACCGATTCAACTCGAGGGAAATTACATTACGCTATTTTGGTCGGCTGAGGCTGTTCTTCTGCTGTGGCTTTCACAGAAATCCGGCATCAGACTGATGAAGCTTGCTTCCGTCGTTATAACTGCGCTGATGGTAATTAGTCTTTTGATGGACTGGAATCAGCTCTACCAGGAGGGGCATCAGGAATTGAATATTGTCTTTAACAAAGCTTATATCACAAGTCTGTTTTCGCTGGCGGCGATAGCCGGTATCATTTACCTGCTAAGACGCGAAAAGGTGGAAAATACGGAAACTGTAGCATTGTTTAAAAATGTGCTTATTGCAACGGGATTGGTGCTTGCCTACATTGGAAACTTCCTTGAGCTTCAGTATCAATTGTTTGAGCACGGCTTTGACTACGCAACGCAGAACATAATTATTGGCAGTTATAATATGTTGTTCCTCGCCGGTGTATTATGGATTTCCTCCCGATTGCCCGCACCACAGGACGTAAGGAATTCGTTTGCTGTGTTGGGGATAGTCGCCATGCTGTCGTACTTTTTTTTCTATCATTATCAGATCCTCGCTGTTCGAAACGACTATGTGAATGATCTAGCCTCGCCGTTAGGTTTTGCGTTTCACTATGTGTTTTTAGTACTGCTATTGCTCGTGGTGGCATTAAGTCTTAAGCGCGTACGGCGACTGGACGCCTTCAACCGCAGGACGCACAATCTTTACTCATGGTTTTATGTTTTTTTCTTCGTATTTATCTCGAGTGCCGAACTGGACCACCTCGTCGTAATTTCCGCGTATTCTCCGGGGGATTCAATGGACCACATTTTAAACCAAAATAATAAGATCGGATATCCGATCCTGTGGGGCATCACTTCCTTCGTCTTGATAGCGCTGGGGCTGAAAATGAAGTTAAAACATCTCAGAATTATTTCCCTTAGCCTCTTCCTCATCACCTTGCTCAAGTTATTCCTCGTTGATATTAAGGGAATTTCAGAGGGAGGAAAAATTGCAGCCTTTATTTCCCTGGGTGTGCTGTTGCTGGTGGTATCCTTTATGTATCAGCGCCTCAAAAAACTTCTATTGGCGGATGTCCAGCCCGACACTACAAATGTGAAAGAGGGATGAGAGGAATTCTGATGTTTCTTGCTGTAATTTGCTTCATACAACTCCAGAGCCAGTCGTTTAAGGGCCAGGCTAAGCTGGCGCCGGTGGATGTTGATGGGTTCTACAATGTGTTGATCACGCCGGAAATAAATGCATACTTGAACGATGACCTCTCTGACATCAGGATCTTTGATGCTCGGCAAAAGGAAGTGCCCTATCTTTTTCAAAGTGAGCGACCGACCTATAATTCGAGTCAGTTCATGGAATACGAAATCATCAAAAAAGATTCCAGGCCGTCTTGCTGCACGTCCATTCTGCTGAGGAATAAAAGCCGGACACCCATTAACAATATTCACCTGATTATCAAAAACGCCGAAGCCCGCCGGGAAGCTTCGCTGTTGGGAAGTGATGACAATAAATCATGGTTTGCCATCAAGGACCACTTTATTCTTGATGCCCCTCGCAACGATAACGGAACTCAGGAATTGGAAATGGTGGGATTTCCCTGGACTAACTACGAGTATTACCAGATTAAAATAGCGGATAGCACAAATGCGCCTTTGAACGTCCTTAAGGCTGGGTACTATGTTGACCATTCATCCGATGGAAAGTTTACGCGTTTGCCTGTAAAAGTAGATAGCTATGATAGTACCAACCAGAAGAAAACGTATGTGAAGCTGGTGTTCAACACGCGTCTGTTTGTGGACAAATTAGACATTGATGTGAGTGGCGTGAGATATTATCGCAGAAAGGCAACACTTTTTGAAAAACGAATCCGGAAAAGAAATGGCGGGCAAACAGAGTACTTCCAGCCAGTTCAGAGTTTTGAACTGACCACCGGCAGAAGGGCTATCCTAGAATTAAGCAAGGTGCGAGGTCGGGAATTTTTGATCGAAATCGAAAATGGAGATAATCCCCCCCTGAGTATCGCTTCGGCGCAGGCATTTCAGCTGAATCGCTATCTCAGCGCCTGGCTGAATAAGGATGTGGAATATTCAATTCATTTTGGACATCACGCGCTTAGTCGTCCCTCTTACGATCTTGTTTTTTTCAGGGACAGTATTCCCGATAATCTCAAAATACTTCAACCGCGCGAGATTAAATTGCTGGGAAAGGCTGCTATTACGGAGCATGAAACCTTTTTTACCAGTAAAAGTATAATCTGGGCGGCCATTATTGTGGTGATGTTAATTTTGGGATACATGTCCGTAAAATTGATACGTGAATCAGCAGCCGTAAAACCGGAAGAGTAATTTCGCTGCGCGTCTGCGCAAGTGATATTCCAACTATCCTTGATAGCCGCTTGCTTGATTAAATTTTTCTCAACAGAATAAACGTCAGACTTTTCCCCATGTACTGATTGACGATCAGAACGGTTTTCAGGTTTTCCGGTTGGTTCCAGGGATGTACCTTGGTTATTTCCGGAATTTCCTGTCTTTTTAGAATGGACGCTCCCAGCCAAAGGGCAAACGAGGTAGCGGTGGTGTATTCACCGCACAAATGTTTAAAACGCGTCTGACTGGTTTTTGAGAAGCGAGACCTCATAAATGAATTCATAACAGCGTCGTGTTCAACATCGCCGCTGACGCCATTAATCACTAAATCAACATCACCGGGTTCAGTATTATTGGCAACAAGGAAATTATCTAAAGCATCATCCAGCTCATTTTGTTCGGGCTTATAGCACAGTTGGAGGTCGGCGAGTTCGCACCAGGTGACCGAAGAACGTTTTCCGGACAACATGAAAAAAGCGGATCCCTCTCCCTGTATCGTTCCCTTTGTATTTGAGTCGAAGAGCAAAAGATTGTTGATGAATTCCCTTTTGAAGTGATTTGCGCGGATGCTGGCTTTATATTGAACTTCAGCGGCCTCGTCGTATGAGCCCAATAGAAAATTCGCTGATGAATTTTCATTCAATTGCATTAGCGCATCGGTTATGGCATTTTCAAAGGCAAACCCCCTGCTGACGTAAGTATTATTATAGCCCGTGCATTTTATTGTTAAGGCAACTAATCCAGCCAGTGCGTTGGAAGTTCCTTGCATGAAATACGTGGGCGTAAGTTGTTTTTCGTTTTGTTCGAGAAGCTCTTTTAGAAATTTTTCAGTCTCGTCAAGGAAACCGTAACCTGTGGCGGTGATTATTCCATCAGGCATTGTAACCTTTGACTCCCGCAGGCAAATGGTGGCGGCGCTTAATCCAATCCGCAGCATACGACTCAGCCTGCGCATTTGAATTGGGTTTATATACGCCTTGAAGTCGGGGTGGATACACGTTAGAACATTCTTATCATAGTCGGATATCTCTGTAAGGAAGACATGGGGATCAAAGGTCTTTTGAGGGGCAATAATTCCAATACCGTTAATAAAATACATTGGCCTGTCTCCCATTCTACACCGACGCTAAAAGTAACGATGACGTATTTCCTCCAAAGCCAAAAGAATTGGATAATATGTTTTTGAGTTTAATATCCTTTATTAAAGTCGTAACAGGTTCAATGTTGAGTTCAGGCATAATGTTCCTGTAATTCAGGTTTGGCCAGATGACCCCCTGTTTTATCGCCATCAGGCAATACGCTGCCTCAACGCTTCCTGCTGCCGCCAGTGTATGGCCTGTATAAGGTTTCGTTGAACTGAAATGAGGGGGATTATCTCCAAACAGGCGCTTAATACCGAGTCCCTCCGACAGGTCATTATTTTCAGTAGCCGTACCGTGGGCATTGATATAATCAATGTCAGCGGGTACCATTCCTGCTGACGCTAACGCCTGCTTCATGGCGTTAAACGCTCCCGCTCCGTCCGGAGAAGACGCAGTTTGGTGGAAAGCATCATTAGCATTTCCGTAGCCCTTTAATTCAGCGATGGGCTTTCTCTTTTTTCGCGAGACTTCTGCTTCAGATTCCAGGACGATGTAAGCCGCTCCTTCGCCAAGATTAAGACCGTTCCGGGTACTATCGAATGGCCGGCAGTGATCTTTATCCAGGATCATCAAAGCATTGAATCCGTTTATGGTGAATTTCGATAATGCTTCCGTCCCTCCGCAGATCACTTTCGTCAGTTTATTATTTTTGATAAGCTGGGCTCCGTGCATTAAAGCGTTTGCCGACGATGAGCACGCTGTGCTGATGGTTCCTAAATATTTCCGTATTCCAAGGTGGTCGGCCATGCGTTCACAATGCTCCCCTGAGGTTGCTGTGTCTGTAAAACGAACGAAATCACCCCTTTGTTCAGGATCCATTAATTCATAAAAATTTTGTTCGAACTCCCGGATCCCTCCGGTTGTGGTCGCGGAAATTAATCCGCATGCTTTTACTTCATCGCGTGAGAGTTCCGCGCTTTGAATTGCCTCTTGAAGTGCAATTAAGCCTATAAGTGAAGTTCGCGTAAATCCCTGATGCAACGGCACGCGCGCTAATTCGCAAAGTTCTTCCTCCTCTAGCTTAATTTCGCAAGCCGATAACGATTTACGGTGGATACTATCGAGAATTTCCAACGGTCTGAAACCATACTTTCCCTGACTAAGGGACAGGAAATTTTCTTCTGCGTTCTTACCAATTGATGTGATGATGCCGAAACCTGTGATGAACACACGTTGCCCCATGCTCATACCTGTCTGTGCTTGGCGATATATTCAGCCATCGTACGAATACTTTGAAAGACGTGACGGCCCTCCTTCGGATCTTTTAACTTGATCCCGTAATTTCTATCCAGGAGCACTACCAGTTCCAGAGAATCGATGGAGTCCAGGCCAAGGCCCTCGCCAAATAAAGGAGTATTTTCATCAAAACCTTCTGGCAGCATGTCTTCCAGGTTCAATTGTTTAATTAGCTCGCCACGGAGTTCTACGATCAGTTCATCTACGGTCTGGTTCATGTTCTAACTTTTAAAATTTTATCACACCACTGTTCGAGACTTATGGATTAGGACACTGGCCGCTAACGCAACCAACGCGAAACCTATCAATCGTAAAACATTTGGTAAAATGGCGGGTATCGAAGCTTGTCGCAAAAATAAATCATTAAAGGATTCCAACCCCCAACTCATGGGGGAAAATCGGCTGACGGTCTGTAATATTTCCGGCATCACATAAATCGGTACCCATACACCTCCAATAGCCGATAGTATAACGACGGACACGGATCCAAAAGATAATGCTTGCTGTGGAGTACGAAAATATACTGCGATCAATACTCCATATCCCGTTGCTGCCATCGCCACTGAACACGCAGTGATCAAAATACCGAGCGGATTGCTGCCAAGAATCAGTTTTGTCAATCCCAGCAATGGCATGACGTAGATACCGACTGCGATCATGAGAATGAACTGAACCAGGCAAATCATAAAGTAAAATCCAAATTTTCCGGAAATGACGGGCCATTGCGAACCTGAAATAAGTCGCAGCCGAAGCATGCTGCCCTCTTCACGTTCTTTAATAAAATTTCCCGCTAGAGGATAGAGAATGAAAAACATTGCAAACATTGTCCAGGCAGGGACATTGTGCTGCACGGAGTTGAGTATTACACCCTGGTATTTATTTTCAGACGCATACCGTTGATCAACACGCATGATTTTGCTGAGATCGACAGCAATTTTCGGCGGCGCCTCTTCGTTGCCTTCACTCAATTGCTGTTGAAGTTCATCGAGAATCCACTCGGCCTGAACGCTTGCAGAAATTTTTTCTAGGCTTCCTGACAGTGCCTGTTTGTAGTTCGACTTGATGGCCGGGTCAAAAAAGAGCCTGATGTCAATGGTAGGAAGTTTGGCTGAGTCGACCTCGGCGGGGAGCCCAAAATTTGAAAATACGGAAGAGATCAGCTGTTTGGTTTTTCGCCTTAAGTCTGCGCTCGCCTGGTCGGGGATAATAATTGCTGCTTTAAATTTTCCTGCTTGAACTAATTTTTTTGCCTCAGCCGTATCCTGTTCCTGAATAAGCACCACATTGGGGGAAGCCTGAAAAGCCTTTTTTACTTTCGCGCTGAGCGAATCCTGATCATGATCGATGAAGAGAACTTCAAGTTTAATTTCCTGATAATCACGAAAGGGTGCATCCTGCACCAGTGCCATCACGATCACAAGCGCCAGCGGCATAATAAAAATCAATGCCATTCCGCCCGGGTCGCGAATGAGCAACAAAAATTCCTTGTATACGGTGGCTAGGATCTTCAATCTCGAATGTTTTTACCCGTCAATTTTAAAAATACCTGTTCGAGATTTTTGCAATCAAGGTGCGCATCCATTATAGAAGTCCGCGTTCCTGTTGTGATGAGCTTTCCTTCATCGATAATTCCCAGATGCGAGCAAATACGTTCTGCTTCTTCGAGAACATGTGAGGAGTAAATAATGGTGGTGCCATCGTCCTTCAGCGAATCCAAAAAGTCCAGGATCAGGTTCCTTGATTGAACATCTACGCCTGCCGTGGGTTCATCCAAAATGATAAGTTTTGGATGATGGAGAATGGCGGCAATCAGATTCAGCCTCTTTTTCATTCCGCCCGAGAACGTTGAAACGATCTTATTTCGTTTTTCCGCTAATCCGAACACGTGTAAATATTTTTTGATCTGCGCATCAATTTCTGCCGCGCGCATTCCGTACATCCGTCCGAAATAAAACAGGTTTTCATACGCTGTAAGCATTGGAAACAGCGCGATCTCCTGGGGAGCAACCCCGATTTGTCTTCGTACATCGGCACCCTGTTCCAATACATCCAAACCAAAAACGGAAATTGATCCGGTATCGGGGCGCATCAATCCGCAGAGCATCATTACGGTCGTTGATTTTCCAGCACCATTCGGTCCCAGCAGGCCAAATACGGAGCCTTCCTCAATTTTAAAAGTCAGGCTTGACACTGCGCGCTTGGCGGAATGTGGGTACTGCTTCGAGAGGTTATCCAAGTGAACTGCACAGGTGCTCATTTCGACTTGCTCAGTTCATAGAGGTCCTGGAATATTTCCTGTTCGCGTTGGGCGCATGCCTCGAGCATATCGGCAAGTTCGGCAAAAGTCTTTACATCCGACTTTCGGTTCTTGCAAACCCGCCCTGCATAATACGCGAAGTCGCGGAGTTGATCACCGCTCTTTGTAAGCTGCCTGGACAGATTGAACAGGCTTTCATTTTGAAGCTTCGCACTGGCCTGGTCAAGGAATGCTGCATAGATAAAACGAAATCCCGCCCCGCCGGTTCCGATCTCCTCCTGCATTCTGATCAGATTTCCCAACCATTGTATTGCTTTCTTGTCGCCAATTCTTTCCGGCCAGTACCTCAACCGTTTGGACAAGTATTTCATTCCTTTGGATCCGACGATGGGAACAGGTATCCTCGTCATGTGATTACTGGTTT
>DASUTP010000330.1:0-3057 GCA_036374515.1 Chryseolinea sp. | reverse complement strand
CCGATCTGGAGCAGCTCATACGTTTTTTATACCACGGGCCTGGCACTATCGATTCTCAGTATGATCATTTTTTTTGTCGATCTGAAGGGTCGCCAGGGATGGACCAAACCGTTTGTGCTTTTCGGAAAGAACCCGCTTCTGATTTACGCGCTCTCTGGCATTCTCGTCAGGATATATGGCTTGATCCTTATCGGGGATACAAATGCCTACGGTGCACTGTACCAGTTTGTTTTTCAGCCGCTCGCAGGAAACTTCGTCGGCTCATTGTTATTTGCCTTAGCCCATGTACTGCTTTTTCTTGCGGTTGCATGGTGGCTGGACAGGCGAAAGTTCTATTTAAAGGTTTAAATTTTTTGGCTTGCGCATAAACTAGTCGTTTGCTCGAAACGTCAGGAGTTCCTGGTATGGATCGCCTGGCAGGTTCAATTGTTTTGCGAACGCTTCCTCTGTTGTCAAGCCTTCTTTTTTCAGCTTCCTGATACTTTCACGAAAATGATGATCATTGTGACTGAGAATAAAGTATTCCGCGATCATGTGCCGGTAGCCCTCTTGCTCTTTTGTGGGTCTGTTCTGACCAAAGATCTCAACCTTGAATTCATCGAGCAGAAAACTCGTCAGGATCGTTTCTCTGGTTAAGATTTTTCTTTCTGATAATAGAAACTCCCGTTGCTCGGCAAAACTTTCAATTACGGTCTCAATAAAAAGATTCTTATTTTTCCAGCAGCATATGATATCTAGGTCACTATCCTCAATGTCAATGTCCAGGGGGATCGTTCCCACAAGTCGCGGATCAAACTCGTGGAGTTTTTGAAGAACCGAGTTATTGACGAGGATCTGATAGGCGCGCTGTTGTTTATTATTGCCTTCCTTAAGATATTCAATGGTGTCGAAGTTTATCATGTCAAGTTTATGCCCGGAGGGCTTGCGATATTTTCTTAAAGGAAAAGTACCACATTCGCTTTTTATTTTGCATTTTAATCGGGTAAAACCTTTCTCAAAACCTTCTTATTTACTCCCTTGAAAAGACGAAAATTTATTTTCAACGGTGCTCTGGCGTCAATCGCCGGTGCCTCTGGTTTCGCGTACCTTTCTTCGTGCACTAAGACTCAGGTTGACGAGAAGCGCTCGCAGCCGCCTGGTACGGGGGAATTTGCTTTAGATGAAGTAACGATCGACGGGTTGCAACAAAAGATGCAATCTGGCGAGCTGACCTCGAAATCGATTACAGAATTATATTTAAAACGGATTCGCGAGATTGATGAAGAGGGACCTGCGCTGAATTCTGTTATCGAGGTCAACCCAGATGCCGTCGCAATTGCCGAGGGACTCGATGCGGAGAGAAAACAGGGTAAAGTCCGGGGTCCTTTGCATGGCATACCCATACTCATAAAAGATAACATTGACACCGGCGATAAGATGATGACCACGGCCGGATCCCTGGCATTGGACGGACATAAAGCCGCGCACGATGCCTTTATTGTCAACGAGATGCGAAAAGCGGGGGCGGTGTTGCTGGGAAAAACCAACCTTAGCGAATGGGCCAACTTCCGGTCTACACGCTCAAGCAGCGGCTGGAGCAGCCGCGGCGGGCAAACGAAAAATCCCTATATGCTCGACAGAAGCCCCTGTGGATCCAGCTCTGGATCGGGAACCGCAGTGGCTGCCAACCTTTGTGCGATTGCAATCGGAACGGAAACCGATGGCTCTATCCATTGTCCGGCGTCCATTAACGGTATTGCTGGTATCAAACCCACCGTAGGCCTCTGGAGTCGCTCGGGTATCATTCCGATTTCTCATACTCAGGATACTGCCGGCCCGATGGCGCGAACGTTGCGCGATGCGGTGATTTTGCTGGGGCCGCTTACCGCGAAAGATCCTGCAGACCTTGCCACCACCGAAGAATCAAGAAAAGCGTGGAATGATTACGTTGAATTTTTGAAAACCGATGGCTTGAAGGGAAAAAAAATTGGAGTGGAAAAATCTTTTTTAAAGGGCCACGAGGCTATCGATGTGCTTTTCGAAAATGCCATACAGGATATGAAGAAGCAGGGCGCAACCATTGTCGAGGTCGATCTGATCGAACCTTTAAAAAAACTCGAGGGTCTGGAGTTCGAAGTGCTTAAGTACGAATTTAAGGACGGCCTTAATCGATATCTCGGAAAAGCTAACGCGACGGTTAAATCCCTTCAGGAGGTAATCGACTTTAACCTGAAAAACGAAGACAAAGTCATGCCATATTTTAAACAGGAAATTTTGCTGTCTTCTCAGGAAAAGGCGGATCTGAAAAGCAAGGACTATGTGGATACGCTCAATAAGCTGCGCACAACGACACGAAATGCCATCGACAATCTTTTGAAGTCACATGGTCTTGCAGCTATTTGTGGTCCCGCCAACGGACCGTCATGGCGTATTGATTTGATCAATGGAGATTCCTTTACGGGATACGGAATGTATAGCCCGGCCGCTGTGGCTGGCTATCCGTCCGTAACGGTACCCATGGGAATGGCATTTGGGTTGCCGGTAGGCATTTCATTCCTGGCAAGCGCTTATCAGGAACCGGCGCTGATCGAAGTTGCTTACGCTTATGAGCAAGCGTCTAAGAAGCGCGAGGCTCCCGCTTTCAAGGCATCATTTGACATCGCAGAGCCAAAAGACTCGACCAGTCGCCAGGGTGGTTAATATGCAGATGCTATTGGTTTGAGGACATGGTATTTTAACTAATTACTTTTTATGAGAATGCAATGTCTTTTTTTTGCGCCTATTGTTTTCTCGATTATCCTTATTTCGTGCGGCCCGGCCGATAAAACGAGCCATAAAAAACTGTTCACAAAGGAGAACCTGGTTGCATGGTGCGTTGTACCGTTCGACAGCGTCGACCGGACTCCTGAAGAAAGGGCTCAGATGTTGGGGGACTTAGGCTTTAAAAAATTTGCGTACGATTGGCGGACGAAACACCTGCCCACGTTTCCCGACGAAATCGCTGCGCTGAAGCACCATAATATAAAACTTGCGGCGGTATGGCTGTGGATCGATACCGACTCGTCTGAAATATTCGAT
>DASUTP010000329.1:0-11709 GCA_036374515.1 Chryseolinea sp. | reverse complement strand
CCTCGTCCAGCTTCTGCCGTGCTTCATAGATCTGCCCCAGATAAAACGCAGCGTATCGGCCACTGGTCGCTTCATAGCCAACCTGACCACTATCGATTTTCATCAGAATATCTCTACACGTTGGTTCAGCCTGCGTGAATTTTCCCATCGAATAAAGCATGCGAGCGTAGTACCTGTGAAAATAGGGATTGTTTGGATAGGTGGTGTACAAATACTCGCTGATCTGAAAGGCTCTGGGCTGGTCATTCTCGTAACTGTTGAGAATTCTCATAAGCCAGACCATGGCCTCCGTGCGTGTATAAAATGCGTTGTAAGAGACCTCGTTGAGCTGTTTCAACCCCAATGCTTTGTCGCCCTTTTTAAAAAACCACAGTACGGGTTTTAACGCGGGATAATTTTCCGGGACCCATACTGAAAAGTAGTTATAGAGGGCATCACCAAATAGCAATTCCGGGTTCAAACCTTCTTTTTCTTTGCCGTATTTTAAATAGTCCAGGGCGCTGGTCCCGGCCGAGACTGCCTTGCGCCAGTTCTTTCTTTCTTCATCGGAGTATAATCTGCCTTTAAAGGCGTAAGCTGCCGCAAGGAAAAAAGCTGCCTCTGTTTTATAGGCTGCATGATTTTTATAAAGATTTTCACCCACATAGATCGTGGTGTCCATGTAGGCGAAAAATGAATCGTCGTGTGACGTGTCCTTGGTGTTTGGCATGATTTTCCACCATTCAATCAGTCCCATTAAAAAATAGGGAAGCGGGTGCCACGGGAATTTGGTTTTCAGATATTTAAACTGAAATTCGGCGCGGGGAAAATTGAAATTGTAAAGATCATTCAGGGCTTGTGTACATTCCAACTGGACGTGCAGATCTGAAATTAGTATGATGGTAGTGTCTTTTTTCGTAGTCGCCGACTTTACGATGGTTTGTGCCCGCGACGTATTGATGAGTACCAGCAAGGGCACCGTTAAAAATAAACAGGTCATGAAACGTCGGCTCCAGTCACCCGGTCTGGTGCGCTTCATGGTATTTTTCATTGATGGAGAATATTCTGTCATAAACTAACTTACCTGGTACTGCGTAAACAGCTTTCAGCGCATAGCGATCGATTCAAGTACCGTAAACGCAAACACTTTCACACATAAGCACCCAATGGAACACGAAACTAAATCATTCTTTGCAGCCGACAAAAGGTTGCTGTTTATACTGCTTTGCCTCGTCACATTACTGCTATTGTATGTGAAAATAAGCTTGATTGAAAACGAAACCGCGGCATTTGAGTTCCTGCAAGACCGGCCGGAGGGAATGATCTTGAAGGCTATCAGTACCGTAAAATTTCTTTCAATACCACTGGTCTACCTTTGGAAGTTTACGGTGATTGCTTTCGTGATCTGGATCGGCTGTTTTATGTTCGGGTACCGGGTCACTTATAGTCAATGTTGGGGGGTTGTTATCGGTGCTGAGTTTGTATTTCTCATCCCTGAGGTCTTAAAGATTTTGTGGTTTATGATGGTCGAAACGGACCCGACTTATAACGACATCAGCGGTTTCTATCCCCTTTCCCTCATTCATTTTGTCGATATGGAGTCTCTTGACAAACGGTGGGCATATCCGTTGCGGGCACTCAATATCTTTGAAATCGTCTACTGGTTCCTGCTGGTGGAAGGCATACATCACTACGCGCGTAAGGACAAAAAATATGTGTGGATCATCGTCGCTTGCTCCTATGTGCTGATCTTCTTTTTATGGCTCCTATTTTACTCAATCGTATACAAATAACGACCGGGATACAGGATTAGCATTTAATAAAATTTCTTAATGATATCGCAGACATAGTCCACCTGGTCGGGCTCCATTCCCGGCCACAGCGGCAGGCTCAAGGCAGTGTCGGCTATGCGCTCTGTGATGGGAAAATCACCTTTTTTGAACCCCAGGTTCATGAGACCTTTTTGCAGATGAGGGGGAATCGGGTAGTGAACCGCTGTTTCAATGGATCGGTCGCTCAGGTATTTTTGCAAGGCTTCACGTTGAGAAGTTCTGATAACAAACAAATGGTACACGTGACGTGCTTCGGCCACCGATTTTGGCAGTGTAATGTCACCAACGCCTTCCAGGTTTTTCAAATAAACGGCTGCAATTTTCACTCTTTCATTGTTCCAGCTTTGCAGGTATTTTAGTTTTATGCGCAGGAACGCGGCCTGCAGTTCATCCAGTCTGGAATTTGTCCCCTGATCTGAAGCAACGGATTTTTTTTCAAATCCATAATTCCGATAACGCATCGCATATTGCGCAAGCTCATAGTTGTGTGTGACGATCGCGCCCCCATCTCCAAGCGCGCCAAGATTTTTCACTGGATAAAAGCTGGTGGCGCTACAATCACCTAAGCTCCCCGTTGGTTTGCCATTCCAGGTTGCGCCATGCGCCTGGGCATTATCCTCGACTACAAGAATTGATTTGGGACGGGTGAGGCTCAATATCCCTGTCATATCACACGACTGGCCATACAGGTGCACAGGCACCACGGCTTTCGTGTTGCTGGTTATCGCATCGGCAAGCTTGTTTACATCAATGTTGAAAGTTTCAGGATCAGGTTCTATGGGAACGATTTTGGCCCCTGTTTTCGAGACGGCCAGCCACGTAGCCAGAAAGGTATGCGCAGGCACGATGACTTCGTCTTCCTGACCGATCGAACACGCCTTAAGGGCAATAAAAAGTGCGTCTAGTCCATTTCCGACGCCCACGCAAAAAGATGAGTGAGAAAACCGGGCGTACTCCTGTTCGAACATTTCCAATTCTTTTCCCAGTACAAACCAATTTCTGTCATATACATTCGTTAACGCCTCGAGGGCTTCCGTCCTGATCCTGGCGTGCTGCTGGGCCAGCGACAAAAATGGGATAGATTTCGACGTCATTCAGAATTTCAGGGAAATTACCAAACTACATAAATGCACCCTGCTTACAACCAAAATTTCACTATTTTCGGCCCTAATTTGGTTTAGGGGGCAAGGGGGATATATCTCAAGACTCCTTTCAAAGCCAACTGTATACCATTTTTTGAGTCGCTAATGATTTTTAACGGATAACATTCAAGAATGAAATTTCAGAAAATTAACAATATAACAGGCTGGGCGGTCTTTGGCGTAGCTTTGATTACGTATTGGCTCACGATGGAAGAGACGGCCAGTTATTGGGATTGTGGAGAATTTATCGCCGTTTCCTATAAGCTTGAGGTCCCTCATCCGCCGGGAGCGCCGTTATTCTTAATCATCGGACGAATATTTTCATTTCTCGCCTTTGGCGATGTAACCAAGGTTGCCTATTGGATCAATTTCAGCAGTGTCCTGGCCAGTTCTTTCGCTGTCCTGTTCCTCTTCTGGTCGATCGTTTTATTTGGAAGGAAGGTGATGAACGTCACAAGGGAGGCTGAACTGACGGTTGAAAAGGTATGGGTGCTGATGGGTGCAGGAATCGTGGGCGCTTTGTCGCTGACTTTTTCGGAGTCTGCATGGTTCTCGGCAGTAGAAGCGGAGGTTTATGGAATGTCGTCGTTTTTTACCGCCTTTGTGGTTTGGGCAATGTTAAAATGGGACGTAATTGAAGATGAATCCAAAGCAAACCGCTGGCTGTTGTTGATCTTTTACATGATGGGACTCTCCATTGGAATTCACTTGTTGAATTTGGTGACGATACCTGCTTTAGCCTTAATATATTATTTCAAGAAGTATACGCCTACCACCTGGGGTGTAGTGGCTACGCTGCTGATCAGCCTGTTGATTATCTTCTTTATCAACGACCTGATTATTCCGGGACTGCCGACGATCGCCAGTCATTTTGAAGTGTATTTCGTGAACAGTCTCCGGTTGCCTTTCGGCTCTGGCGTAATAACTTTCAGCGCTATCCTGCTGGGGGTTTTGGTGTGGGGAATTATTTATTCTCAGAAACATAAGAAGGTGGTGTTAAATACCTTTCTCACGGCCACTGCCTTTATTCTGATAGGATATTCATCGTATACCATGGTCGTTATCAGGTCCTCTTACAATCCGCCTATTAATGAAAATGATCCATCAGACGTGATGAGCTTTGTCAGCTACCTAAAGCGGGAACAATATGGAAGCAGGCCGCTCCTTTACGGTCCGTACTTTACCTCGCAGCCAATTGGTATTAAAGACGGACCGCCCACTTATAAGAAGGGTAAGGATCGTTACGAAGTAAAAGACCGCAAGTTTGAATATGAATACGAACCAGGGTCTCAGACCATCTTGCCTCGGATCTGGAGCAATGATCCCGATCACGCGGAAATTTACCGGGAGAATCTAGGACTCGCAGAAGGGGAGAAACCCACTTTTGCCGACAACATGGCATTTATGTTTCAGCACCAGATCGGCTGGATGTATGTCCGTTATTTCTTCTTCAATTTCGCAGGCCGCGAAAGCGATATTCAAAACGCAGATTGGCTTAGTCCGATGAATTGGTTCGAGAAGCTTCCACCAATCCTCGCCGAAAACAAAGCAAGAAATAATTTTTTCATGGTGCCATTCATTCTAGGCCTCATCGGCATGTTCTATCAATCCGTGAATAACACCAAGAATTTTGCTGTTATCGCATTGCTGTTTGTCTTAACTGGTGTAGCATTGGTCATTTATCTGAATTCTCCTCCTACAGAGCCACGCGAACGCGATTATATCTATGCGGGTTCCTACTATGCTTTTTGTTTTTGGATCGGGTTGGCCGTGATCGGCATCGCGGAGTACTTTGCAAAATTTACCAAGAACCTGAAGACCTCCGCCATCATTGCAACGGGTATCGGCATGACAGCGCCTGTTCTGATGGCTGTTGCAGGGTGGGACGACCATGATCGTTCAAACCGGTATTTTTCGGTCGACTCAGCCGTAAATTATTTACAATCCTGTGCGCAAAACGCGATTCTGTTTACGGGAGGTGATAACGACACCTTTCCGCTTTGGTATGCGCAGGAGGTAGAAGGCGTGCGAACGGATACCCGTGTGATTGTATTGAGCTATTACAATACAGACTGGTACATCGACCAAAGCTTGCAAAAGCACTACTCGTCCGAACCCTTTCCCTACACGCTGACGCTGGAAAATTATGAACAAGGCGGATTAAATGATTACCTGCCCTATTACGATGCGGGTATCAAGCAAATGGATTTGCACAAATTTCTGGAGCTGGTAAGGGATAACAACAAAAGTTTGCTGCATCCGCAATATGGCGGCGAACGCAACATGCTTCCTGCTAAAGAAATTGTCCTGAAGGTTGACGTACAAAAAGTAAGGAGCATGGGTATTATTCCAGAAGGGATGGATAGTCTCGTCGTTCCAGAAATGAGGTTGCGTGTCCGTACCGGCGGACTTGAGAAAAAAGATCTGGCGATGTTAGATGTTTTGGCAACTGCAAATTGGGAACGGCCCCTTTATGTCAATGCGACGTCATTGTCGCAATTCAGCGTCGACTTAAGCCGCTATGTAGTACAGGAAGGAAATGCTTACCGGATATTGCCGGTCTACAATCCGAAGCCATTCAATCAGATGGAACTGGTTAACACAAAAGTGAGCTATGAAAACATGCTCAAGAAATTTCAGTTCCGGAATACTGCGGATCCGAAGGTTTACTATAATCAAGACTACAGGAACATGATTCTAAACCACCGGAGCAGCTTTAACTCACTTGCAGAGTATTTGATTCAGGAAGGCGATACTGCGAAGGCGCGGGAGGTATTGGTTTATAGCCTGGCAAAAATGCCGGATAAGGCTATACCGTATGATTATACAAATGCACAAACCGTAGATCTTCTTTTCGAGGTCGGTGAAAAGGAAAAAGCGATGGAGATTGCAAATATCATGAGCACCCGGGCCGATCAGCTGGCGAGCTACTATATCGATAACCGGTCACTTGGACGCGAGCTTCAGATGAACGTAGTCATCCTGGGTGAATTGCAACGCGTGCTATATAAGTATGGGGAAGCGGATCAGGCGAAGAAAATCGAAGACCTATATGAGAAGCACTTCAGTGTTATTCAAACCGGAACAGGCTTCAGTCAATAACTTATTTATTGGAGGACGATGTTTCCTGCGGCACTTCGCCGGCCTTTAGGCCGGGGAAGTGCCGGCTTCTCCCGAGGCGGGCTTTAGCCCCATACCTGACAAATCATTTTTTGCCCAGCAGGATCCCCACCAAAATTACTGCTTCGATGTACTCTGTCGCTTGCGTAAATAAAATTGAATAAACGCCCTCAACGCCAGCGCCACAACGAGTGGTATAAGTGCGTAGTGCAGCGTTTGCGGCAAAATGGGCCAGCTGACCAGCGTCAGCAACGTTAGCGCGGCAAAAAAAAGAAAATAGTTTGTAAGCCACGGCCGTGGTTTTCGCATGGCAATGGCAGCAACAAAATTGAGGGGAAATGCCCAAAGCAAGTTAAGGTTCTTTGCAGCAGCCTGATGGTTGGTGAAGAACCACAGTACGACGAGCAGTATTCCAATAAGTCCTGTGATTCCAAAAAGGGCTATGTCAAACCAATCCGAAGACTTTTTCCGTTTAAAATCCCAAGCAGACAGTGCGATCGCCAGCAAGGCAATCAGACCGAACACGTAAAGGGGATGCGGTAATCCACGCGTTGGTTCTTCCTCGCGCGCTTCATAGGTGATGTGTTTCTCTTTTACCAGCGGAACCGTTGAACTGCCGTGCACGATCGAGGCGTGATCAAATGCGGTTTCAACATAATCGGGCAAGAACATGTATTCCAACGGAGCTGCTTTTTTATCCATGGGCAGCCCCAGGCAAATGTCAATTCCTAAATCACCCCAAGGCTGTTGCTTTAGGTAGAAATCCGTCAGCTCGCGGATGGAATAATCGGTGGTGATGTGGGACTCATCGAAAATTACATCTTTGCCCAAGGCTTCTAATAATACATCGCGGATTTTCGTAGAGCAATTGTCATAGAAATAGTCGTAGTAATAGCTTGCATTTTCTGGTTTGGAGTTCCATTCCAGATAAGAAAATAATTGTTGTTTTTGCTGCGGTGTAAGGTTAAGCACCTGCTCATGGATAAACCGGTTTTCATAAATGTATAAGTCTTCAAACCGCTGGTAATCCTGTATGCTTAATTTATACAGGTTATATCCACGTGCGAAATTCAAGTAAAAGTTTGGTTGATTGAAATCAAAGGTGCCATAGTTACACGCGACGTTTATATTGTTTACGGGGTCATATATTCGAAAAGCGCTGTGACCAAACGCCGAGTACAGTTCACCTTGGTAGGGGCCACAGGTAAGGACGGAAATAATTGCTTGCTCTGATAGTTGTGCCTTGCCAGCAAAAGCGATGAGCATCAGAAGCCAAAAGAGTTTTCTCATTTCAATGCAGTCTGACGCAAGTTAATCGATATCTCTGTAATCGGAGTCCGCCGCTATATTTTTTAACCGTAATGAGTTTTGGAACGAACTGCCTTGACATAGCAGCATGAACTTATAACTTGCAGTCATGATTGGAGGGATAACAGACGGCTTAAATTTACTTTCGAAGCTAACTCCCAAGCGGCTTGCAAATATCGCAAGCGTTCATTCAAGCTATCATTATTCCCGCTGGCGCGGCATGCCTGCCATAAATGGCCTACCGATCAGCATTGCTTTTGAGCCAACTACATCCTGTAACCTTCGTTGTCCTGAATGTCCCAGCGGGCTGCGTTCATTCAAAAGGCCAACCGGTATGCTGGACGCTGACCTGTTCAGGACAGTGATAGATCAGCTTGCGCCGACATTGAACTACTTGACATTTTACTTTCAGGGCGAGCCATTTTTGCATCCTGAATTTTTAGCCATGGTAAAATATGCAAGCGACCGCGGGATATATACGGCTACCTCAACAAACGCTCATTTTTTAAAGGACGAACAGTCAAAGGAGACCGTTTTATCTTCGCTCGATCGCTTGATAATTTCTATCGATGGAACCACTCAGGATACGTACGAGTCTTACCGGATTGGAGGATCCCTGGATAAGGTTGTGGAAGGAACCAAGAGCGTCTTGTCTTGGAAGAAAAAGCTGAAGTCGAGAACGCCCCATGTTGTATTCCAATTCTTAGTTGTAAAACCTAACGAACATCAAATTCCTGACGTCTACAAACTTGCAAGCCGGTTAGGGGTCGATCAGGTCGTATTAAAGACCGCGCAAGTGTATGATTTCGAGCATGGGTCGCCTTTGATACCCGAACAGGATCGATACTCGCGATATCGTAAAGGCGAAGGAAACACGTATTCCATCAAAAGCAAATTGGAAAACCATTGTTGGAAAATGTGGCAAAGTTGTGTTATCACCTGGGATGGTAAAGTTGTACCATGTTGTTTCGACAAAGATGCGCATCACGTGTTAGGCGACCTTTCGAAGAATTCTTTCGCCGAGATTTGGCACGGCAATCCTTATCACCGATTCAGATCTACACTGCTGCACTCACGAAATGAAATTGAAATGTGTAAAAACTGTACTGAGGGTACTAAAGTCTGGGCTTAGATAAAGCGCCTTCCTTTTCTTTTTCTTTAACCTGCCGTTCGATTTTGGCAAAGTCAATCGAGCCACATTTACCACACCCCGAGGCGCAGCCATCTTTCGCCCGAAAATTCTTGTACACTATCGATCCAACGTAGCCAATGGCGCCCGTGAAAATAAGTCCAATCAAAACTTGCTGTAAGAGCATGTTGTAAAAATACTAATTCACTTCCACAACGATGGCAGCTGAAAAATAATTTCAATCTGAGCCTTTAGTGTCCGCTAACGAACGCAGGTGGACAAGGCCGTACAATGAATTCATTGTAAATATGGACGCTGCTGCCTAATTCGGGAATTAGCAAACATGGCATCTATGTTGGTTTAGGGGAGCCAGACTAAAGACTCATGCTTAAAAATTATTTTGTCACCGCCGTTCGAAACGTCATTCACCAAAAGGGGAGCGCCCTGGTCAACATTGCAGGCCTTACCCTGGGTATCACCTGCAGTTTGTTATTGTTCCTGCTCGTAAAGCATATTTTAAGTTTTGACACCTTTCATTCCAAAAAGGAAAGAATATATCGTGTCGTAAGCCAAAGCGAAGGAAACCGGGGAAAGCGGCAAAGTTCCGGCATTCCGCCTGTGTTGCCGGATGCGTTTCGAACCGATTTTCCGGAGGCTGAAGAAATTGTGTTTACGAGCTATCGCTCGGACGCGATGGTAACCATTCCGCAGGTTGGCCAAAAGGAACCAAAAAAATACATGGAGGAGGCCGGGATTGTCTACACTGAACCAGCGTTTTTCAAGATTTTTGACCGGCAAATGCTGTTGGGAGATGCAGAACGTGGCTTGGATGAGCCGGGCGAAGCTATTATCTCCCGCCGGTGGGCTTTGAAATATTTTGGAAAAGAAGATGCGCGGAACGAGATTTTGAAGTTTGATAACCTTGAGTACAAGGTGACGGCCGTGATGGAAGATTTTCCCTCCAACACAGACTTTCCGTTCGATTTGATGTTGTCGTACGTAAGCATCAAAAGTGAAAATGAAAAAGTGGGCTGGCACAGCATCTGGAGCGATGAGCATTGCTATTTTTTGCTTCGGCAAGAAAAAGATATCGCTGAGGTATCGAATAGGCTACCCGCATTTGCAAAAAAATACTTGGGCGACAACGTCAATAAGGCTGAGTATCTGGTCCAACCCCTTGCAGACCTTCATTTCGATGACAGGTTTGACACCTATACCTACAACACGACCAGCCGTGGAATGCTCATTTCCTTTGAGGTAATTGCATTGATCTTAGTTTTCACGGCCTGCATAAATTTCATAAACCTGGCGACCGCAGAGGCGGTGAAACGCTCGAAAGAGGTTGGAATTCGCAAAGCCCTTGGCAGCTCGCGCGCACAATTGATCACACAATTTCTGGGTGAAACGACGCTTATCACGCTTCTCTCCGTAGTGGCATCACTCGGCCTTACACAACTGGCACTGACTTACCTAAACCCGTTCCTCGATCTCGACCTGGCATTGAACCTTTCGACGGATGTCTTTTTATGGATGTACTTGATCGGTATAACATTTTTTGTGTCTGCTCTTGCGGGCCTTTACCCCGCGTTCGTGGTTTCCGGATATAATCCGGTGCTCGCGTTAAAGAATTTAATCAGCAACAAAAATTCCTCCGGGTTTTCGCTTAGGCGCGCGCTGGTTGTAACTCAATTTGTTATCTCACAATTCTTCATCATCGGGACGATCGTGGTCATCAATCAGGTGGATTATATTAAAAAGCAGGATCTGGGCTTCAAAAAGGATGCGATAATCATCCTGCCGATTCCAACATCAGAAGTCCCGGCAGAAGGAGGTAACGTCAGCAAAATGCGCACGCTCCGCGATGAATTTCTCAAGATACCTGGAGTGATCGGTGCAAGCCTTAGCAGCGCGCCCCCGTCTTCAGGGCACGTTTCCAACACCACGTTTACCATTCAGGGTAATGATCAGACCTTTGCAAGCCAGGTCAAACTGGTAGATGGCAACTATGTCGACCTGTATGGTCTTGATATCATTGCAGGCAAGAATCTGGATGATTTCGATACCGCTCTTGGATTCGTGGTGAATGAAAAATTTGTGCACACTGTAGGACTCACGGATCCCCATGACATAGTGGATAAGGTGATCGATCTTTGGGGTAAAAAATTGCCTGTCGTGGGCGTTGTAAAAGACTTCCATACTGTTTCATTACGCCAACCTATTGAGGCAACTACCTTGATGAACAGAATTCGCAGTTATGAAACGCTTTCTATAAGTGTTAGCTTGAATCAGGCACAGGACGTTATAACTGCCATCAAGCCGAAATGGGAGGCTGCTTACCCTGAGCACATATTTGATTATAGATTTTTAGATGAGCAGATTGAAGAGTTTTACGAAAGTGAAAAAAAGATGTCTATTATGCTTAGCGTTTTTAGCGGGATAGCAATTTTTATAGGTTGCCTGGGCCTATATGGTTTGGCTACTTTCATGGCTAATCAAAAAACAAAAGAAGTAGGAGTAAGGAAGGTGCTTGGGGCTTCCGTCGAAAGTATAGTCATGTTGTTCTCAAAGGAATACATAAAATTGATCGTGATCGGGTTTTTTCTCGCGGCGCCGCTGGCGTGGTTCGTAATGAACAAATTCCTCGAGGAGTTCAGCTATAAAGATGAGATCGGGCCGTCCATATTTTTCATTGGACTTGGCACAACATTATTCATTGCTCTGGTCACTGTAGGATACCGATCGATAAAGTCAGCAACAGCGAATCCAGTCAACTCCTTGCGATCGGAATAGCCGGGCAAAGTTTCAGTTATTTTAAAATGGGCTCTTTTCAAGTTTTGCGTCCGCAGGTAACGCGAACAACTGGCTGTCGATCTTTTGGGGTGTGACCTCGACCGCCACGCTTTCCAGGGAAAATTGAACGTTGTCAACTAACATTTTGAGGGGCACGGCTCTTGATTTTAAAAGGTAGTGATGCCAATTGCCGAACTTATGACGTGCGTAGAGCGTTGGGTCAACTTTTAATTTTGAATTGAAATAATATTTCTGAACACCGCTGGTGCAGGTAAGAACGAGTTCGTCGCATTTATACCCTAATATTTCAACGACTTCCTTGTTTAGCTCCGATTTCAATACTGAATCAGGATTGACCGCACCATCGTTCCACAGCACGGACGGTGAATTCGAGAACTTCGTGTATAAT
>DASUTP010000328.1:0-19075 GCA_036374515.1 Chryseolinea sp. | reverse complement strand
GCACGTTCTTCATTCAACAAAGCATTTAGCAACGTGGACTTGCCTGCGTTTGGCTTCCCGGCAATAACTGTAGGCACTCCGTTTTTAATAACATTACCCTGATCAAAGGAATCGATGAGCGCCTGTAAGTACGATTGAATTTTCAATATAAGCTCGCGAAGATCATCGCGTTTGGCAAACTCTACGTCCTCCTCACCAAAATCCAGTTCAAGTTCGATGAGTGAAGCGAAATGAATAAGATTTTCCCGCAGATGATTGATCTCTTTGGAAAAGCCACCGCGCATCTGATTTAAAGCAGCCTGACGGGCATTGTCTGTTTCTGCATTGATAAGGTCGGCGACTGCCTCCGCCTGCGCCAGGTCAAATCTCCCCTGAAGGAAGGCACGCTTTGTAAATTCTCCCGGTTGGGCTAGCCGCGCTCCCGCGTGAAGCAATGCTTTAATGATTTCTTTGATGATGAAAGGAGAGCCATGGCAGGATATCTCTACGGCATTTTCTTTGGTGAAGGAATTTGGCGCTCTGAAAACTGAGACCAGCACTTCATCGATTATTTTTTCCTCATGGTAAAAGTTTCCAAAGTGAAGGGTATGAGATGGTTGCTCATCCAAATTTTTTCCGGGAAAGCATTTTTGCGCAATGCTGATAGCATCGGCGCCGGAAAGGCGCACGACCGCAATCGCAGAGACCCCCTGCGCTGTGGCTAAGGCGACAATCGTATCTTCAAAGTGAATTGACATAGAGAATTTAAAGCTAACAGCTGACAGCACTCAGCTGACAGCTACTACGGTTGAAAGTTACACAACTAAGATAAAAGCTGAAAGGTTTGGCACAATACCATCGAGCTTCCACCGTAAAAGCAGTAAGCTGTCCACTGTCCGCTGCACGCTTCCCTCACTTTTCCTTTACCACGAGAACCGGAATATCTACCCGGTGTCTTACGGTGTCGACGGTGGCGCCGAATATCAAGTCTTTGAAAAATTTATGTCCATGAGCACCCATGACCAGCAGGTCGGCCTGGAATTCTTTCACCATTTTAGGGATGGTATTTTTAGGACTGCCATACCCGATTTTTATTTCAACAGCGTAACCCTTTTCTTCCAGTTGCTTTCTGTAATCCTCCAAAGCTTCGGTGTCCTTGGCCGATTCCTGATCTTCAATATCACTGCCATATACCATGGCCCCTGCTGTCTCCACGACGTGAAGCAGGACGTATCGCGCCGTGAGCCCGCCCTGCGCCAAAGCGCTCCTTATTGTAAGGGTGTCCATTTTACTGAAATCGATCGTGACGGCTATGCGATTATAGATAAGCTTGGATGAAACATCGAGCTTCACCGCCGAGCCGTGCGGAATTTTCGCATCGCGTTCTGCAGCCCTTTTTTCCAGTAATGGCTTAAAGGTAATGTATAATAACAATGCGGCTGCTGCGAGACATACTGGCACTGCCGTGACCCAAATGATCCATGCGTCTTCTCCAGCATCGCTTAGCCATCCCGTAATTTCCTGTAATACGAGCTTCACATTCAGGGAAACGATCACTATCGCGATAAGCCAGGCTGCTATTTTAACCCATGGCTTGATGACGAATTTGCCCATTTTTTCCTTGTCGCTGTTGAAGTGAATGAGCGGTATTACGGCAAATCCAAGCTGCAAACTCAATACCACCTGACTGAAAATAAGCAGGGCGCCGGTCTCTTCTTCCCCGTAAATCAGAATCACAATAAAAGCGGGAATAATCGCGATCAAACGCGTGATGAGTCGCCGCAACCAGGGCGCAATACGCAAATTGAGATAACCTTCCATCACAATTTGGCCGGCCAGCGTTCCCGTGATCGTTGAACTCTGCCCCGCTGCTACCAACGCAATACCGAAGAGCATCGAGGCCCATTCTGTGCCCAGCATAGGACTTAAAAACTTATAGGCATCCTGAATATCTTCTACTTCATAAAGTCCCGCCTTAAAGAAAGTCGAGGCCGCGAGCACCAGGATGGCGGCGTTTACAAAAAATGCCGCGTTTAAGGCAATGGCCGAATCGATGAAATTATATTTTATCGAAGTCCAGATTCCCTTGTCGGTACGCTGGATCCTCCTGGTTTGCACCAGCGAGGAATGCAGATAAAGGTTATGCGGCATAACGGTAGCGCCAATGATACCAATTGCAATATAGAGGGCCTGGTCGTTGGGAATGGACGGGATAAAACCTTTTGCGAGCTCTGGAAAGTTCGGCTTGGCGAAAAACATTTCAATCAGAAATGCTCCCCCAATGATGGCTACCAATGCAATGATGAACGCTTCAATTTTCCGAATGCCATAACTTTGCAGGAAGAGCAGGAGCAGGGTGTCGAGTACTGTCAGGCTTACACCCCATAATAAAGGCAGGTCAAACAAAAGCTGCAACCCGATCGCCATCCCCAAGACCTCAGCAAGATCGCAGGCCGCAATGGCGATTTCCGCTAGTACCCAAAGGCAGAAATTCACAGGGCGGCTGTAAGAACTTCTTGAGGCCTGGGCCAAATCCAACTGCCGGACTATACCCAGTCGCGCACTTAAGCTTTGCAGCAACAGCGCCATCAAATTCGACATCAACAAAACCCATATTAGAGCGTAACCAAAGCGGCTACCCCCGGCGATGTCGGTTGCCCAGTTGCCCGGATCCATATAACCGACACTTACGAGGTACGCTGGTCCTAAAAATGCCAGGAGTTTCCGCCATCCTTTCCCCTGTGTTGTATCGACGGAGGAATTAACTTCACTCAGCGATTTCCGCAACGTATTTCCCATTTCCATATTTTGCTACAAGTTATACCGTCACTAACACGTTTTGCGCTACTGTCTTAGAGAGGGTAAGATTTTTATCGTCAATAATTATCTCGATACTTTCGTCGTATGCTTCTTTTCCGATAACCTCAACTTTTTTACCTGGCACGGCGCCGATCTTGTTGAGGTATTTCAGCAAACTTGAATCGGAGTCTTTAACGGCCACAATACTGCCTGTATAGCCTTGAATCTGTTCATGCAGGCAACCGTGTGCCTTTACTTGTACTTTTCCGTTCCGGTCGGGGATAGGCTCACCGTGGGGGTCGGCTTTTGGATAGTTCAGGAAGGCGTCCAGTTTTTCAATGAGCAAGGGCGATTGTATATGTTCGAGTTGTTCAGCTATTTCGTGTACCTCATCCCAGCTGAAGTGCAGCTTTTCGACCAAAAAGGTCTCCCACAACCGGTGTTTACGAATGATGGTAAGTGCTTCGGCTTTACCGTGCTTGGTCATCTTGACACCGTAGTATTTTTCGTAGGAGATAAAATTTTTATGCGACAGCTTTTTGATCATGTCCGTGACCGAAGCCGCTTTGGTATTCATTGCGTCGGCGATTTCGTTGGTGAGAACCGGCTTGCTGCCGCCATCAGCCAGGTGGTAAATGGCTTTGATATAATTCTCTTCGGTGAAGCTTAACATACCCGGGATCCTGCAAATCAAAACGGATAGACAAAAATAAAGTTTAGACTGATCTAAAAAAATATTTAGAATTAAAAAAATTAAACGAACGTATTATACTGATTTACAGTAGGATACAGCAAGGTGTGCTAATATTCGGTCACGCTAATGAACAGATCACGAATCGACCAGTCGGCTTACCGCCTCAAGCAGCTTTCGTTCCTCGGATTCCCAGAAAACATCCTGGGGATCTTTTAAATAAAAGCCACCGCGTTTCATTGCATCGAGCATTTCTGGTGCATCAATACGTTCGGCGTCGAAAGGCACCGCTGCGCCATACTCGCGGCATTTTTCAACCCACGGTTCGTGTTTCAACAACAGGATGGGAAGGTTGTATCCCAAGTATTCGAATAACTTTGTAGGGATTGTATTCTGTGTCGACGGGTTTGGCGGATAGGCAATGATCCCGTAGTCGGCCTGTTGGATTGCCCTCACAATATCCAGGTGCGCGACCGGCTCAGTTGGTTGGCCGAACAAGACGAACGACTTGTTACGAATGCGGTCCATGATCTCCTGGTGGATGGTGACCATCGGACAAAATCCCACGATGTGCAGCCGGATCTTCGTATCGAGTGCGTGAAGTTTAGTGGCAAGGTCGATGGCCACAAAGATGCCTGTTGTAGGTGCCAGGGTCCCGGTAAAAAGCAGGTGAATGTTCTGGTCATCGTCACTCCACTTTTTAAGGGGAGGCATACGAACCTTTTTAAGCTTATTTTCCAAAACTAGCATTTTGCTCCTGACAAAGCCAAGTTCGTGCGCGTACCCAATTTCGGCGAGGAAAAAATTATTTATCAGCGGCAGCGTTATCCATTCCTTAATTCTTACGTACAACGCAATTAAAACCCGTAGAATGGGCGGAAATGAATTCGTGTATAATATGTTCCTGAAAAAATTTTCGCGTATGTCGTACACCACGGAACAAGGCAAAAAGATTTTGACGATCAAAACCATCCACAACAATTCGTGCGTACATACTATGAGCAGCGCTGGTTTGAGGCGAAAAATTTTCTTTAGAATTCTGAATGGTGCTAACACGCGGTCAATACTGAAGCGCGCATACGGAGCCAATGGATGAAAAAATATATCAGCGCCGGCGTGCACATCATCGGCATGCGTTCCCATGATGTGAACTTCGTAATTGTGGGACAAGCTCTGCCCCATTTTTTCAAACATGCGTGGGTCATTGACGGGTTTGAGTACAGAGGCGAGGACTATTCTCCTTTTTTTTATTTCTTGCATGCTGAATTAAATTTAACATAATGGAATTGAAACAACGCATTGAAAAAATTTGGGAAGACCGGTCATTGCTCCAAGCCACCGAAAGTCAGGAAGTTATCCGTGGTGTCGTCGAAAAACTAGACAAAGGCGAACTGCGTGTAGCCGAGCCTGCAGCGGGCGGATGGCAGGTCAACGAATGGGTAAAAAAAGCTGTGATCTTGTATTTTCCTATTCAACAAATGGAGACGATCGAAGTTGGGCCTTTTGAATTCCATGATAAAATCAAATTAAAACGCAGCTACAAAGAATTGGGTGTACGCGTGGTTCCCCATGCAATTGCCCGTTATGGCTCATATGTAAGTAAAGGGGTTATATTGATGCCATCGTATGTCAACATCGGCGCTTATGTGGATGAAGGAACGATGGTGGATACCTGGGCTACCGTTGGAAGCTGCGCTCAGATTGGAAAAAATGTTCACCTGAGTGGAGGCGTTGGCGTAGGAGGTGTCCTCGAACCGGTTCAGGCATCACCCGTTATTATAGAAGATGGAGCATTTATCGGGTCGAGGTGTATTTTGGTGGAAGGAGTCAGGGTGGGAAAGGAGGCTGTGCTGGGGGCCAATGTGGTGTTAACCGCCAGCTCGAAGATCATCGATGTTACCGGTTCAACCCCGGTCGAAACGAAGGGCTATGTGCCGGAACGGTCCGTCGTAATACCCGGATCCTATGCAAAAAATTTCCCAGCTGGCGATTTTCATGTACCATGCGCGCTGATTATTGGTAAGAGAAAGGAGAGTACCGATAAAAAAACCTCACTGAACGATGCACTAAGGGAAAATAATGTTTCAGTTTAATCCAGTGGTATTGGCATATCGTTTGAATTTCTTACACCGTATACAATGGAATAGCACGCATTGCGTAACTTTAAGTATTTAACGATGATTAGGCTTATTTTTTGTTTTATTCTATTAGGCTTACTTACCGGTTTTGTTAACTACAGGAACGGTGTCTACCCCCAGGTGAAGAATGTGAGTTTCGGGCGGGGCGAGGTAATAAATTTCAAGATGACATACGGGATTTTTACTGTAGGTAAGGGCAGTGTGAGAATTCAGAATACGTATTTCCGGCTGAACGACCGTGATTGTTTTAAGATCGACGTGCACGGGCGGACCGTGGGCATGGTCGATTGGGTCGCCGATGTGGACGATCAATGGGGGGCTTACATCGATACTGCTGCACTTTTACCGCATCAGTTTTACCGGCGGATCCGTGAAGGCCGCTATAAGAAAGATGAATGGACTTACTTTGACCAAGTTAATAAAAAAATCGAAGTAAAGACCATTGACAATAAGACCGGCAAGTTCAAGGAATCGAAATTTTACGATGCACCTGCACATGTACGCGACATGATCGCAGGCTTTTTATACCTGCGCAACATGGATATGTCGAAAGTCAAGCCACAAGACACCATCGTGGTCACGGGTTTTTTTGAGGATGAATTTTACAAGATGAAAATTGTTTACCACGGTAAACAGACCATCCGGGTGAAAGCGGGCAAGATTAAAACTTTGGTTTTTAAACCTGTGATGCCTCAGAATAAAGTTTTCGATGGCGAGAACTCTGTGACGGCATATTTTTCCGACGATAAAAATCGTATTCCGGTTAAGATCAATGCCGAGATGTTTATCGGCAGCGCCGGCGTCGAGCTTACAGGATATGAAGGCCTGCGTAATCCTCTAAACTTGATTAATTGATTATTGATTGTTGATTATTGAATGTTCGATAGGAAGAATTCAATATTCAACGCTCAATGCTCAATGCTCAATTAGAATATTCAACACTCAACACTCAAATGGAATATTCAATAATCAACAATCAACAATCAAGAATTAAGAATCAAGAATACTTGCAGCATCTCTATTTTTCTTCGCTGTCTCAATACTCTTTGCGATGATGGCAATCAGCTCCTCGTTTTCCTTTGCAATTGGATCAAGAATTTTCACCATTTTTTTTCTTTGAATCAACTTCAAGCAAACGCGCGTTTCCTTTAATTCCTTCAATCCAACTTTCATTTTGTGAATGAAGTCGCCTCTTGACTCGGCACTTTGTGCTTCTCCATATAATAGGGCAGGAGACAAGCCGCAGCGAATAAGCTGCTTTGCTATGTACTTCGCCGATCTGGTAGCCGGCAGCATCTCAACGACATCAATTACTGCTGAAGAAAAGTTTACCAACCTGTCTTCTAAATCATACTTTGCTTGGCTCATAACGGGTGTTCTTTTAACATTTCCAAAACGCAGGATATTTAGAACGAAAAATTGAATAAAAAAAAGTGTGGAGGAGAACGTCTGGAAAAAAGGTCCATTGAGTATTGAACGTTGATTATTGAGTTTTTACAGAGCGGGAATATTCAATAAACAAGACTCAATGTTCAACGGAAATATTCAATAATCAACACTCAATGTTCAGCGGGGATATTCAATATTCAACAATCAACGCTCAACGATCATTGCTTAGGCATAGGCCACCAGTTCTCTAAACTTTTCCGGTGTCACAGGCTTAATGATATAGTCGCGAACATCGGAATTGTTTTGCGCCCGGATAATATCGCGGGAGTCAATGGAAGAACTAATGACAAAAATCCGGATCTGTTTTTCGAAAGTGTTCTTCAAGGTCGCGTAATCCGCCAGAAACATCCATCCATCTACATAAGGCATATTGATATCGAGAAAGATGTAATCCGGCAAATTTTCAGGAGTTAAAATATTGTCCCTCAAATAATGTAAGGCCTCCTCGCCATTTCCAAATTGCAGGATCCGGTGCGACAGATCCAGCGATTCGATCATTTTTGCGGACATAAGCTGAAAAATTTTGTCGTCATCCACGAGGGCGATGATGGGTGACCTAGTCTCCATTTGAGTGATGCTTGTTGAAGTTGATGAAAAAAGTGGTGCCGACATTCTCTTTGCTCTTAATAGAAATTTCGCCACCCATAACCTCAATTTGATTCTTAATCATGAATAATCCAATACCCCTGCTTTCCGGGTGTTTATGAAAAGTCTTTTGAAGCTTAAAAATCTGATGTCCGTAACGGTCGAGATTTATCCCTAAACCATTGTCTTTTACCTCCATAATTATATCCTTCTTGTCGTAATAGGTCTTTAACTCTATGACCGGTTTCTGATCTGGCTTCCGATACTTGAGGGCATTGGTAAGCAGGTTAAGAAAAATACTTTCAAGGTAAATATTGGGGTATGTGATCCTTGGCGCCCTGGAAAAATCGCATTTGATCTCCGCTGAACATTCGGCGATTTTTGCGCTGATCATGGTTCTGATCTGATTGTAAACTTGCTCAAATTCAAGATGTTGCTTTTCGATGTTCTTGTTCTGCTTTAATTTAAGCACCTCGTTGAGTTCTTCTAATGTAGTAAGCGCTTTGGCCGTCGACTCCTTTAAATAACTCATAAGCTGGGCCCTGTCCTCGTCGGAGGTTGCCGTTTCCATAAAGGTCACCAAACTGAGAATGTTTCCGATGGGTGATCTCAGGTTATGAGAAACAATCTGGGTAAACTCTTCCAGCTGATCGTTCTTCCGTTTCAGGTCTATGGTAATGGCCTGGAGCCGCGCATTCTGCTCGAGGATTTTTTGTTCGATAAGTTTTCGGTTTGTGATGTCTCGGAATTCCGTGACCCGGATTTGTTGACCTTTGTAGGGGATTTGTTTGCCACTAACCTCCAATGCATACCTTGTCCCATCCTTGTGGATCCCTTCAACATCGTAAGGCTTCTCATAGCCAGAAAGGATGTTATGCATCACCAGCTCGCGATACTCGGGCGCCACAAGCTTTAACCCATCGCTCCCCACCAGTTCTTCTCTGGGAAATCCCGTGATGTCACTAAGACCTTGATTGCAATCAATGATGATTCCCTTATCGTGTAATCCGATGCCCCCGAATGAAGCCTCTTGTAACGTTCTGAACCGTGCTTCACTTTCAACGAGCTCAGCTTCCGTCTTCTTCCGCTCGGTGATGTCTTGTGCAATGCCTATTATCTGCGTTACATTTCCTTTTTGATCGCGCTGGAAGGCAGTGTCCCGGGTGTAAAACCATCGCCACTCGCCATTTTTTGTTCTAACACGATACTCGGCTGACTTAACGGTGCGACTAGGCTCATTTGACCAGCCCGGTAACTGAGCAAGATCATCCGGATGTATGAGATTATGAAGGAAGTTGTTTCCCATGCTTTCAATTTCTTCCCAATCATAACCTAGGGCCCGGGTGATAGTATGGTTAACATAAATGATAGTCTGCTTTTTCAAATCATAGACGTATAACATCCCTGGCATCGCGCTTTCCATGCTTTCTTTAAAGCGGTTGCTTTCGATCAGACTATTTTCGATTTGAATTTTTTCTGAAATATCCTGCATGGTCCCGAGCATACGATACGCCTTACCCTCTTCGTTCGTCAGAAATATTCCCTTGTCCTGGACATGTATGAAGGATCTGGATTTTGTTTTGAAGCGATATTTTACTTCAAATGTCTTCAGGCCCTGCCGGGCTATTGCTAGTTGCGTCTGGACGTATTTTCGCTCATCCCGATGGATATTCTTTTCCCATTTGTCAACATTGTTCATCTCCTGCTCGGTGTAGCCGAGCACCTCCTGAATGGTACCGCTCCACTGAATTTTTCCGGACTTTAAATCGTAATCGTAAACGACCTGGCTAGCGGAAGCAGCGATCAGCTTGTACCGGGCTTCCCAGTCCCTTCGCTCAAAATTGCTGAGCTTTATTTCGGTGATATCCTGTATCGATCCCATCATCCTCACTACTTCTCGTTTTCGATTTCGAAAAACCTTTCCGATCACTTCAATCCATCGTATTTCTCCCTTTGGCCTCTTAATGCGATGTTGGACGAAATACTTTTTATCCGAGTCAAAACATTTTTTTATTTCTTCTGCAACTATTTTTTGATCCTCTTCATACGTCAGCTTGCGTAACGGTTCCATCGTTCCGTCAAATGTTTTTTTTGACGTGCCAAAGATCTCGTGAACGGTGTCCGATATCCAAAGTGAATTTGATTTTATGTGCCAATCCCAGATGCCGATGCGCGCGGAATTAAGTGCAAGGCTTAAACGCTTTTGGCTTTCATGCAAGGCCTTGAGTGTGGACTTTTCATTTCCAACTCCGAGTGTTCTTTTTTTGTTGGATGATGGCCGGCCACCCTTGATTGATTTTTTCCTTGACACCTTTCCTTTTCTGGCCGACATAGACGAAATTATTTCCCTTGGAAAAGGTACAATTTTTTCAGGGAATGAATCTATTTAGCCATAACCAAAGCGAAACCATGGCATGGTTTTTTTGTTTAGCTAAAATAAATTAATTTCCGTCTACTAAATCTAACCCTCCTGCCATGCTCAAAGAATTCAAAGAATTTGCCTTAAGAGGTAATGTTATGGATCTCGCCGTCGGTGTTATCATCGGCGCGGCTTTTGGTACCATCGTCAATTCTGTTGTCAACGATTTGATTATGCCCTTGGTCGGCATAGTCTTTAAAGCCGATTTTTCAAATCTTTATATTCCTCTTTCAGAAAAAGTTTCAGCCGCTGTTGACGCCGACCCAAACCTGCCGCTTGAAAAGGCCCGGGAGTTGGGGCCCGTTCTTGCATGGGGAAATTTCTTGACGGTAGTTATCAATTTTCTAATTCTTGCCTTCATTATATTTCTCTTAGTTAAGGGAATGAATTCCCTGAAAAAGAAAGAGGAGGCGAAACCTGCGGAGGCCCCGGCAGATGTCAAGTTGCTGACTGAGATCCGCGATCTTCTGAGAGCTAAGTGAGAGATTTCTATCATCGCGACTAACGTCGCTTGTTAAATGACGTTTGGGATAGTGCCGCCTCCTACCGCTTGGCGGGACTCAGCAGCCTCCATTGGGTTGCTATGGCAGTGCGCACTTTCAATACTTTATTCATCAGAAGCTCGCGACATCGGCGCTAAAAATTTCAAGAAAAGTACCTGCTGTTTTAGTGAGCCTAATTTTTTTAACGCAGAGAAAAATATTGAGGGAAAGACAGGGAGATAAAATGCAGAGGGTGTCTTCTCTATTTGCTACGCAGAGCTTCAACCTCCCGCTTGGTGAGACTCTGCAGTAGCCATTTGGTTCCTATGGTCCAGTCGTTATTTTCTAAATCGCGATGCCACCGTCAGCGTTTTATTGCCAGCTTCATACTGATAAAAACCCTGCTGGCTTTTGACGCCATGCTGCCCGGAGCGAACCATGTCCACGAGCAACGGGCACGGCAGGTACTTTTGTGTCCCAAAACCTTCGTGCATGACGTTTAAGATAAACAGGCAGACGTCAAGCCCGATAAAATCAGCAAGCTGCAGCGGGCCCATAGGGTGCGACATTCCCAATTTCATGACGGTATCTATTTCTTCAACACCCGAAACACCCTCATGCAAGGCGAAAATGGCTTCGTTGATCATCGGCATTAAAATTCTGTTGGCGACAAATCCAGGTGCATCATTTACTTCAACAGGTACCTTTTCAAGTTTTTTCGAAAGGGCCATAACCTGATGTGTCACTTCATCGCTTGTTTCTTTTCCCCTGATAACTTCCACCAGCTTCATTACTGGCACCGGGTTCATGAAGTGCATACCGATCACATTTTCGGGATGACGGGTTACAGATGCAATTTTGGAAATTGAAATCGACGAGGTGTTGGAGGCAAGGATCGCCCCAGGTTCTGCAAACTCATCCAGGTCCTTGAAAATTTTCAATTTGAGATCCATGTTCTCAGTGGCGGCTTCAACAATCAGCTCTGCATCAGCTACACTTTCTTTTAAATTGCTGCTGGTTTTTAAATTATTCAGTGCGCGGCTTTTTATTTCCTCCGTGATAAGATTTTTCTCGACTTGCCTCGCAAGGTTTTTTTGAATGATAGTTAACGCTTTGGCCAGCGCAGCCTCGGAAACATCGATGAGCGAGACCTTGTAATTATATTGCGCGAAGACATGAGCGATTCCATTCCCCATCGTTCCCGATCCGATAACTGCAATGTTTGTCATGCGGCTTTTTTTAAAGATTAATCAAATATACTTCCGCCATCAGTCCCCCCCAACTTCTTACTTCTTACTTCTTACTTCTTACCTCTTACTTCTTACTTCTTACTTCTTACTTCTTACTTCTTACTTTCTACTTCTCCACTCTCCCCAACCTACTCCACCGCTACTTCCTTCGCCAAACCAACAGCATTGAATCTTATCACGAGTTTTTTTGGATCGATGCTTTCAGAATTTGTACACGAAGGTGAGGGATCCAGGTAATAGTAGAAAAATTTTTGATTTCTTTTGTAGAGCTCATTTTCATCGGGTTTTCCCAGCAGCGAAATGATCTCCTGTTCGTTGAGCGCCAAAAGTTTTTCAGTTTGTTCTTGCATTGTTTCGATCATTGCCGTGCGCTTACCGCCACAGGCGAGCTTATCATCTTTCCACGCATTCAGGTCCATATTTTCAAATGATGGAAGAGATTTGCCGCAGGAAATTAGCAGGAGCAAGACGAGGGTAAATGGCTTATACCATCTGGATGTAGACATTCTTTCGCTGAATAGAGTAAAACCATGTGATCGAGATCACCAGATAAGCGCCGGCTAAAACGTACAACAAGCTTGACCACATGTTAACAAATGTAAGACCCGCCAACAGGACAGGATATATAACTATGCGGATCCATTCCGAATACTTTGCCCACGACCGTTGTTCAAAAAGTACACCGCTATTTACGACGACAATACAAATCAAGGTGGTGATAAATATTTTTTCTCCCAACGTAAATTGATCGGCTTTATTTAGGAATATCGCCGTACTTATCAAACACAAAATGTATTGAAACAGAACATAAAGATTCAAGCTCATCGGTGCCGGTGTATCGAATTTCTTGTAAGAAAGTTTATCGATCTCAGGCGGCGGGCGGTAGCCTCCCAGTGATGGCGGCAGCCAGCCCGGTTTTTTAAATAAGTACCTGATTTTGTCGGACCACGAGGGAATGCGCTTCAGGTCTTTTCCCATTTCAACATAGTGGCTGACATTTGCAAATATCGCATTCCAGCTGTTGAGTGGTTTTGTGATTCCATAGGTTGGCTTTTCTTCCTCGGCCTGAAATGTGCCGAACATCTTATCCCAGATGATGAGGGAACCTGCGTGGTTTTTGTCAATGTATTTAGGATCACGTCCATGATGAACGCGATGGTGGGAAGGGGTGTTAAACACATATTCAAACCAGCCAAGTTTTCCGATGGTTTCGGTGTGAATCCAAAACTGATAAAGCGTATTTAAAGCCGACATCAATGCAAAGTCCACGGTTTGAAAGCCGAGAAAGGCTATGGGGAGATTAAAGGCGAATGTCCAGACAATCTGCAAGGAACTTTGTCGCAGCGCCACGGACAAATTATAGTCTTCACTTTGATGATGTACAACGTGTCCACCCCAGAAAAGATTGATCTCGTGACTCATGCGATGAGCCCAGTAATAGGCAAAATCGACAAGGAGAAACAGGAGGATCCAATACCACCACGTTTTATTGTCAAGGGTGAAAAACGCAAAGTTTGTGAAGAGCAGTTCGTATATACCGATCCCAAAGATTTTTAGGAATAATCCGGACAATTGGGAAGTAATCCCACAGCTCATATTAGCAATGGCATCCGGCAAACGGTAGAGTTCTTTGTGCGTGAACCGTTCAACTACAAGCTCAATTCCAATCAGAATGAAAAAAATAGGAATTGATAGCACGATAGGATTAAAGTTCAAGCTATTTATCGTTTAATTTGCAGCCAAATTTACGAAAACATGGTATTAAAACTCCTGAAAGCGATCTGGTTTCTTTCCATGTTGGCAACGCTTGGGGCGCTGTTATATGTATATGCTACTTTACCGCAGGAGGTTCTGGTTCAGGATGATACCCAGGCCCGGCTGGCAATAAGCAACGAACTGTTCTTCTACCTTGCTATGGTTTTCATTGCGATTAGCAACTCCATGGTCTACGTGATGGCCAAGGTCTTTAAGCGCAATGAGGATTTGCGGAGCTGGTTCTTCGGGTTGATCATTGCCCTGAACATCTTTGTAATCATAGGGATGAACTTTATTTCACTTTACAACAGTGAAGAGAAATATGATTTTGAAAGGCTTGCTGTAGTGATTTATGGCAGCCTTGGTCTGATCATTTTATGGGCTGCTGCGTGGCCGGTATATGCCATTTTCAAGCGGTCTAATCTTAAACTTTTAGTTTGAATAAATATTAACAAATGATTGATAATCAACCAACTAAAGTAACGTGTTTCATAAATTTTTGTAATTAGAAATTTCCGCGAAAATGTTGTTGTGATTTCAAAAATTCTTTTATTAGGCCCGAATTGACTTTTTCTGAGTCCGGGAGGGTTTTCTACAGGCCCTCCCGGACTTAACTAACAGACTTTTTAGCCTAATAAAATTGATTCTTTATCCTTTCTTTTTCTTTAACCGTTCCGGAATAGTGTATGGGGAAATCTGATAAGCCTGGGGCTATGTTTGAGTATAATGAGTCCAGTATCAAATCGCTTGACTGGCGTGAGCATATTCGGCTGCGTCCGGGGATGTATATTGGAAAATTAGGCGACGGCTCCTCGAAGGATGACGGCATCTACGTGCTCGTGAAAGAGGTCATGGACAACTGTATCGATGAGCACATGATGGGCTATGGTCGGATTATCGATGTGACCATCACGGAATCGAAAGTGGCAGTGAGGGATTATGGGCGTGGTATCCCGCTGGGAAAAGTCGTTGATGTAGTTTCAAAGATTAACACGGGCGCGAAATACGACTCCGGTGCCTTTCAGAAGTCGGTAGGTTTGAATGGCGTGGGTACAAAGGCTGTGAATGCTCTGTCCAATTATTTTAAGGTTCAGGCTTTTCGCGAAGGCCAAACCAAAATGGCTGAATTTAAAAAAGGGGTGCTGACCAGCGATCCGAAAATTGGCAAGAGCGCGGAAAAAAATGGCACCCTGGTAGAGTTCGAGCCCGACAACACGATGTTCAAAAATTATCATTTCATTCCTGAGTATCTGGATGATCTGATGTGGAATTATGCTTTCCTTAATGCTGGGCTCACCATCAATTGCAATGGCAAGAAATTTTTTTCGAAAGACGGATTGCTGGACCTGCTGAGACAGAAAGTCAACGCGGAAGAGTTATGTTATCCGATCGTTCAGTTTAAAGGGAAAGATATTGAGGTCGCGTTAACCCACGGAAATCAATACGGCGAAGAGTATTATTCATTTGTCAACGGACAGAATACAACGCAGGGAGGAACACACCTGGCTGCGTTCCGCGAGGGCGTCGTAAAAGGAGTGCGCGATTTTTACAAAGTTGATTTTGATGCCGCGGACATCAGGGCGTCAATTATCGGTGCCGTCGCCGTCAGAATACAGGAACCGGTTTTTGAATCCCAAACTAAAACAAAACTTGGCTCTCTGGCCATGGCGCCCGATGGCGCGCCAGTGAAGAATTACGTAAGTGACTTCGTCGCCAGGGAGTTGGAAATTTTCCTCAACCAGAATAAAGAAACGGCCGAAGCCCTGAAGAAACGAATTCAGCAATCGGAACGTGAGCGAAAAGAAATTGCGGGGATAAAGAAGTTGGCGAATGAACGCGCCAAAAAAGCAAATCTTCACAATCGTAAACTCCGCGATTGCCGCTTCCATTTTGACGATGAAAAGAGCACGCGTGGGCTGGATACAATGATCTTTATTACGGAAGGAGACTCTGCAAGCGGCTCAATCACAAAATCCCGCGATGTTGAAACGCAGGCAGTTTTCAGCCTTCGCGGTAAGCCATTGAATTGCTTTGGACTGACGAAAAAAGTGGTGTATGAAAATGAAGAATTCAACCTGCTACAGCACGCGCTGAATATCGAAGATGGACTGGAAGGATTGCGTTACAATAAAGTGATCATCGCTACCGATGCGGATGTTGATGGAATGCACATCCGGTTGTTGTTGATGACATTCTTTTTACAGTTTTTCCATGAGTTGGTTAAGGCCGGCCATGTGTTCATTCTGGAGACACCGCTGTTCCGGGTACGCAATAAGAAAGAAAAAATCTACTGCTACAGCGAAGAGGAGAAAAGGGCAGCCGTTGCAAAGCTGGGTGGCAAACCTGAGATCACAAGGTTCAAAGGACTCGGTGAAATATCCCCGGATGAGTTTGGCGGCTTTATAGGAGAAAACATTCGTCTGCAGCCTGTGATCATTCATAAAGATGATCATCCTCAAAAAATATTGGAGTTTTATATGGGGAAAAATACGCCGACGCGTCAGGAGTTTATCATCGATAACCTGCGTATTGAAATGGATGTTGTGGAAGAAAAAGATATTGAAGAAAAAGAAGCCTTGGTAAAAGAATAAGGTGTTGGCTTCTTCGGCTTTTGGTGAACCCATACCAGTCGAAGCAGAGAAGTAAAACAATAAAACTGCGGCCGATACTGAGATGCTGGCCGGCGTACAACTGAGGATAACCGAAATGAATTTTCTTTGCGCTGCGGTTTGAAATTTTCTGTAAAGCTGAAACGCAATGATTGAAAAGCCTGCTGTATAAACATGAGCAAAAAAAAAGTAATACTAAAAGCAAAAGAGGGCCCTGGCAACTCGTCTGGCGGGAATGGAAAAGGAAGTGAGGGAGATGTCGTTCACACCGTTGAACTTGATGGCCTGTATCAAAATTGGTTTCTCGATTATGCGTCGTACGTGATCCTCGAGCGTGCAGTGCCGAGGATTGAAGACGGATTTAAACCGGTTCAGCGGCGCATTATGCATTCGCTGAAGGAAATGGATGATGGCCGTTTTAATAAAGTTGCTAATGTTATTGGGAACACCATGCAGTACCACCCGCATGGCGATGCAGCCATCGGAGAGGCGATCGTAAACATTGGCCAAAAGGACATCCTTATTGAAACACAGGGCAACTGGGGCGACGTCCGGACTGGTGATGGCGCGGCGGCGCCTCGTTACATTGAAGCACGGCTGTCTAAATTTGCGCTCGATGTGGTGTACAACCCTCAGACTACTGAGTGGCAACTAAGCTACGATGGCCGGAAGAAAGAGCCTGTCACACTACCAGTAAAATTCCCCTTGCTCTTAGCGCAAGGGGTTGAAGGTATCGCCGTCGGACTGTCAACAAAAATACTTCCGCACAATTTCTGTGAGCTGATTAAAGCTTCCATTGATGTTCTGAAAGAAAAGAAGCCAAAGATCTACCCCGATTTCCCAACAGGCGGCACCGCAGACTTTTCTGAATACAACCAAGGGCTTCGTGGCGGAAAAATAAAAGTTAGAGCAAAAATTGATATAATAGATAAAAAGACGCTGGCCATCAAGGAGATACCATTCTCCACCACAACAACTTCTTTAATGGAGTCTATAGTCAAAGCCAGTGAAAAAGGGCAAATAAAGGTCAAGCAGGTAATCGATAATACTGCGCGGGATGTTGAGATTCAGATCCTGCTTCAGCCCGGCCAGTCACCCGAAATTGCAATTGATGCGCTGTTTGCATTTACCGATTGTGAGATCAGCATCTCGCCAAACTCGTGCGTGATTGTCGAAGACAAGCCGAGTTTTCTTCCGGTAAATGATATTCTGAAGTACAACACCCAGCAGACGGTTGCGCTTTTAAAAAGCGAACTTCAGATCAAGCGCGACGAATTAAAGGAAAGGATACTCTTCTCCTCATTGGAAAAGATTTTTATCGAAAACAGGATCTACCGCGATATTGAGCAGGCGGAGACATGGGACGAAGTGATCGCCAGGATCGACAAAGGTCTGAAGCCTCACAAGAAGAAATTCTATCGGGAGATCACCACCGAGGATATTGTAAGGCTTACCGAGATCAAGATCAAACGTATTTCAAAATTCGATTCATTTAAAGCAGACGAGCTGCTGCGCGATCTTGAGAAAGAGTTAAAGGAAACAGAGTACAACTTAAAGCACCTCACCGATTATGCCATCGGCTACTATCAGAAACTGTTGGACAAGTATGGCAAGGGCAGAGAGCGCAAAACGGAGATCAAAAGCTTTCAGTCCGTCACAGCGACGGAAGTTATTGCTAACAATCAAAAGCTTTATGTTAACCGGGCCGACGGTTTTATCGGATACGGACTACGAAAGCAAATCGATGAATATGTTTGTGACTGCTCCGAGCTCGATGATGTGATCGCCATAAGAAAAGATGGTAAGGCTTACGTTGCCCGCATCCAGGAGAAAGTGTTTGTTGGGAAGGATATACTTTACGTCGGTATCTGGAAAAAAGGTGACGATCGGAAGGTTTATAACGTGATCTACACGGATGCCAAGTCAGGAAAGGGATTTGCGAAAAGATTCAACCTGCCCGGAGTAATCCGCGACAAGGAGTACGATTTAACGCAGGGGCATCCGAATTCCAAAATCCATTACGTCAGTGGAAATCCGAATGGAGAAGCGGAAGTAGTTGAAGTAAAGCTGTCGCAGTCGAGCACGGCGCGAAAAAAAGTTTTTGAATACGACTTTGCTGAACTGGAAATCAAGGGACGAAGTGCAAGGGGTAATACCATCACGAAGTATCCGATCCGAAAGGTTGAGTTGCTGAAGGCAGGCACGTCTACGCTAAGCAAGCTGGACCTTTGGTACGATCCGGACGCGGGCCGGTTGAACAGGGATAAGCGGGGGAAATACCTTGGAAAATTTGATGGTGACGATCAATTGATCGCTTTTATGCGAAATGGTTCTTATAAGATTACGAACTATGATTTGAGCAACCGTTATGAGCCGGAAAAAACGCTCCTGGTGGAAAAATTCAATCCTCAGAAAGCGGTGTCGGCGGTGTATGTTGACGGGGAAAGCAAGCAGTACATGGTGAAACGTTTCCTTGTTGAAACGAGCACCGTTGATAAAGAATTCGGATTCATATCGGAAACCATTGGATCGCGGCTGGTAGCGGCGACCACGTCCGAAACCCCTGAGGTTGAAATAGAGGTCGTGAAAGGCAAGGACAAGGGAAAAAGCAATGAAATTGTAAATCTGGAGGATATCATCGATGTAAAAGGTTGGAAGGCACTGGGCAACAGATTGTCACAATTCAAAGTCACCAAGGTGGCGCTTGTGCAGGATGAAGAATCGGGTCCGCAGGAAGAACAAACCGATAGCGATGTTGAAGCGTCTGAATCCGAAAAGGATTCTCAGGCGCTAAAAAAAAAAGAGCCTCAGGAACAGCCGGAGCCAAACCAGTGGCTCGAAAGGGGGGAACCCTCCTCCGGAAACCCTCCGGAGGGCAAGCAAGCAAGTCTCTTCCCGGAAAGTCCCAAAGCCCAGCAA
>DASUTP010000327.1:0-3828 GCA_036374515.1 Chryseolinea sp. | reverse complement strand
ATCAGCGGTAAAGGATTCACATTAAAGTACGACAGTTTCTTTATCAAGCTCACGCACATCGACTCCATTAACTTTTTTGTCACCGAAACAAATGCGCGTGGACAAAGTATGCGCCGCAAGATTAACAACTCAATGGTGGGTGCCGACTCGACGGCTGCGGCAGTAGGAGGACTGGGCGATCAATCCAAATCATCGGGAACGTTATTTATCAGCAAGGGAAATAATAAGTCTGGAAAAAGAAAGATCCCCGATTATCCAAGGCTCGATGCGGCATCGGGAGGAGCGATCTATTTTGACCGGCAGGAGGTTTTGGGCGGGGTATATGACCGTTCGATGTTTTTTGTAGTGCCTGCGTTCAAGCTTGACAGTTTGAATAATGCGGACCCTGCATCGATCAATTTTGACGGGACGTTTGTCTCCAGTGGAATGTTTCCCGCATTCAAGGAAAAGCTTCACACCCAGCCCGACAAGTCGTTGGGATTCGAACACAAAATTCCACAATCCGGCTACCAGCTGTACGAAGGCGATGGCCGGATGAATGGTAACCTCGTCATGAATAATCGCGGTCTTCGCGGAACCGGCGTGATCAACTTTTTGGCAGCTTCTGTAAAAGCAAATGACTTTGTGTTTTATCCTGATTCCGTAACTGCAAAGGGAACGGACGCCAAGATCGACCGCATGCAGTTCGGCGATGTAACATTTCCGCAAGCATCGCTTACCGATTTTGAGATGAAGTGGTTTCCGAAAAAGGACGAAATGCGCATTAAAAATGTGAAAGCTCCTTTTAGTTTTTATGACTCTTCAGCGCAAATGCAGGGAACGGTTATCGTTTCCCGAACAGGAGTGACGGGGATTGGAAAGCTCGAGACGCGCGGAACGGAATTGATTTCACGTCGCTTGAGTTTTCATGGCAAGGATTTCGGGGCGAGAAGGGCAAAATTCAGGGTAAAGTCCGATGACCCTACAAAACCCTTGTTGCAGGGAAACGATGTGAAATTAAAGTTCGACCTGGAACAAAATTATGCAGACATAAGCCCTGAAGTTGAGGGTGAGGCAGCCATTGATTTTCCGTTTGCTCAGTTCAAAACATCGATTCCAAAAATGCGATGGGATCTCGACGAGCAGAAGATCACCATGAGCAAAGATCCGGATGTTCCATTGGAGAATTCTTATTTCTATACCACCCGGAAGGATCTTGACTCGTTGAATTTCAATGCAGAGAAAGCAGAATATAATTTGAAGACGCAGGAGTTAAAGGTAAGTGGGATCCCATACATTATTGTAGCGGACGCGAAAATCACCCCCGAGAACAACGAAGTTCTTATCCTTGAGAATGCAAAAATCGGAACTCTAAAAAATACCACTATTATTCTGGATACTTTGAATGGTTATCACCGTCTGACGGAAGGGGTGGTGGATATAGTATCACGAAAGGAATTTTCCGGATACGCAACGTATCAGTACGTTAATTTTTTGAACGATACGTTTGCCATCAAAATGACCGATTTCCACCTGGAGCCCATTACGGCTGAAGAGGAAACCAAACGATCTTCGAGGAGAAAAGCTCCTGAGGCGAGTATGCAGACCGTTGCCACGGGTTCGGTGTCGGATAAGGAACAACTTGTTTTAGGGGCTGGTATGTTTTACAAAGGCGACATGATTATGTACGCAACCCGTCCGGCCTTGCAATTGACCGGTTTTGTAAAGCTGGATATCAAAAACATCGAGAATTATAACAGCTGGATAACGTATAGCCAGACCGGAGATGAAACCGATGTGATGATTGACTTTAACACAGCTACGACCGAAGACGGAAGTGACGTGAATGCGGGGTTGCACGTGGGCTCCGCCGATAATGACCTCTATTTTACTTTTCTGAATAATAAGCGGCTTGAGGATGATGAGGACTTTTTCCAGCCCGAAGGCGTGCTTTATTACGATACTGCAACCCACGAGTTTAAAATTGAGGATGTGGAAAAGGCCAGGGGAAATAAACTTTCCGGGAAAGTGTTTGCCTACAAAGACGAGGATATGCAGGTGAGGTTCGAGGGACCTGTCAACCTGTTCAAAGGAACCAAGGATTTTAATGTGACTGCATCTGCTATCGGGCAGGGAAACATGAAGTCGAATGAAGTAAAAATGAATTCATTCGTCATGGTGGACACGAATATCCCCATTCAGGCTTTTGACCTGATGGCAAAGCAAATACAGGATGTGATCAAAAACGAAGGCGCTGACGAGGGATTGGGTGACCAAACGGAACTGCTATATAAGATTGCCGACTTTTTGGGTGAACGTGTAGTGAAAGATTTCGAGCAGCGCAGCTTGCAGGGATACGTTTCATTGGGTACCCTAATGCCACTGGCCAAACCGTTGGTGTTTTCCAATGTTAATTTCAAATGGTCTGCCAAGCGTAAAGCGTTTTATAACGAGGGAAAGCTGGGCATGTCGAACATCGGCCGCAATGATATCAATGGAGCGTTTGAGGGATTTATGGAGGTAAAGAAGACAGAGGATGGCGGACCTGTATTTAATGTGTTTATAAAAGCTTCACCCGAAGCATGGTACTATTTCGGACTTGAGGACAACCGCGTTCTCGTGCACTCATCGAACTCGGAGTTCAATTCAATTATTTCAAAAAAGACGAATGGCGGCAAAGCTAAAATCGGCGAGGTCGCCTTCATACCGGGAAGCGACGACGAGACCCTGGCATTCATCAACAGGTTCAGAAGGGACTATTATGAAATTGATGTGCCCTATGATCTTTATGAAAATGCCGCACCTGCTCAAACACCCGATGCGCCAGGTGAAGAGATACAACGCATACCAACTCAAACTGAGCAAAATCCCCAGGAAACCGCTCCTGTTCCAATGAAAATGGAAAAGAAAAAGAAAGGCAAGAAGGATCGGGAGGAAGTGTTACCGGTCGAAGAAGAAACTCCCGTTGTCGACGAGCCAAAGAAGGAAAAGAAAAAGAAAGAACAGCCGAAAGAGGATCCCGCACAGGACGAACCTGCAAGGGAAGAGCCGGCGAAGGAAGAGCCAAAGCAGGAAACGACTGAGGAGGAAGATGATGGATTTTAATTTTTTTCAGTATACCACCGTTGTAATTTTTTCAGGCCGATAAAACAATGTCGACATAATACACCGAAGACAATCGTAAATCAAATGCTATGGAAGGATTTCTCATTGTTCTCCTCATCATAATTTTTTTTCTTCTACTAAACATCAAGAACAGCGTTTCAAACAAATTCAAAGCGCTTCAGGATAAGATTGACATGCTTTCAGCGCAGCTGAAAAAGGCTGGCATTTCCCAGCAAACCGAAAGTAAAAAGTCAGTGCTTGAAGACTACAATGTCCGCCACGCACCGGTAGTAACCGCGGAACCTGAAAAAGAAATTCCCAAAGTCAAAAACGAAATCAAGGACGAGGAACCTGCAATCGTAGTGCCTGGCGTGATCTCGCCTCCGCCGGCCCCCCAACATCAGAGACCACCCGTTGCCCGGGCGCCAAAGCCGAAAAAACCGGGATTCTTTGAACGGAATCCTGACCTTGAAAAATTTATCGGCGAAAATCTCGCGAACAAGATTGGGATCGGTGTTCTTGTGCTCGGAATCGGATTCTTTGTCAAGTATGCAATTGATCAAGAGTGGATAAATGAAATCGGCCGGGTCTTCATAGGTATTTTGTGTGGCGCGTTATTGTTGGGTATCGCGCATAAAATGCGCAAGTCGTTTGCGGCATTCAGCTCCGTTCTCGTCGGTGGCGGCCTTGCAGTATTATACCTGACGATTGCCATCGCCTTTCACGACTATCACATATTTAGCC
>DASUTP010000326.1:0-16301 GCA_036374515.1 Chryseolinea sp. | reverse complement strand
TAGCTCCAGTATGAGGGTGAATTCATCGGCTTTTACGGGCTGCACCGAAAGCCTTGACGCTCTTACCAGAACCATATTAGCTAAACGCTTATCGCCTTTAATTTGTGCGAGTGTGACTGGCTTTTTTAATTTTTTATCCGGAGCAATGTCAACGGCGAACCATTCGTTGTCCTTAGGCTCGGGGTATGCCTCCGAAATGATCTTGCTGATGCCAACAATCGCCTTTTCATCGCCTGTGTGATAGTAAAAAGCCAGATCGCCTTTCTTCATATTTTTGAGATTGCTCCGCGCCTGAAAGTTCCGCACACCATCCCATACCGTTTTCTTGTCGCGAACCAGATCATCCCAGGAGAACGTACCAGGCTCGCTCTTCACCAACCAGTAATTCATAAAAGCCGTGTTTTTAGTTGTACAAATTAGTAAATATTTTCAGTTTCGAACCTGCCAGTGGGAGGCAGGTTCGAAGTTTCCGGCTTAAAGGTGTGCGGCTAGGAGACTCAAATCTTGAAGCTAAACGATATTTTGCCTGGCGAACCGTTAAAGACCAGGACCAAAACAGATAAATACCTTGAAAGCATTAGTGATATGTGGATCCTCTATCGCAGATGTAGTTTTTGCTACACCCATCTTTCGCGCCTTAAAGGTTCAGCTTGATGACCTGGAGTTGCACATTCTTGCTCATTTAGCTTCCGCTTTCATCTTAGAGGAGAACCCCTACGTCGACCGTGTTCATTGTTCCCAGCAATCTATTTGGAAAAATTACCAGCGGCTTAAACACGAAAAATTCGAGATCATCATAAATCTGGCCGAAGATGTTTTGTCAAGATATCTCGCGTTCATCTTGCCCGGAACGAACTATGCGCTGAAATCTATTCGATGGAAGCAATGGCTGATGGTTAACTTAAAGATCGAACAGCTCCCCACGCGCCATCTCGTTGAACGCATGTTCGAAGGCCTTCGGGACCTGGGGGCAAAACCTGATGAGCTGGGACTGGACTATTTTATTCCCGACAAGGATAAAGTAGCCGTGGAGTGGCTGCCGGAACCCTTTCACAAAGGATATATCGTGTTTTGCATTGGTGCTGCTCACAATACCCGGAAGCTTCCGGAGGACCGGATGATCGAGTTGTGCGACAAGATAAACAAGCCCATCGTTTTGCTAGGATCAAAAGACGACGCGAACACGGGTAACCTGATCAGTCAATTTTTCAATCAACATGCAGGAGACTACGAACGGGGTTTACTGGAGTTGAACAAGCGCACCATCATTTACAACGCCTGTGGAAAATTTAACTTTAATCAGATGGCAAGCATTGTGAAGAGGGCGCGGGCGATTTTCACTTTCGACAATGATTTCATACCAGTAGCTTCTGCGTTCAAAAAAGAAATTTTCGGACTTTGGGGAAATACAATTCTATTGTTTGGCAAATATCCCTACCGTACCAAATTCACGGTACTGGAAAACAACAAAATTGCATGCCGCCCGTGCGCGGTGGGTGGATATTCAAAATGTCCCAAAGGACATTTCAACTGTATGAATCAAATCGTTTTTGATTTTTACCTTGGATAAGCGTCCGAGATGTTCAGAGAGACATCTTAGGAGCCTAGTAAGCGCGAACAAGCCGGCCCTCCATGTAGTTTACATACGAGCGATTAACGACTTTCATGCCACCCGGCGTCGGATAGTTTCCTGTAAAGTACCAATCACCTGTATGGAGTGGTATTGCTTTATGCAAATTATCAACCGTCTGAAAAACAACTTCCACTTCCGCTTTCATGTCAGCAGGCTTTACGATCTCGGAAATCTTAGCAGAAATCTGATCGTAAGAAAATTGGTCGTAAAGTTCCTTGACGTAATTTTTCTGACTCTGATGACCGCGGGCGCGAACGCATTTTTCGTACACTTCACCCATCAAATAATCGCGGCCCTGATCTTTTAGCAGAGCAGTCATGGCGCGGAATGCAACGAAGTCGCCCATTCTGCTCATATCAATCCCATAACAATCCGGGAATCGTATCTGGGGTGCCGAGGATACGACGACAATCTTTTTCGGCTGAAGCCGGTCCAGCATTTTAAGAATGCTTTTCTCGAGAGTGGTTCCACGGACAATCGAGTCATCAATTACCACCAATGTGTCGATGCCTTTTCGAATCACTTCGTAGGTGGTATCATAAACGTGAGCCACCATTTCATCGCGATGTTCGTCATCCGTGATGAACGTTCTTAACTTCACATCCTTCAACACCAGCTTTTCAACGCGGGGACGGAAGGAGAGAATATCCTCCAGTGAATCAACCGAGGGCTTCTGATCGATGATGACATCTTTTTGCTTCTTGATCAGGTAGTCTTCGATGCCGGCCATCAAACCATAAAAAGCGGTTTCCGCGGTATTGGGAATGTAGGAGAAAACGGTATTTCTGATATCAAAATTGATGGCACGCAGCACCTGGGGTACGAGCAGCCGTCCTAATTGTTTGCGCTCTTTATAAATATCGGGGTCGTTGCCACGCGAAAAATATATTCTTTCGAAGCTGCAGGATTTTTTCTCGCCTGGCTGAATGATCGTATGCTGCGCATAATCGCCGTTCTTGTCGACTATCAAAGCGTGTCCTGGCTTGATCTCTTCAATTTGATTGTAATCGATGTTGAAGGCTGTCTTGATCGCAGGCTTTTCGGAAGCAACAACCACGACTTCATCATTCGCATAAAAATAAGCCGGTCTGATTCCGTTTGGATCGCGCACCACAAATGCAGAACCTGAGCCAATCATTCCTGCCATGGTATATCCTCCGTCAAAATCTTTGCAGGCCCGCCGGAGCATGCGAGAAAGATTCAGTTCGTTCTCAATGATTTCCGATACCTCACGGTTTGAGAATTTGTCTTTATACTTATCGAACAAACCCTGCACTTCTTCGTCTAGGAAGTGTCCGATCTTTTCCATCACGGTTACGGTATCTACCTTCTCCTTCGGATGCTGGCCCAGACCAACCAACAGGTCAAACAGTTCGTCAACATTGGTCATGTTGAAATTTCCGGCCATTACAAGATTACGGCTGCGCCAGTTGTTCTGCCGTAAAAAAGGATGAACGTTTTCAATACTGTTCATCCCGTGAGTTCCATAACGAAGATGTCCTAACCAAAGCTCGCCGGTAAAAGCCACGTTCTCTTTAAGCCACCGTTCGTTCTTGAATTTCTGTTTTCCTTCTTTTTGTGCCTTCTTATATTTCTTTCCGATTTTTTTGAACAGCGCAGCTACGGGTTGTGTTTTTATCGACCTGTAGCGACTGATGTATCGGTGACCTGAGTCTACGTCTATTTTAATATTGGCAATCCCTGCACCATCCTGACCGCGGTTGTGTTGCTTCTCCATGAGGATGTACATCTTGTTGACGGCCCACATGGAGCCGTACTTTTCGATGTAATACGAAAGTGGCTTTCGGAGCCGGATCATTGCAATTCCGCACTCGTGGAGAATCTGGTCACTCATGTTGGTTGTCCGTTATCCTTTAGTGTTTATCCGCTTGCTTCGTTATGCTGGTTCCCCGCCATACTATCAGTAATAGCCAATAGTATTATTAACGGATAACGAACTAACGGCATCAAAGCACAAAGTTAATTTTATTAATCCATCTCATCAACAAATCCGGCTTGAAGAACAAGATGAGTATCAACAAAACCAATGTGACCCCAAAAAAATTTTCAAACGTAAGGTTATTTCCCTTTTTAAGAGTTTCCGCCTTCCTGATAAAAGCATAAAAGGGAATTCTGAGGTAATAGAACAGGGAGACAACAGTGTTCAACAGTCCAAAAACGAGCAACCACAGCAAAATCGGCTTGCCGGATAATTGATATGACTCCCAAATGGCGGAAAAAATGAAAAATTTAGCAGTGAAGCCCGCTGTCGGTGGCAATCCAGTCAGTGCAATAAATCCCGTTAATAACGCTATACAGGGCCACACCAAAATCCTTCCAACTCCTGCAAACGATTCCAGCGTGTTTAAGCCCATGGTTTCAAAATATTGGAGGTAGAAGAAAACTAAAAAATTTGTCAGTAGGTAGATCGTGGCGTAAAAGAGCATAAAATCAATCCCGGTAGGAATGAAAGCGCCAATGCCCACAAGAAGAAAGCCTGACTGTGCAATGGAAGAATACGCCATAAGCCTTTTTGGCCTTTTTTGCCACAGCGCCGAGAAGTTGCCCACGGTAAGAGAAAGTATCGCCACAAAACAAATTACAAACTGCCAATCATGACGAGATTGGCCAAATAAATTCAAAGCGAGCGTAAATTTCGCCAGCACGCCAAGCCCTGCAAGTTTCGGAACCACTGAAAAAAAGGCTACGATCGGCATGGGTGCTGCTTCATATACGTCTGGGGCCCACGGATGCAGTGGAGCCGCCGCCATCTTATATAAAAATCCCGCCAGGGCCATGGTGCCGGCCACCAGCAGAAGCGTACTTTGCTTGTTGACCAAGGCGTTTACAAAATCCACCGACGAAAAATCAAGCGTACCCGTCAATCCATAAAAGAAGGTAAAGCCGTATAGCATTATTGCAGAGGCGACGGACCCGAAGAGGAAATACTTCTGACTGCCCTCTGCACCAGATCTTGAAAACGAAAATCCAGTCAAAACGTAAGAACTGATCGATATCAATTCTAGCGAGATGAAGACGGTAACGAAGTTCACGCTCATTACAAGGACATGTGCGCCTAACACTACCGTTAGAATCAGCGCATAGTACTCCGGAAGTTTTTCCTGCTGCTTATTCCGCCAAGTCATCAAAACGGTGAAAACTCCTGCGCAGTCGATCAACATTTTCAGGTATGCGGAGAAACTGTCGTTTCGAAGCATATTATAAAAGAGCTCGATGGGCGCCTGCCCAGTTGGCCAGTAAAAGATAAGCGTTGCCAGCGAGATGAAAAGGGTAAGAAGAGTTAAAAATGCCGGAAGGAAAACGGTTCCTCTTTTTATAAGGCCAGCAATAAGGACCACTAATATGGCACAAATCAACACGAGCTCCGGAATGAAAAATCCGAAACTCATCCGGACCAATTCCAATTGTTCGTATAAACCCGTACCCATTAAAGGCTCAATGTTAGATTTCTGCCGGTCGTCAAAACAAATTCAGTTATATGTTTGGCAAACGGGTCGATGATAGAAAGTATCGGCTGTGGAAAAATTCCAAAACACAACGTAGCCGCTGCCAGTGGAATCAGCATCCAGTATTCACGTTGAGTCAAATCGTAAATTTGACTTTCAGCAATGTGTCCTTTCACGTTAAATGGGCCAAAGAACATCCGTTGAAGCGTCCATAAATAATAGGCTGCTCCAAGTATTAAACCTAATGTTGCGAGGACGGCAAAACTCTCGGGCAAAATACCGGTCGTGCTATTGGATTTAAACGCGCCCAGGAAGATCATGATCTCTGCTATAAATCCGGAAAACCCCGGTAATCCCAGCGAAGCAAAAAATCCCACCAGCACCATAGCCGTGTATGATTTCATTTTCGATGAGAGTCCCGAATAAGTGCTTATCATACGGTCGTGGGTTCGGTCATAAATGACGCCGGCCAGTAGAAATAACATAGCCGAAATTATTCCGTGGCTGAACATCTGATAGACCGCTCCGGCAACGCCTTCCGGGGTGAGCGAGGCGAATCCAAGCAGCACGAAGCCCATATGCGAAACTGATGAATAGGCTATCAATCTTTTAAGATCCTTGCTGGCCATTGCATTCAGGGCGCCATAAATAATTGAGATCAGCCCCATCAATCCCACAAACCAACCGAAATACAAGGCTGCCTCAGGAAAGACGGGAAACGCGATGCGCGCTAAACCATAGCCGCCGATCTTTAATAGAAGGGCAGCAAGGATAACGGATATTGGTGTAGACGCCTCCACGTGTGCGTCCGGGAGCCAGGTGTGAAGTGGCACCATCGGCAACTTGATGGCAAATCCAATAAACAGAAGCAAGAAAGCCCATAACCTTCCGTTGTATGGACCGATCTCCCAGGGATTATTCGGATCCAAAATTGAATTCGAAATAAAATTCGCTGGGTCAGTCATGTGCAGGATGTTAAATGAGTGAACCAGTTTGCCTGAGGTCACGGGATCATGAACGGACAAATAGAGACCGATCATTGCGATCAGTATAAAAATTGATCCTAACAGTGTGTAGAGAAAAAATTTTATTGATGCATATTCTCTTCGCGGCCCACCCCAGATGGCTATGAGAAAAAACATAGGCAAGAGCATGAACTCAAAGAAGAGATAGAACAACAAGAAGTCAAATGCCGTAAAGCTTCCGATGATCGAGGCATTCAGAACGAGCAGCAGGATAAAATATCCTTTCACATTCTGCGTGACAGTCCACGACGATATGGTAGCAATACCCATGATAAAGACCGAGAGGATGACAAGGGGAAAACTCAGGCCGTCGATGCCAACAAGATAAGTTGCTTTCAAAAAACCCCAGGCACCGAGGTCCAGCGTGATCCACGGCTGCTGTTCAACGAAGTTGATTCGTGCTGCACTATCATAAGCGACAAACATGAAAAGGACGACGAATAGTTGAATAACATTTGCTGCCAACGTGAGATATCGAAAGGAATTTTCAGATTTGGCGGGCAGCAAAACGCCAATGAACGCAGCAGCAAGGGGACTGAATATTAATAATGAGATCAAGTATTGCTGCATCAAATGGGTACTTTAGTCATTATTCAAGCCAGTGTTAAAGCAGGGTCCAAATTAGAAAAATAATGATTGTAAAAATGGACCAGAAAATATAAAGCTGGATTTTTCCGTCTTGAAACGATCTCGTAACACTTCCGACTCCCCTTACAAAGCTGGTAAATCCATTGACGGTTCCATCGACGAGGGCGCGGTCGAACCAGCCTGTTACATGTGCAACCAGCACCTGCGCATAGGCAGTCCCGTGAAGGAATGGGTCAATCAATTTTTTGTCTATTCGGGAAGCCATACCCACGAATTTCATGGCTACGTTTTTTATATTCCATTCGATCAAATGATCCAGGTAAAATGCATGCAGAAAAATTTTGAGTTGGCTGGCCCTGTTACGGGTCCGATAGGCGACCGCGAGGGCCACCAGCACCCAGATCACAGAAAGGATGGTGACATTCCAGCTATGCACGAGCGCCGGATTGATCCATCGTGTATTGATAAAAGGGTTCCAGGAAATTATAATCCATAACGAGGCTGTAGCCAGAATCAGCAATGGCACCTGCATGACTACCGGAGATTCAGGCAGGTCTACACCGGATGTCTTTTTTTCACTACCGAAGAAGATAATCCAGATCATTCTGAAAGTATACACCATCGTTAAAAACGTAACGGCAAAAGCGCCCATAACCACCAGCCACTTCCACGATGTGTCCGGTCCAGCCCACGTGACAAGCCCGGTGAGAATCGCGTCCTTCGATAAAAACCCTGAGAAGAACGGAAGTCCCGCCAGTGAACTTCCTGCGAGCAGAAAAACTGCAAAAACGACTGGTAATTTTTTTCTAAGGCCACCAAGGTTTCTGATATCCTGGACGTCGAAGTGTGTATGAAACTGGTGTTGTGCATGATGGAGCGAATGTATAATTGATCCCGCTGCAAGGAACAGGCAGGCCTTAAAAAAAGCGTGTGTAAACAGATGAATGAATGCTGCATCGGGTGTGGCCGACCCGATCGCTGTCACCATCAGGCCGAGTTGTGAAATAGTCGAGTAAGCCAATATTTTTTTAATATCGTATTGTCCCAGCGCTGCAAGTGCGCCTATCAACGACGTTATAATTCCAACAATGCTAACAACGTCCAGAGCTGTTGGTGTGAAGAATGGAAAGATCCTTATCATCAAATATACGCCGGCAGCCACCATCGTCGCAGCATGGATCAATGCTGATACCGGTGTCGGACCTTCCATCGCATCGGGCAGCCACGTAAGCAGCGGAAATTGCGCAGACTTTCCAGTGACACCGCAAAATATACAGAGGGAGGCGGCTGTTTGCCACTCAGAAAAACCATTGATAGCATCAAGAGTTGAAATGTCGAAAGAACCCTGATGTGTCCATAGGATCATAAGCCCTACCAAAAAGCCTGCGTCGCCGATTCTGTTCAGGACAAAGGCTTTTTTTGCGGCACGCGCCGCTTCAGGCTTTTCTTTCCAGTGGCCGATTAGCATGTACGATGAAAACCCTACTAATTCCCAGCCAACGAATACTATAAGCAAATTATTGGCGAGAACAATTGCAATCATCGAGAAGGTGAACAGGCCCAGCATGGCGAAGTACTTCCTGAAACCTGCATCTCCGGCCATATATCCGATGGAGTAAAGGTGGACGAGGAAGGAGATGACCGTGACCACCAGCAACATCGTGGCAGCAAGCACGTTTACAAATACCCCTGCCGAAAATGTTTGATCAGCCACCACCATCCAGGCCATTGCAAACTGGTACGGCTGCTCATCCAATACTGAAAAGAATACCACCAGAGATGACAAAGCGCTAATTAACAGCAGGAATGGGGCGGTGATGGAAACCGCCCAGGAATATTTCTCAGCGATTGCGAGGGAAAATAAGAACGACATGAGCGGCAACGTTGTCGCCAGGAGCAGACAAATTTCAAAGAAGAGAGAATATGATATATTGCTTTGCAAATTATTCTTTTAAATCACTTACTGAATCAGGTATTGACGTTTGGTAATATTGATAAACCTGAAGCACGATCGCTAATCCAACCGCCGCTTCGCTCACAGCAACTATGATGACAAACAAGGCGAAGATTTGTCCATCCATCTTTTCCGGCATGAGATTGTTAAAAGCGACAAGATTTAAGTTGGATGCATTTAACATAAGCTCGATTCCCAACAAGATCATGATGGTATTTCGCTTGATTATTATGATCATCAGCCCCAATGAGAATAAGAGTGCCGCCAAGAATAAAACGTGCTCGATGGGGAACATCAGGTTTTTTTTGATTTAATATTCGATGCTAAAACTGAAGCGCCGATAAGTGCGATCAGCAGCAGCAATCCGGCGATTTCAAAAGGAAACATGTACTTACTGAACAATGTGACACCGAGTGTCTGAACAGAATTGACGGGAGGCGGCTCAAGGGAGTTTGTAAATGAAACAAAAGGCTCCTTTGCAATCACAAACACCAACATGCAGAAGCATCCGCCCGCGGCCAGCAAACCGGATAAAACGTATGAATGTTCGACCACCAATGGCTTTTGCGAAATTTTTGTTGTGAGCATAATTCCAAAAATGATGACAACGAGTATGCCACCTGCATATATGAGAATTTGTGTGACCGCGATAAATTCCGCGAAGGCCAGCACATAAATTCCAGCCACGGCCAGCAAACAAATTACGAGCAACAAAGCTCCGTAAAAAACATTGCGCACTACTGCGAGACCGACAGCAGATAGCGCTGCTACGGCTTCAAAGAAATAAAACATGAATGTGGTGAAACTCATGTTGCAGGTGGCGGTGTTGTGGGTGGCCCGGGTGGTTTTATTTTTGGTTTGAAAACCGGCTTTGCCACTGCAGGTGCCGCAGGTTTCTTTTCACCTCCTTCGGCCGCAGCGGGTTGAGCTGTTGCTTTGCTTTTTTGATGCTCCTCTAATAGCTTTTTCTTTTCAGCAATTTCGGCATCGCTCATTTCTGCGAAGGCAAAATTGTGTTCCCGAATATCGGTTACGCTGAAGTCATATACTTTTGTCATTGTAAGGCACTCAGTGGGACAAACGGTGGTGCACAATCCGCAAAAGCAACATTTTCCCATGTCGATATCAAAAGTCGCGGCGTAAATACGCTTCGGGGTTCCGTCTGAAGTCTTGCCTATTTCTTCCGTTGCTTTGATTGGTTCGATGTCTATACAATTCACCGGGCAAATTTTAGCGCATTTATCGCATACAATGCAATCATCGATTTCGTTGTGCAGGCGGTAGCGTCCGTTATCCGGGACGGGCTGCATCTCGTACGGGTACTGAATGGTGGCAATACCATCCCTGTCTTTAAAGTAATTTGGTGCGCCGATCGATCGTATCGATTGTGTCCTTCGTGATTTTAAGATATGATGAAAAGTGATTCGCAGTCCCTCCAGCAGCGAACGGATAGTGCGCACGATATTCTGAGTATAGGATAATTCTTGTCTTTCCATCCGGCTACAAAAATAGAATGTAAATAGATTGTAACGAGCAATTTCGCGGAAATATTCGCGGGACTTGAGGCTGAAGCCGAATGTAAAAAGCCGCTGAAATCCTTGGGCGAACGGCAGTTCAGCTGCTGCGTGAAGGCATTCTACTTTAAAGGTCCGGTTCGGGAAAACACCAAACTTGAACTACCTGACTTTTTTATGGAAATGATTTATAACGCCTGATGTGCCAGGAGTACCATGATCTACGCTGCCGGTTGCTCTGCCTTTGGAAGCGTAAAGTAAAATGTGCTTCCGTAATCCTCGGCGCTTTCCACCCAAATTCTTCCGCCATTTTTCTCAACGAATTCTTTACAAAGTATTAGTCCGAGTCCCGTTCCTTTTTCGTTGGCCGTTCCACGGGTGGTATAGGGGGAAGTTTTGTCAAAAAGAATTCTAAGCACTTCGGTTGCCATACCGACTCCATTGTCTTTAACTGACACAACCCAATCGTTTCCCTTGCCAACCGCTTTCACTCTTACTTCGCCTTTATCGTTTGTGAACTTTAGCGCATTGGTGATCAGGTTTCGAATCACGAGATTGATGGTGTTGGAATCTGCGTAGCCAATAGTGTTGGGCTCTACTTCATTGATCAGGTGAATTTCTTTACCAGGCGTATCTGCCAGCAACTGGATGTTTTCGTCAACAAGTTTCTTCAGGTCGATTTTTCCTTTTTGAACGTTGAGCTTGTCCATTTGCAGCAGTGTCCAGTCCAGCAGGTTATTAAGCAATGCCCGGGTATGGTTGAATCGAGTCTTGAGTTCCCTGATATGTTTGGGTAATTCTTGCGGAGAAACAGCACCTTTGTCCAGAAGGTCGAGCAAACCTGAAAGTGCGTTGATGGGCGAGCGTAAATCGTGTGAAATGATCGAGAAAAATTTATCCTTCACCTGGTTGAGGCGTTCCAGTTCTTCGCTTCGTTTTTCGGTTTCCTTTTGATGGCGTACCAACAGCTCATTGATCTGGCGGCGGCGTTGTCCACTTCTGTAGACGCTGATCAGCAATATCGCGCTCAGAGCCATGACAACCACCAGGATGTTCTGCACAAAATCCTTGCGTTTAAGTGCTCCTTCAGTGCTTTCCTGTTGCAGACTCAGGGCCGCAATTTGCGAGTCCTTGGATTCGGTTTCAAATCGGATCTGGTCCCGGAGCAATTTTGCCTGCATGTCCTGACTGAAGAGCGTGTCTTCCAGTTCTTTGAATCGTTTATAATAGGAAAGTGACTTTTTGAAATCACCTTTCATTTCCCACAGCGACGATAGCTGGTTGAAACATTGAATTTCAAGGATCCGCGCGTTTAATTTTTGCGCCTGCCTCAGGCTGTTAGTGACCGCTTGCAGGGCCTCCTCGTGGCGACGTTGTTTTTGATAGGTTTCGCCACGTCCCAGCTCTACTTCGGCGAGCCCGTAGTTATCTTTGTTTTTTGAGTACAGGGTATACGTTGTATCATAATATTTAAGCGAAGTCTCGTACTCGCCTTTTTGCATATAAGTCTTCGCAATGCTGCTCATCGTCTTTGGAAGCAGGCCCTTCAATTGAAGCCTCCGGCTTTCTTTTAAGGCCTTGAAGAGAGTGGCCAGCGCCGAATCGTAAATTCCCTGGCGAAGAAGAACATCGCCGATTTCATCAAGAGAATACGCTTCTCCCTCCCGATCTTTGATCTGCCGGCTCATTTTTTGGGATATCTGAAGGTGGTCGAGGGCTCGGTTATATTGACCGAGTTCCTTGAATACACGGCCCACGTTATGGATTGTGACGGCCATAACGAATGAATCCTTTACCGCCTGCGCAAATTTATATCCCTGTGTGAAGTAGTAATAGCTTTCGTCGTACTCGCCGAGGTCATGATAGTCATGGGCAACATTGTTGTAGGCGCCGGCGATCATGGAGCTGTCTTTTGAAAGTATGCTCGACTCGAGGGACATATTGTCCAGTCTTAATGCTGAGCTAAAGTCACCCGTTACGCGATGAACGGATGCCATGCTTCTGTAGGCAAGGCCCTTGAGATTGGGAAGATTCGAACTTTCCGCAAGAGCAATGGCTTCTTCACTGAGGGCGCGGCTTTTTGCAAGGTCTACATATTCATACTCAAGGGAAAGAGCGACCAGCGTTTTGGTGCGAGATGAGTCGGGGAGATTATTTTTCAGGACGTTTTGAAGACTGTCGATTTTGCCTTGTGCTGCCGCCTGAAACGCAAGGAGCACAAAAAATAGCAACAGAAACCTGAAGTGATATCTCGCAATCACGCAAAAAATATTTTCCAAAATCCACATAGAATTACGAGCCCTAAGGCTAAAGGTGTTAAATATTTCCAGGACAAATTCATTAGTTGATCCACTCTCAGACGGGGATAAGTCCATCGCACCCACATTTGCAAAGCCACTAAAAACCAGGACTTGGTCATCAGCCAAAAAATGCCCCACAGGGTTGACGTTACCGTGCCCGGGGTCCCGGTAGTCCATGTTGCTAACTTGAGCGAGGCAATGTTGGGTAGCGGTGTGTTCCAGCTTCCAAAAAATAATACAACGCCTAGTATGCTGACCAAAAGCATCATTCCATACTCGGCCAACATTATTACAGCCCATCGAAAGCCGGAGTACTCAGTTTGAAATCCTGCTACAAGTTCGGACTCGGCCTCCGGTAAATCAAAGGGAGCTCTGTTACATTCCGCCAGCGAAGAAATGAAAAAAATGATCCACGCCCCCGCTAACAGCGGCATCCTGAAAATATTCCATGCTAACACTCCGCCGATCGCAGTGGTGTCTATGCCCAACGCCTCGATACCAAACAGGTATTGCTGTTGCTGGCTAAGAATGCTTTGCTGAAAAGAAATTTGCTGAAGATCGAGTGTCTCGCAGACCATGCAAACGCATAACACGCTGAGACCGAGTGGAACTTCGTACGAAATTATCTGCGCTGCAGAGCGCATTGTTCCCAGCATACTGTATTTGTTGTTTGAGCTCCAACCCGCTATGACAATTCCAATTACATCAAGGGAGATAATTGCCAGTAAAAAAAACAACGCCGATGAAAAGGTGGCGCCTGGCCAGGAGGCGGAAAGTGGCAGGACGGCAAACCCCGCAAAAACCGAAGCGAAGATGACAACAGGCGCCAGCCTGAAAAGCGGCGCATCCGACTTTGCCGGAACGATATCCTCCTTTTGAATCAACTTCAGCAGGTCAGCCACCGTCTGGGCTATCCCATAATAGCCTACTTCCATAGGCCCCAGGCGATCCTGGATAAATGCAGAGAGCTTACGCTCCGCATAAATTGCGACCACTGCATATAACAACAGAAAAGGTAATATGAAGATTAACGTCGTCAAGGTTCGCTAAATGACCCTTTATTAGCCTGCCAAATTGAGAAAATTATTTGTGTTGATTTCTGTTGTTTCATGAAAAACGGTACATCGTCCATATATTAGTTCCATAACGAATGCCGCTCAAGGTGTACGGCTTCATGGAAAAACATACGTGCCGAAGCCTCAAAAGAATCAGTATAATCGGATACCAGGAATTGGTGGTGCGGTGCTGACTCGCCCGCGTTCAACAGCCTTTGATCTTCGAGGTGTAATTTTAACGCTTTGGCGATTACTTCGGATGAATCCAGGATCGTTACCTTGCCATCGTACACTGCTTTAATCTCATTTTTGATAAGGGGATAGTGGGTACAGGCAAGAATCAACGCTTCAATGGTTTTTAGCGATTCATCAGATAGATATTGTACAATGATCTCATGGCTGATCTGGTTGTTGAAGAAACCTTCTTCGATCATAGGCGCCAGAAGGGGGGTAGCAAGGGAATGCAGGTGAATGTCTTTCTTCGCTTCGTGAATCTTACGTGAATAAACGTCCGATTGAACTGTTCTTTTCGTGCCAATCAGCCCAAGATGTTTCCCGGGAAATTTGTTGATCACAAGTTCCACCATCGGGTCAATCACGTTTATGATTTGAATATCCTTTCGTACATATTCAGTTAAAAGTTCATAAGCTGCCGACGATGCCGAGTTACAGGCAATCACGATCACCTTACAACCCTTGCGAACTAAAATATCAGCGATCTTAACTGAGTAAGCCTGAATGGCTGCTTCGGATTTATCGCCATAGGGCAGGTGGGCGGTGTCGCCAAAATAAATCATGCTTTCTTTCGGAAGCAACTGACGGATCGCGTGCGCTACCGTTAGACCGCCAATTCCGCTATCGAAAACACCAATGGGTTGTGAGGGTAATAATGCCATATAAAAGGCCGCCAATATAATTGGAGGCCTTCAAATAACTCGTGTAGGTATGCTTTTATTTTACGCTATGTTGGCGGAAAGTTTTGTAACAATAATTTCATGTTGTTCACGATGGCCACAATAGGAGCATTTGTAGTGCTTTAGGAGAAGTCCTTGTTGATCGGGCGTCGGTGCCTGTTCAATTTCTTCGTCTTCCAGTCGCATGGTAAAGAAACCGCATTCCGAACATTCCTCCGCGTGCTGATAGGCAGGATACTTTTCAATTTTTTTAAAGCCTGTCGCTTCATCGAGCCAGATATCATAGTCGATAGAGTGCACCTTTCCTTCCACTTTCATAAGTTCTTCAAGATGATGTTCCTCCTCCGATTCGGTTAGCTTGCGCATCATATTTCCATCGGGAGAGAGCCTCGGCATATTCCGAAGTTTGCTCAACCTTTTCTCCAATTGCTTTGGATAATAGATCCTGACAAAGCTATTGAAAGCGTTATACGCCAGCACTGCAAAACAAGCTGTGATAAAGACACGAACGTAAAACCACCTGATACCCTCGTTGAGGATCTTGTCGGTAGCGATGGTGTTCGCATAAAAAGCAGCTGCAACAATGAAGGCAATAATCGCATACCAGAAATAACGGACCTCGTTTAGATTTACATAGTCGTATTTCAACTTGTAATCTTTTAATTGTAAAACTTTGAATTCATGATAGAGGAGGATCAATACACCCACCACCACACAAACGGCTGCGCCGATGTACATGTACTGGTCCCACGCTCTAAAGAAGTTAGACGTGGTTTCCATAATTAGGAAGATTTTAGTATAAAGGAAATATAATGATTTTCCCCAATAGTTTTAGAGCAACGCATTTTTTCTTTTCTCCTTGATTTGGAGTTTAACCTTGTGAGCATGTTGTCACATCTGACTTAGGTCTTCCAACCGCTACGAAATTGCTGATGGGAAGAAGGCCGTGTTTTACGCCGTTACCTTGAAACGTTGTGCTATTCCATTCAAGATTCGTATTATTGTGCCTTCGATTTTTAATTATACTTAAAAGAAAATCATGGGCAATAACTTATTGAAAGGAAAAAGAGGTATCATATTCGGTGCGCTTGACGAAAATTCGATCGCTTGGAAAACGGCGCTGAAGGTAAAAGATGAAGGTGGGTCCTTTACACTTACCAACGCTCCCATTGCAATGCGCCTAGGAAAGATCAACGAGCTGGCCTCAGCCTGTAATGCCCAGGTGATTCCGGCCGACGCTACCTCCGAACAAGACCTCAACACCCTCTTTTCAAAATCCTTGGAAGTGCTGGGTGGAAAACTGGACTTTGTACTCCACTCTATCGGCATGAGCCCAAACATCCGGAAGGGAAAGGAGTACGGCGATATGAATTATGACTGGTACCTGAAAACGCTTGATATTTCTGCCCTCTCTTTTCATAAGATCCTGCAAACTGCTGAGAAGCTGGACGCCATGAATGAATGGGGATCTATTGTGGCGCTAAGCTACATTGCCTCTCAGCGTTCTTACCCCGATTATACGGATATGGCCCAGGCAAAAGCAATGCTGGAATCTATTGCCCGCAGCTACGGAGCCCGTTTCGCAAAGCTTAAGAAGGTGAGAGTGAACACAATCTCACAATCGCCGACGAAAACAACGGCCGGGGCAGGTATTTCGGGATTTGACGTTTTCTTCGACTATGCGCAGATGATGTCGCCACTGGGAAATGCTAGCGGCGAGGACTGTGCCAATTACATTACGATATTATTTTCCGACTACACGCGGATGGTAACGATGCAGAATCTTATGCATGATGGTGGATTCTCCACTTCCGGAATTACACAGGAAATGATCGATCGTCTCGTTAAATA
>DASUTP010000325.1:0-4696 GCA_036374515.1 Chryseolinea sp. | reverse complement strand
CGAAGTAAGCTGAATTATTTTTGCCGAAGAAACGGGGGAGCATCCAATATCCAGGCCAACCGATTCATCCTTACACCAACCCGATGCAATGGGTGCGATCTGATAACTTTCCTGTTGTGATCCACCCAGTCGTGACCGTCTTCTACACCAAACAGAGATTTTTCAAAAACTATATCGATATCTTCTGAAAAGAATGCAGCAGGTTTCATGAATTGCCGATGTATCGAGGGCGAAGAAAAGCCAGAGTATGCGTGTGCGCTCTCACTTATCGCCCCTATGCTGCCGGTTACACATCCTCCCTGCCGCCTGTTAATCGCCTCGAAGGTCACCTGTCGATCGCGCTACCTTTATTCTCGGGTTTATTTCTAAAAAAAATTTACAAGCGATGAAAACGAACAACCTTCATGTCCTTCTGATGAGTCTGATGGCACTCGTAGCCTGTACCGACATTACTGACAACCCTCCTGACAAAGATCCTACCGACAATGGCACGACCGAGCAAGGTGATTACCTCGTATTCAGGGAATACACCAGGGTGGACGGCCCCTTGCCCGATGCTCCCGAGCGGAGGATGGAATTCAACTTCAAGGATTCTATTTATGTAGTAACGGGAGATGACTTTCTGGGCTCGGTGGCTGTCAAAATTGATCCGCAGGAAGCCGTCTCCGGGTTTTATTTTGCCGTTAGCGGCTCAGAAGACAACTATTACTACGATGTGCCGGCGACCCCCTGGATGAGTTTCGATTCGGTCACTACAGTGGAGATCGGGGTGTATCCGCCTGAGGAAGCCGGGGTGGTATTCCCGTTTTCCACGGAGATCCACATTGTGCCTTACGGCGTCAACGGCCCGCTAAAGAGAACCATAGCCATCCTCACCGCAGAGGAGTCTGTGATAACCCCGGAGAAGCCCGCGACCTTTGCCGAGGTGGCAGACAAACTGAAAACCAAAAGCAGCGAGAAATGGGTATGGAATCTATCTGTGACTTTTGAGTATGGCAAAGGGCTTTCCCCTGATAATGCTATGTGGGTAGTGCCTCCAGGACACGTACAATTATATAGGGACTATGATTGGTCCCCCGCCCCACCTGCCGAGCTTGATGGCTGCTGTACGCCCGACGGGCTAAGCCATAATGCCGGCGCGTACATGGGGATATATGGTGAGTGCGATTATGCCAGCACCTATCTCAAGACCCTGCCTTATAGCAATCAGTATATCCGGGATTATGAGGAAATCGAGTTTCCCTCAGGAGGAACAGCGTTCCTTCGCGAGATAAAGAGCCGCACACGGAATGTGGCTCCGTCGGAATCGGATTTCTGCGCTGAGGAGCCCGGCTACCGCCTAACGGATTTTCAGCAACACAGCAATGGAGACTACACGTATGATCCAGCTACCCGAACGATTGAGTTTAACACCATGGGCGCCGTTCCGGAGCGGGGCGGCTGGGGGATGCCTTCTGGCGAGATCTCGGAGCTTACCGATCACAGCCTTTATATCTTAGTCGGCCCCGAAGTAATAACCCGGGTCCATTATACGAAAATAGACCAGGCAAAAATATGGTGGGGAAGGTAGGCTCGAAAGTCAGCTTGATCGGTACCGACATAGGATGCGGACGGAGGGAGTTCAGCCTTGATTACAAACGGGTAAGAATGTTCATAAATTCATCCTTTTTTCGCCGTGAAATGTCCAACTCGTAATCTTCACTCATAACAACATATCCTCCTTCGCTTTTGACAACGCGCTGAACATGCCTGATGTTGATCAGGAACGAGTGATGAATGCGAAAGAATCCCGCATCCACCAGGAGGTTCTCAAAGTCCTTCAGGTGTCTGGAGACAAGTGTTTTCCGTTGATTTGTCCGGTATACATAGGAATAACTACCTTCTGCCTTACAATAAATAATGTCATTTGTTTCAAACATCTCTATGGTGTCGCCAAGCGGAACAGCGATACGCGTAATGGGGCCGGTCAGGGCTGATGCATTTTGCATAAGGGATGATACACGAACTTGTCGTTCACGGGTGATTCCATTTTCAACTACGCGCGCGATGGCATCAACCAATTCGCGAACATTTACTGGTTTGAGCAAATAATCTACCGCGCTGAAACGGATGGCCCGGATAGCATATTGATCGTATGCAGAGACGAAGATCACCGCGAAGGGAATGGTATCGATGCGCGTCAGCAAGTCAAACCCTGACATCTCCGGCATCAGTACATCGAGAAATACCACGTCGGGCTTCAGGGTGCCGATGGCAACAAGGCCTTCCTCCGGTGATGTACAGGTCTGAAGTAGCTGAACGGTAGGGCAGTGACGTTCCAACGCTATACGCAATGCTTCGCATGCGTCTTCTTCATCGTCGATAATCACAGCGCGAGTCATACAAGAGGAATATACAGGTTTACCAATGTGCCGGCGGGATGGTTGTCTTCGACCAGATCATTGACCCGGATAAAAGACTGCCGATGCTCAGAGTCAAGGAGTCGAAGACGTTCTTCCGTGAGACGCAGCCCAAGCGACCGCCTCTTCCCGCTTTTGTCGTTTTGCAGTGCCGCCAACGTTCGGCCAATCCCGTTGTCTGCGATTGTACAATCCAGTCCCTGATCAGCCCTGGCAATCGCTATAGAGATATTTCCATCCTTTCGGTTTCCCGAAGAGAGTCCGTGCCAAATCGCATTTTCGACAAAGGGCTGCAGGATCATAGGCGGAACGTAGGCATTGTCTGCATCGATTGAGGGATCTACATGTACGGTGCACGTTACCTTTTCTTTAAAACGCAGTTCTTCAAGTTCGATATAATTTCTGAGCATAGTGATCTCGTCCGTCAGTGAAACCTGCTCTTCGGAAGCATTCTCCAGCACCTTACGCACCATGGCGGAAAACTTTTCCAGGTAGCATGATGCCTTGTCGATATTTCCATCGAGTATAAGCCGGTTGATGGAGTTCAGGCAGTTGAAGAAGAAGTGCGGGTTGATCTGCGCCTTCAGTGCCTTCAATTCAAGTTCGATCGCCTGGCGCCTGAACTCCGCCTCGGCGAATTTCTTTTCCTGCCACGCGATTTTCCGCAGGTTACTAACGCGTTGGCGGCCACTATAGTAGACCACAATGGCAACAAGTGCGACCAGAACGGCTATTCCCGTCCACGCCTTGCGCTGAAACGCCGCAGCGTTGGCCCGTTCTGCATTCGCCGCCATTTCTTTTTCAAGCGAGGCGATCTGGCTCGTCTTTCTTTCGTCCTCATATCGTACACTCAGGGAATTGATTTGCTTTTGGTTTTCTTCGTTGAGCACAGAGTCGCTCACCGCTTTGTGCAGGGTGAGATATTTCAGCGCTTCCCGATAGTCTTCCGTTGCAGCGTAAAATTCAGAGAGCCCTAAGCTTGCGTCGATTAACATCGGTTTCGACCGGATCTCCGACGCCTGTTGAATGGCATCCTTAAAGTACTGCTCAGCTTTATCGTACCGCTTTGTTCTTAGGTATCCGAATGCCATACCGATGATACTTCGTGTGAGGTTGTCGCGGTCGGGCAGTTGTTTTCGAATTTCATAGGATCGCTGATGATAATACAACGCGCTGTCGTAGATTTCCTGACCGTCGAATAGATAAGCAACGTTTGCCAGGTCGAGCGCGATCTTGTGCCGATCCTGGTTTTGCTTGTCAAGTATCAGTGCCTCGTTGTAGTAGTGCTTCGCCCTGGCATAGTCCTTTATCCGGGTGTACACATTGCCAAGGTTAAGGTAGACCGAAGACTTGCTTTCGCCGGCGTGTAGGCTGTCGTAAACAGCAAGCGCTTCTTCATACATTTCGATGGCTTTCTCCGTCTGACCTGCATTGAAATAGGCGACCCCCAGATTGTTGAGAGAATGTGCGACGTTCCGCGGAAGGTGTAGCGCGCGGTCGATATTCAGTAGCCGGTGTGTGACAGCAATACTCTGCGCATAGTCTCCAAGTTGCGAATAAACGACAGCGAGTTGAAAAAGTCCATCAGCTACCCAATTGGAATCGCCCTGCACGGTGTAGTAGTCGAGGTAGGGACGGAGATAGCGCAACGCTGCAGTGTGGTTTCCCTTAAACCGCTCGTATGCGCCATAGTAAAAGAGGTTTCGCATCTTCCACCTAGCGTTGTTTTTTGCGTACATGGACAATGTATCCGCATAGGCGCGCCCGCTGTCCAATGCAATTCGCGGCGCTAAATAGGCCCACGCAATCTTTCCATAAAGGTCGAATCGAACCGTGTCGCGCTGCGCACATCGAAGGAATGTTTTGAGGCTATCGACAATTCGCTGCTGCGCTTCGGATTCAAAACAGGAAAGCGCACACGTCACCAGACAGACAGACAGGATAGTACGGATCATATCGTATGTTCTTTGACGAAGTTAGTCATTTCCCCGCTGTTGGATCTGCACCGAATTGCCCATTTTTATTGCGAATTGATGGATATTTTGGCAGTCTTTCATTTACCAAAAAGCAAGAATGATGGCCGATAACACAAAGACAACGAACCTCAGCACCGAGAGTCTTATTAAGCTATCATCTAAGCGTCGTATTTCAGCCTTATATCTTTTTGGACATTATCGTGGTAAACTTTCATTGTTCGTCATTGTGGAATTTACGCTAAAGTGATTTCTCGGAGTTCATTGACCAAAGTTCTTTACATTTAACTAACGTCGACGAGCCGCAAGATCTACATTTGTATA
>DASUTP010000324.1:0-3448 GCA_036374515.1 Chryseolinea sp. | reverse complement strand
GTTTACGGAATCACCGGATATCTTTTCCTCAAAGAAGTGTTGGGATTGCCGGTCGTTTTATTGACACTCACAAACGTTGCGCTTTATTCCCTTACACTCGCTCCGGTAACGTGGGTTATCCTTTCCGAAATCTTTCCCAATCGCATTAGAGGTACGGCTATGTCTATCGCGGCAATGTCATTATGGGTCGGAAATTTTTCATTGACGTTTTCATTTCCCGTGATCAAAGAGAATCTTGGATGGGCGAACAATTTTTGGCTTTACGGCGCGATCTGCCTTGCCGGTATGGCAATACTATACTTCAAACTTCCGGAAACGAAGGGGAAGACGTTGGAGCAAATTGAAAAGGAGTTGGTTGATTGAAAATTAACAAGATGCTGGACATCATAGCCCCACGAAGCTGCATTTGGACTTTGGGACGCCCAGCCGACGCACGCGAACGTGTAACCGCCGGGTTGTATTTGGTTGGCTAGGCAGGTGCTGACGTCAACGCGCCACGCACAATACGTTCACGTTTTAAACGACCTAGCGGGTAGCGTTCACGTTTTAGTGAAGTGCAGTTTTATGCATGTGGTAATTTTAATTTTACATTTTATTTTCCCTCAGTCCTTGCTGGGTTATATTAGCATGAGGACTAAACTTTTTATGGGAAAATTAGTAGCAGCAATCAATATGACCCTTGATGGGTTTTGCGACCACACCGCGGTGAACGCGGATGACGAAATGCATGATTATTACACCGAATTATTAAGAAGTGCGGGAGCTGTCTTATACGGAAGGGTTACATATCAGTTGATGGAGAGTTACTGGCCATCGGTGGTGACTAATCCCACCGGTAACAGATCAACTGATGAATTTGCCAGTGCCATACAGGATGTTTCGAAAATTGTGTTTTCCCGAACCTTAAAAGGTGTTTCCTGGCATAACGCAAAGCTCGCGGCAAAAGGACTTGAGCAAGAAGCGTCAGATCTCAAACGCCAGCTGGATAAGGACGTTTTTCTAGGCAGTCCGAGCTTAATCGCGGCTTTAACTGAGCTAGATATAATTGATGAATATCAACTGAATATACATCCGGTTATCGCTGGCAGCGGTTTGCCGCTATTCAAGGGCATAAGCAGGAAAATTGAGTTGAAGCACATAAGATCCAAGACTTTACGTGGCTTAGGGGCAGTGATCCATTATTATGAGAGGAACAAAGGGTAATGTTCCCAATTTGCCTCAATTGAAGTTATATAATTTATATTATGTTAAGTATCGTGCGGACGAACCCTTGCCTTTTGGTTACCGTCACTTGTTGTCTCTTATCAATGCAACGGGTTCGTAATTTCCAATGAGGTCGTCTCGTTTGGAATTACTTGGAACATTAGAATTTCGCCGGCGATACATCGAATTCCTTCCCCGCAAATGTGAATATGTTTATGCAAGCACAACCTGAATTCCCGACCCTATGCGATCATTAAGCACAATCCTGACATTCTGTTTATTCATCCCTGTTGCCGCGATTTGTCAGCAAGGCGATCCTTCCGCCGACACGCATCGTCACGATAGCACCAGTCGCGTAAAGGAATCTGCAACGCCTAAAAAAAGCATTGCCCAGGAAGCCCACGAGCAAATCGGCAATGCCCACATCATGATCTTTTACACTGCCCCCGCGGTGCGCGACCGAATTATCTGGGGTGGTCTTGTACCATACGGTGAAGTTTGGGTGACCGGTGCGCATGCTGCAACTTCTATCGAGTTTAGCGAGGACCTTAAGATAAACGGCAAGCTTATCGCCGCAGGCAAATACGCCTTCTTCACCATTCCCGGTAAGGAAAAATGGACCATCATCCTCAATAAAAACTGGGACCAGCATCTAACCGATGAGTATGATCCAGCAGACGATGTTGTTCGCTTAGAAACAGCACCCGAACCGTTGCCGACTGTTCAGGAAAGATTACAGTACAAAATTATTCCATTGGCGGATACTAAAGGCTTAATAACCATCAGCTGGGAGAAAATCAAAGTGACGTTGCCTTTTGAACTGGAGTAACTTATCGATCCTTTAGTTACGCATCACTTCTCGGATGTCTTCACGGACTTAAATTCTATTGCTTTAATAAAATTGTTGCGTAAAGCATCTGCCCGATATCCTCCATGGACGACGGCGGCCTCTTCTTCTTTTATCGAGTATTTGCTGCCATCTTCTGCCTCGAATATCTTGTTGAGATCCAGCTTAAAGAAAATGCGGCTCGTTTGTTTATTTTTTATCTGAAGCAGTGGTTTTACATTGAACAAGTTTCCAAAATACATCGGCATGATCCGTGCGTCACCGCCGATAGCAAAATGAAAGAAATCATTCTGCTCAAGTCGCTGGCCTTCCACAAGCAGGAAGATATAACCGGAGTTCCACGCCCAATACATATCACCTTGTGCAATATTCAACGGTGGTTCAGCTAAACTCGGGTCCAAATGATTTACTCTTCGTGGCAATCCGACATTGAACCTTATGTCTGAATATTCCCCTTCCAATACATCAAATTCAATTTTGTAGCTCTGCATTCCATAACCAGCATCGAAATTGCTTTCCTTAAAATCGATCAAAAAGATACCAGCTTTAGATTGAGCAGACCGCGCTGTGACCTCTTCGCCGACAGCTTTAGCCAGCGCTACGTCGGAAATGAAAAACTTGAGCTTCTTCACTGCATATCGCTCACCGTTTGCATTCGTATACACACTGTCCAGGTACAGTGGCTTAGCGCCGACAAAAGGTGTAATAATAAGTTCTGCAGCACCCACTTGTTTGCCCTTCGATGATGACTGCGCTATGCTCTTGCCTAAAATGCATAGGCCTAAAATACAAGATATTAGCAGCGCTCTAGTCAGCATGAAAGTCTGGGTTCGATAAAAATTCTTCATCAGTGAGTGTTTTTAAAAAGCTTATTAGATCCGATTTTTCCGTCTCGGTGAGTTCCAGGCCACGATGAACGTGTACATGGGGTGATCTGTTGGGGTGCCACCTCCCCTTACCTCCGGAATTATAATGCTCCATCACATCTTCCAGTGTTTGCAGGCTGCCATCATGCATGTAGGGCGCGGTAACGGCGACGTTTCGTAACGTAGGCACTTTGAATTTGCCCTTATCATCGTTTCGACTGGAAACTTTGTATCTCCCCTGGTCGGGGTACTCCAGGTATAACCCATTATTCTGGAAGGAGTTATTGGTAAGATTTACTCCCGTGTGGCACGTAGCACAATGCATTTTATAGTTGTCATCAAAAAATATCCGATATCCTCTTTTTTCAGATTCATTAAACGCTGAAGTATCTTTTTGATAGAAGTAGCGATCGAATTTTGAATTGCCGCTGACGAGTGTGCGCTCAAAAGAAGCTATCGCCTTAAATAGTGTGTTGGCCGTTGGCTTTTCGCCATAAGCTTCCCGAAACAGCTTGATATAAACCTTATCCTC
>DASUTP010000323.1:0-6896 GCA_036374515.1 Chryseolinea sp. | reverse complement strand
ATAACCGGTGCAACCTCCGGTATTGGTGAAGCAACTGCAAGGCTTTTAGCGCACCACAAGTTCAATCTTATTTTATGTGGAAGACGGAAAGATCGATTGGAGAAGCTGCAGGCCGAACTCGCTGCATCTACTGAGGTAACGATTCTTTCTTTTGACGTACGCAACCAACCAGACGTAAAGCGCGCTATTGACTCTCTTCCGGAGAAATGGAGGGCCGTTGATGTGCTGATCAACAATGCCGGAAACGCCCATGGTCTTGATCCTATCCAGACCGGTAGCCTTGAAGACTGGGACGCCATGATCGATATCAACGTGAAGGGCCTGTTGTATGTATCCAAAGAAATAATTCCGGGCATGACAGAACGAAAGGGGGGCCATATTATCAATCTTGGCTCAATTGCCGGAAAGGAAGTTTATCCAAATGGAAACGTGTACTGCGCCAGCAAATTTGCCGTTGACGCCGTCACGAAAGGGATGCGCCTGGACTTGAATCCTTTCGGAATTAAAGTGACGTCCATAAACCCTGGATTGGTTGAGACGGAGTTCTCTCTGGTCCGGTTCAAGGGCAATGCTGATAAATCTGCCACGGTTTATAAGGGAATTACCCCACTTAAGGGTGAAGATATCGCAGACATTATCTTATACTGTTTAACGTGTGCGCCACACGTTGTGCTTGCTGATATCACGGTATTTCCAACAGCCCAGGCGAGCAGCACAATCGTGAAAAGGAATTAACGGCGGTACACAAGATCCTTTAATATTCACAGGGCGTGATCGCCCGGTCCTGGCCCAGATTCTTTCCTTATGTTTTTTTGAGTGCAAAAAAAAACCTCCCTTTCAGGAGGTTTGATGGTCGGGGGTTCTAAAAGTCGATTAACGTTTAAATCCTAAGGCGCTACCGCCACAAAAGGTTGTAGACCCGTCGAAGGTATACTGAATATAGTATATACCTGTCGTATTACAGGGGTATGCAATCGCTGATATGTATTGTCCGTTGATTTTGCTCGTCGCAACCTTGTTACGGTTAGAGTCGTAGAGACTTACAATAATACCGTCAGTAGGTTGAGGTGTCGCGCAAATATTGATCATGTACTGTGTTCCTTTTGTGAATACATAAGAATATTCAACATAGTCTTTTCCGCCTTTCTCAATTTTATAACTTTTTAAAAAGTTGAAGCCAGTGGATAGTTTTGGAATACACGACGTGCTTAACGATTCAGAATTGCATTGCCCTATTACATCTAAAGTACTTAGGATGAAAACAGATAGAACAATGATAATTAACTTTTTCATAGGCTCCTTTTATCTAGCTGATTATCTTATTTCTAATACTTGAAGTGAGGGCTTTGATATTAGCAATATCTTCAGACGTAATTTGAATCGTACTTGAGCTATTGTCTTTGATCACCATGACGCCGTCTACGATTTCAAAAGTAGACTCGCTGTAAGTGTAGGTGATGTTAACCTTGTCGTATAACTTTTTCAACTCTTCCATGTCCGCTAACAAGGATGCCATATTTTGATCTGATTCCTTATAAAAGGAAAGCAACAGCATAATATTCTCAAGGATAATTTTTTGCTCGCCGATCGTTTCCTGCATTTCTTTATTGGTAGGATTTGCGGCTGCCACTTCGCAAAGAATATTAAGCGCCTCGACCCATCCGCCAGTCAGAAACAACACACTCAGGTTCGACTGGTTTCTTGACTGTAGATAATGATTGATGCTGTTAAAATTCTGCGTTGTGATCAGCAAAAGAGAATCGAGATTCTTGCTGTTTGTCGCAAGCCGGCCAATGGTTTCAATATCAAAAAATTGTCCGATGCTCAACCCGTCAGCTAGCGTTTTGATGGATGACATGTATTTTACGCCGTCCTGATTTTGCTCGTAGATGTTGGTGTAACCTAGGTCCGTTCCGTAAACTCCGAGGTTAAGAGCTTTCTTGTAATTACTATTATAATTTGAGACACTCTCTGGTGAATTGAGGTAGCTGCTGTTGTATTTCTTTCCGGATTCCTTGAGAAGAACCGAAATTTCCAGAGGGCTTGGGATTCGCCCCAGAATATCTCCAATCACGCCTTCCGATATGGACGGGCCTTCCGTCTTAGCGGAATCCAAGCCTTCCAGGAAAGCTTGCTCATCCGATTTTTTTTCGGATCCGCAAGCTGTAAAGAGCGCAAGGATTAGCCCAATAATTAGAATTCTCATAGGTATAAAATTATTCGTTTATATAATCAAAAATTTTGCATATCTGATCAAAAAGTTACACTGATGCCTTATTTCTTTCTCAAAATGTTCATCCTTGACAGGTTCAACTTACCCGGCACCTGCTCAAAAGAGCTGATAAGTTTTCGAAGCCATTCAAAATACAATGTAACGTAGAGGAGGATGGTCATAACCCAGATTACCATATTATTAAATAAGAAGGTACTTACCATCTTCCCGAATAAATTCTTTTGAGGCGCAAAAAAGTGAGCCCGGTAATCCAATGGACCCGATGGTCTTGGATCGACAAAGATCGGATTGATCTGCTGATAAAGCTTCCCTTCATATTCAATGATGCGGTCTTTTTCCGACACATTCTTTACCAGGTCGGCAAGACTTTCATTGTAATACCGGTTTTTTAACTCATTCAGCGAATAACGATCAGCCCTTGCTTTCTCCATCCTCGCCATGTCCGCCTCGCGTGTAGCCACTACTCTGTTATAAGCATCCTGATAAAATTTTCGATATGCCGCCAGGAACTCCTCTAACTTGGCGCTGAATGCAGGCGTAAATTTTTGAATGCTCCATTCTGCGGTTAAATCTTGCTCTAGTCCTTTTTTAAAAAAGCCGTGCTGAATGCTTTGCTGAATAATGTTAATATCCTTCTCTACTATCCGCCGGATGGAATCGCTCTTCTCATCCTTGTTGTCAATAATATACTTGCGTTTTTTTTCCAGTTCATTGACCAGGAATGATGCTTGAAAATCGGCCTGACTTTCTATCTTTTCGTATGTATAAAAAGGCTTTTCATATTTGTTGTTTACGAATTGATCGACGACAAGAGCCTCGTAGGCCCAGCGTGAAGCCATCATATCTGCAAGGATGGGAACTTTGCCCTTCGTGCTGATAGCGCTGTTTAATTTATCGAAGCTAAAGAGAAGGCCGCTTAAGATCATTTGAGGGATCAGCAACAACGGAATCATCACGTACACGGTAACCGCCGAGTTGAATGCCGATGAAATGTTTAAGCCCAACACGCTCGCAAAGCACGAGGTGGTGAACAACACAAACCAAAAAGGAAGCAGCATTGCCCATTCAATTTCCAGAATGAGAATGCCGACGACCACGAAAGTGAAGGTCTGAATGGCGGAAAGCACAAAAAGGATGGTCACCTTGGACATGAGATAGCTGTTCCAGCTGAGATTCAAAAATGACTCCCGCCTCAGGATTTTCCGGTCGCGGATAATTTCTTCCGCGCTTACCGTAAGTCCCATAAACAAGGCAACGATAATGCTCATCAGCAAGAATGCAGGAAAGTTTTCGTTGAACCTGAACATGTATTCCTGACCACCGGGAGCGCTTTTATATTTTATGATAACCGAAAGAATGATGGCAAGCAGCGGTGCCTCCAATAGGTTGATGAGAAGGTATTGTTTGTTGCTCAGCTTGGACAGCATATCGCGTGTGGCAAAAACAATCGTCTGCTTCAATCTATTGGGAAGATTCAGTGACTGGGGCGGGGCTTCTTTTACATCCTCAACCCTTGATCCCCTGAAATGATTTTTATACAGCTCATACCACTGAGGTGGCGTCAGTTTCCTTTTATTCGTCGGCTGCCCGTATTCGTCAACCACTTTCGCTTCGATAATATTGAAGATCTGCTCCGGGTTTACATTTCCACAGGTTTCACATTGCCCACGATTGCTGTCAACCTGGTGTGTCGATTTTTTGAAATAGGTGACCGCTTCCACGGGTGGTCCGTAATAGGCAGGATATCCGCCAGTATCCATAATGATCATCTTGTCAAACATCTTATAGATGTCGGAAGATGGCTGGTGGATTACGACGAATATCAGTTTTCCTTTAAGGGAGAGTTCTTTTAGTAAGTCTATTACGTTTTCCGAGTCCCTTGACGACAGACCCGACGTCGGTTCATCCAGGAATAATATCGCCGGCTCCCGGATCAGCTCGAGGGCGATGTTAAGGCGTTTCCGCTGACCACCACTTATCGTCTTGTCCAATGGATTACCAACGGGCAGATCTTTTCGTTGATCCAGTCCCAGATTTTCCAACACTTCCATCACACGCTTGTGAAGTTGTTCCTCGGTGAACGACGCAAAGCAGAGTTTGGCGTTGTAATATAAATTCTGGTAGACGGTGAGTTCCTCAATCAGCAAATCATCTTGCGATACATATCCGATAACACCATGGATTTTATCTTTTTGCTCGTTGATGTCGAAGCCATTGACGAGAATTTTACCTTCTGTGGGTTTAACCAACCCGGCCATCACGTTCAGCAGGGTGGTTTTACCCGCGCCGCTGGCGCCCATAATACCGATTAGTTTTCCCGGACCCTCTGAAATGTTAACATGTCGCAGCCCGATTCCACCACTGCGAAACTTAAGCTCGTCGATGATTACATTAAATGATAACTTTGTTGTTTTTAATTCTTCATTGAAATTGGCAACGAGATCACTATAGTAAAGCGCATCTCCTGCCTGTGTTTTGATGGTGCTTCCGTGCGAGAACAGGTATACGCGATTTGGCTGCATGGGAAAGCCATTCAGCATATTCGACTCCTCACCCAGGTACTTTGTAAAGTACATATCCACGCTTTGTACGCGCATGAATATGAGGCTACCCTCAATATGCCCATGTACGTGCTTGTTTACTTTAGTGTCGTCGGGAGCGTGCTCCTTGTCGAGTACTAAAATGTCGCTGTAATTAAGGGCTTTTGTATCCTGCGATACGACGAAGCTTTCGATCAGCTGATACTCATATTGAACGATATTAAAGACGGTGGAAACCGTATTAATGATTTCCATCCGCTGGGACGAAAAATTCTTATCCGTTCCTACCAGTTCTAGCAGTTTGATTAATACAACTACCTTCTGCTTTTGGGAGAGCGTCTTATTAATCTTTTTACAGATCCCGAGTGTTTTTACAGAATCCTTAACAGAGGTAAGCCTTGCCTTGCCTTCATCTTTTCCGTATTCGGAAAACTGATCGTAAAGCTCAAGATATTCTTTAATGGTATCCTGGTCGAGCTCAGTTTGAAAAAAGTTTATTACAAACTGTCGCTCCCGCTCTGTGACGCCCCCATCCTGTTTGGTTATAATTGCAAAAAGTTGTGTGAGGGCTTTAAGTATTTCTTCACTCATAGATGCAATGTGATGTCATAAAAAAATAAAAAAATATCGGTTACCGGCCTTTCAAAAAATTAGTAATCGGACGGACGTCCAATGGCTAGTAACCGATTCTCTATGATTGCCGCGAAATCAGTAGGTCTTAAACTCGAATGGAATTTCGACCAGTTCGGAAAATTCCTGACCAGCTTCTTCCATATCTTCGTCATCTTCATGAAAATACCACAGGATTTTCATTGCTTTGATGTCTTCCAGCGATGAAAGTACATCGAGAATCAGTTTTGAAGATGCCGTATTAAAATACTCGAGTTTAAATACGAAATCGGTATTCGCATTAGGATCTTTTCCATACTTTTCGATCCACTCAAGTACTGGTCGGTAGAATTCAGCTGAATCTTCCGGTAATGAACGGCCTGAGATTTCAAAAATGCCATTCTTCTTATCGAGAATTATTTTTGGAGTATCTTCAGTTCCTTCCAGATTTAAAATTTCCATGGTATAAGTCAATTTTAATTTTTTATCTAATATCAATTATTCAGTTTCCCGGGGTACGTTCACTTTCAAACAGAAGAAGCAGTATTCTGCCGACATCTCCGGGAATTCAAACTCCAATTTGCCTCCTGACTTTCTGGCCATATCCACAAAACCTAAACCTGCGCCACCTTTGTCGGAGATAGTTGTGTTCTTAATGATTTCCTTGTACAGCTCTTTCAGGCCGTCTTTGTCGAGACCATTGATTTGATCAAGCTTCTTGTGAAGGCCAGGAACGTTAGCCTTGCGCACAGGATTGCCAGACATGATGCTGTAACGGTTTGCTTCCTTGCCGATAAGAAAGATTGCAGCATGACTGCGCATTTCACCATCGATAAGTTCGTCGCTATGTTTGACAATATTTTGCAGCGCCTCGACCATCACATTAAACACCTTACGCTTAATGCTGGAATCTTCTCCCGAAGAATCAAGGTTTCGCTCTGCCATAGAGAGAATGGATTTTGTGCTCTCCTGGGTAAAATCACCTTGATACACCAGAATCAAATTCTGCGACATCATGGTTCGGTGCAGGTCATAAATAAAATTCATGTGTCTGAAAGATTAGATTATTGTTTTGTGGTTCACTAAGATATACGTTTTTATTGTTTAAAAGCCCGCTTGAAATAAATTTCAGACGGATCGGTTAATGATTAAAATTTAATACCAATCAATAGTACATCGTCCGTTTGTTTGGTAACGCCACGCCATGCTTCCCACTCCTTGTCGAACACACTCATAGCCTCCGGCATATTCATCTTGTGTACTTGTTCGATGATCTCGCGAACGCGCTTTGGTCCAAATTTTCTTCCATCGTTTCCACCGAACTGATCCGGGAATCCATCGGAACTAAAGTAAATGGAATCTCCTTTTTCCAGGCTGATCTTAGTGTTGGTAAAGTTAGTCTGGTTCTTAAAAATACCACCACCTATCGGGAATTTATTTCCCTTCACCTCATTCATCATTCCCTGTTTCATGATGTACAGCGGACGATGGGCACCAGCGTATTCTACCTCACG
>DASUTP010000322.1:0-6946 GCA_036374515.1 Chryseolinea sp. | reverse complement strand
ATTTTCGGGTGTTTGCTCTTGACAACGCCGCATTCAGATCGCGGTGCCATTAAACGATCACTTGACGCGGGTCCGAATATTTTCCTTTTCTCTTCAATTCTTTTTTAATTACCTTTTCTCCACTGAACCAGCAATCATGCTTACACAAGAACGGAGAGACGCGCGCACATTTATCAATGAACTTAGAAATATCAAGGGAGACCTGTTGGTCGATGATTATTCGTTAGGGATGTATTCCACCGACGCCAGCTTCTATCAGATCAAACCACTGGCGGTCGTGTTGCCGTTAGATGAATCTGATGTTAGAAAAACCGTAGCAATAGCCAAAGCCCATAAACTCCAACTGCTTCCCCGCGGAGGTGGGACAAGCCTTGCCGGTCAGACTGTTGGAGAAGCAATTGTCATCGACTTTTCCAAGTACATGAACAAAATCCTGGAGTTCAATGAAGGGGAAAGATGGGTAAGAGTCCAACCGGGACTTGTCAGGGATGAACTCAATGAAGCGATGGCAAGATACGGTCTGCACTTTGCCCCGGACCCTGCGACGTCCAGTAGAGCGAACGTCGGCGGTATGGTAGGCAATAATTCTTCAGGAACAAAAAGTATCCTGTACGGAAAGACCGTTGACCACGTGGTGGAAGCAAAGGTATTGCTGGCAGACGGAACCGAACTTTTATTGAAGGAGCTTCCAGCTGAAGAATTCGATAGAAAAACGCAGCAACAAGACCGGGAGGGGGAAATTTATAAAAATGTCCAAGAGACCATCCATCAAAACAAGGAAGAGATAAAAAAACGTTTCCCGAAAGTAATGCGAAGAGTGGGTGGTTACAATCTCGACGAATTCGTTTATACCGACCGTTGGAATTTGGCAAAGCTCATTACTGGGAGTGAAGGGACTTTGGCAATAACCCTTGAAGTAAAATTAAATTTAGAACCGCTTCCGAAGTTTAAGTCCGTGGTGGTCGTCCATTTTGCCGACCTGTTGGAAGCCATTCGTGCCGTGCAGCCGATGCTGCCCTATAAGCCGTCGGCTATTGAAATAGTTGACAGGACTGTATTGCATCTTAGTGCTGAAAATCTCACCACAAAAAAACATTGCCATTTTATCGAAGGTGACCCAGCCGCGATATTGATCGTGGAATTTTACGGCGAAACGTTCGAGTCGGTAATGGAACGCCCACGTGTAATGGTGCAAGAGTTGAGAAAGATGAATCTTGGATATGCCTATCCCCTTTTCCCTTCGGGATCAGAATATGACGATGTATGGAATCTTCGGAAGAAAGGATTAGGACTCATGATGGGAATCAAGGGCGAAAAGAAAGCTCTGAGCTTCATTGAAGATGCTGCGATTCCAACGGAGGTATTACCCGAATACATCGACACGGTGCTGAAGATCTGCGCCCGTCACAACACGGAAGTATCGATGTATGCACATGCCAGTGTCGGTGTAATCCACGTACAACCATTGCTGGATCTGCGGCAACAAGAAGATATTGAAAACCTGAAGCGCATCACAGATGAAACGTTCGAACTTGTCGTCAAATATGGGGGATCCTGGAGCGGGGAACATGGGGACGGGTTGGTGCGAAGCGCTTATAATGAACGATTCTTCGGGCCACAAGTGTACCAGGCCTTCAGGCGGATAAAGAAGCTGTTTGATCCGGACAATATCATGAATCCTGGTAAGATAGTGGACGCACAAACTATAGAGCATAACCTCCGCTATGGCACTCAGTACCGTGATCATGAAGTAAAAGGCACATTTCAGTATCGGGCGGAAAATAGTTTCCGGGAATCGGTACACATGTGTACCGGTGTCGGCGAATGCCGGAAGGTATTAGGAGGTACGATGTGTCCAAGCTTTAAGGCTACGCGCGACGAAGAACACTCAACGCGAGGTCGTGCAAACGCATTACGAATGGCAATGTCGGGACAACTCGACAAAGATGGGCTGGCAAGCAAACGTCTTCACGAGGTCCTCGATCTGTGCCTGTCGTGCAAGGCGTGTAAATCGGAATGTCCAAGCAACGTGGATATGGCAAAAATGAAAAGTGATGTATTACAGATTTACTACGATGAACATGGTTTGACAGTCCGCGATCGCCTCATTCGTAGCTCCTCTGCAGCCGCCTCGAAAATGGCAGGCGCACTTTCGGGCATCGTAAACTTCGTGCAGGAAACAAAATTATTCAGAACTGCGATGGAGAAACTGGCCGGTTTTGATCGACGCAGGGTGCTACCTGAATACGCGCAAGAGCCTTTTTATAAATGGTTTGCAAGAAAGGAAAACAATCCCTTCCGGAATCCCAAGAAAAAAGTTGTTCTTTTTGCCGATACATACCTGAATTTTCATGAACCTAACGTTGGGATATCGGCGCTGCAGCTTTTAAATTCCTGTGGATACGAGGTTTTGTTAGCAAACGTCGGATGTTGCCAGCGGCCCAAAATTTCGCACGGCTTTTTGAAAGATGCAAAAAAGGAAGGGGCAGGAACCGCTGAAAGTTTGCGCACCTACCTTGATATGGGTTTGAGCGTTGTTGTATGCGAACCCAGTTGTGCTTCCGCCCTAAACGATGACCTTCCAGATCTCATCGAAGATGAAGCGCTGGCGGCACAACTGAAAAAGAGCGTGGTTATGATCGATAAATTCCTTGAGGAGGAAATAAACAACGGCCGGCTTAGTGCACAGTTCGAATCGATCGCTGGCAATATTCTCATCCACGGACATTGCCACCAGAAAGCACTATATGGAACGCAAGCGATGAAAACAATGCTCAGTCAGGGAGCTGAAACGGTCTCCGAGATTCCCTCCGGGTGCTGCGGGATGGCTGGTTCTTTTGGGTACGAAACCGAGCATTATGAGTTATCGCGAAAAATCGGCGACGCTATTTTATTTCCCGCTGTCAACTCTATGAAACCGGGAACCACTCTCGTTGCCAACGGATTTAGCTGCCGGCACCAGATCCATCATTTTACAGGCGTCAAACCAAAACACTGGGTGGAAGTGATCAGGGCAAAACCATCGGTATGAGTTGGATTCAGCGCATAGATCCATTTGGTAACCTTGCGTTGTCTGCGTTGGTGGCCGCAATCCCCGTGTTCCTTATTTTCTTTTTGCTGATTCGGAAAGTAAAGGGCTACATCGCCAGTCTTTTGACGGTGGCGGTCGCTATCGCAATTGCAATGATTGTCTACGGAATGCCTCTGAATCTGGCCGTGGCCTCGGGAGCCCATGGTGCGCTGTACGGACTTTTTCCCATTTGCTGGATCATCATCAGCGCTGTTTTTCTTTTCAATGTCACCGTTGAAAGCGGAAAATTTGATATCATCAAAAACTTTATGGCGTCCATTACGCCAGACAGGAGGCTTCAGGCATTGCTTATAGCATTCTCATTTGGCGCGTTTCTCGAAGGCGCCGCAGGGTTTGGCGCCCCGGTGGCAATATCCGCTGCGTTGCTTGTCGGATTGGGCTTTAATCCGCTGTACGCTGCGGGCCTTTGTCTGATTGCGAATACCGCTCCCGTTGCATTCGGTTCTGTAGGAACTCCAATTATCATCGCTGCCAGGGTATCGGATATTCCTGAAATGGCTATTTCTCAAATGGTAGGACGAACGCTGCCAGTATTGTCGGTGGTCGTGCCATTTTACCTGGTGATCCTGATGTCGGGGTTGAAAAAATCAATGGAGGTGCTACCTGCCCTTATTGTTTCAGGGGTTTCCTTCGCATTCTTTCAATGGCTGGCAGCCAATTATTTAGGTCCCATGCTTCCCGATGTTATGGCAGGTATTGCGTCCATTATGTGTCTGATTATTCTACTTCGTTACTGGAGGCCTAAATCGATCTGGCGTTTTCGTGAAGAACCTCAACAGACGATCGACACGAATGAAAAATACAGCGGGGGACAGGTCTTGACGGCCTGGTCACCATTCATCATTATGACTTTGTTTATAATTGCCTGGGGCCTTCAACCTGTTAAAGATGCTCTGAATTCCATCGGGATTGCAAAATTCGACATTCCCGGACTGAATGGGGGCATTATGAAACCGGATGGCAGCCCCCTGATCATTAAACCCTTTGAGTTCAACTATTTATCTGCACCGGGCACGGCCGTCCTGCTGGCTACCCTTATCTCGGTGCCATTGCTGGGTCTCACATATCTCCAGAGCGCAAAAATTTTCTGGTCGACCTTAAAACAGTTAAAGTTCCCAGTAATCACCATCGCGTCCGTTGTTGGGTTTGCCTTTATCGCCAACAACTCCGGAATGTCCATTACCATGGCGATGGCACTTGCCGCCACGGGCCCACTATTCCCATTCTTCTCTCCTATCCTGGGATGGTTGGGAGTTTTTCTTACCGGCTCGGACACATCTTCCAATGCATTGTTTTGCAAATTACAGTCGACTTCAGCAGATACCCTGGGCGTTGATCCTGTGGTAACCGTGAGTGCTAATGCCTCGGGCGGCGTCACCGGCAAAATGATCTCCCCGCAGTCAATTGCGATCGGCGCAGCGGCCGTCGGGCTTGTAGGGAAGGAATCGGACCTTTTCAGGTTCACTGTAAAGCATAGTTTTGTTATGCTTTTTGTAATATGCATCCTCACCTGTCTGCAAGCCTATGCGGCACCATGGATTATCCCGAGCTATGAAAAGACGAGCGTCGCCGCGGTGGAGACCCAGCACGTGTCTCAAGGCTTTCTGTACCTGGGAATTCTAGGCTTCGCCTTAATCATAATGGTAACAACCGTTGCCCGCTTTAATAAGAAACGTTGACCTCATTTTACGCTTATGTGTGAGCAATAATTTTTCAATCTTTAACGATATCAATTTTCAATCCGCCACAAGATCATGAATGCTGAAATTACAATACGCGGCAACCTCAAGCACCTTTACCAGGATGTCTACACGCCTGAAGCGCTTTCCGCACTTTCCTATCTCTCGAACTTTAATGAAGATATAAAGACGCTGATGGCTGCGCGTCTTGCGCGGAGAGCAGACCGGCAAAAAAAGAAACAGAGAATTACGTTCTTAGACCCAGAAGGTATAATACCACGGACTAACATTAAAGTCAGCGACGCCCGCGAAGGCAGGTTTCAGGGCGCTGTGATCCCTCACGACCTGCAACGCCAATGGATTCAAGGAACGGGTCCGGCAGCAAAACCGAACGCGCCGGTGGCAAGCAGCATCAGGAACGTTGCATATGCACTGCTATCGGGGGCCGATGGCTGGATGTTCGACGGCGAAGATGCGCTCGGTCAAATCGATTCAATGTCGCTGGATAATCAAAGGAACCTCAAGCTCGCGATCCACAAAGATCCTCTGTTTATGACCACCGCCGAAAAAGTCGCTGGCGAAATGAACACGTGGTCAAGCGGCTTTCTCGGCCGCGACATTATTACAAACTGGAAGGAACAACTGAATTTTACCACCAAAATTTTCCGGGCGCGCGGTCTTCATCTAGACGATCGTCATATCCGTGATCAAAACGGCACTGCCATGGCCGCGTCCATTGTCGACGTTGCATTATACGTTGTAAATAACTACAGGGCGTTACAAACCGCCGGCTCATCTGTGGTTCTGTACCTGCCCAAGATTCAGACTGCCGAAGAGGCAGCCCTTTGGAATCAATTACTACTCGCAGTTGAATCTTTTTTAGGAATGCAAAAAGGTACTATCAAAGTATATGTACTTGTTGAACAACTGGAAGCGACATACCAGCTGATGGAAATTCGTGCCGCGCTTGCAGAACATTTCGTCGGGTTTAATACCGGACGATGGGATTACATCAATGCTGTTTCGGACGCTATGTCTTGGGAAAAAAAATTCATAAATCCCAACATTGAGAGCATTGTTATGACGTACGGTTACATGCGAAACTATGAAGATCGCGTCAGGCGCGCGGTGAATACTCCCGACATCAATGGGAACTACGCCCTTTGGCAAGGCGGAATGGAACCGAATATTCCCGTCGGTTCAAAAGAAGGTGTGGCCGCCAGCATGGCAAAAGCGGTAGCCGGGGCGGAACGGGAGCAGCGTGATGGCGCAAGCGGAAAATGGGTAGCGCATTGGAAAATGGTTAACATCGTCAGACCTGTTTGGGAAAAGGCAGGCGCGTCAAATCAGCTCGGAAGAAAATTCCCACGATTGGAGTACACGCAAGAGGCTGCCGACGGCCTTTTGTTGCTGGAGCCTGCAACCCGAAGCATTCGCGGTGCACGTAATCTATTAAGCGTCGCGTTGCAATACGGAAATGCGTTTTTGCAAGGTATGCAAGCGGCCGCCTTAAAGCCAGCTGACTTTTTCGACAACAATGATATTCTGTATCTCATGGAAGACATGGCGACCGGGGAAATCAGGTTGAGCATACTGTGGGAATGGCTCCATAAGGGTGCGACCCTAACTGAAGACGATCGTGAAACACAAGTTCAACAAGGTGATGTTTTTGATAAAGCCCTGTTTTCAAGATTGCTGGGAGAGGAATTCGAAAAACTCCTCCAAGCCAAACACAGCGACGTCCACGACGGTTCCAAAAAGACCACGCTTCCCATCTCGCGCGCTATCGCTCACGCCTATGTAATGGATGATGTGAAGGCACCCTGGTTCATTGACCTGTTAAATATCAACCTGAATGTCCGGGACCTTGACGAAGCTAAAAACCGGATTCAACTATTTATGCAGAAATTGAAAAACGAGGGACTCCGAATTACCAGCAACCTGGACTTCTAAAGGCTTTGATGACGGCGACGCGAGGGCATGATGATTTCAGCACGAGGTTGTTGACAAAACCGCACCCGTTTTATCAATATCTTTATGCAGGAATGAGGGCTAGTAAATAACAAACTCCCGCGTAATTCTGTTGTATCAGAGCCAATGCAATTAAAAACATAATTGCGCCTTGATAATATTCTAGATCAGAATTCTAACATTTCCATGAAAACCGAGAAGGAAA
>DASUTP010000321.1:0-7988 GCA_036374515.1 Chryseolinea sp. | reverse complement strand
CGTCGCCCGCGAAATTTTTCTTGCGACTTCAAAACTACAGCCAACGGTACGGCTGCTGACGGCTCAATGACAATTTTTAAACGCTCCCAGACCAGTCTCATCGCCGCAATAATCTCCTTGTCTGTTGCGGTGATAATCTCCTTTACCTCATTTTGGATGATCTGAAATGTCTTTTCCCCAAGAGAGGTTAGCAGCCCGTCGGCGATGGAATTTGCAGCTACCGTCTCCCTTTTGCCACTTTGAAAAGAACGAAAAGCATCATCAGCGCCAGCCGGTTCCGCCCCGATGACCTGTGTCCCAGGAGAAAAGTATTTGGCGGCTAAAGCTGTTCCACTCAGCAAGCCCCCACCGCCTACCGGCGTGACGATCACATCCAGGTTGGCAATTTCTTCGATCAATTCCTTTGCCGCAGTTGCCTGCCCGGCGATCACAGCATAGTTATTGAAGGGGTGGATTTCTGCCGCGCCCGTTTTTTTGACCACTTCATTCAATGTCTTTTCACGAGCTTCCAGCGTTGGCTCGCAGAAAAAAATTTCGCCGCCATAGCCCATCACACCTTTCTTTTTCATCTCCGGCGAACTGTGCGGCATGACTATGTAGGATTTGATCCGAAGTAATTTTGCAGCCCTTGCGACAGCCTGTGCGTGATTTCCGGACGAATGGGTTGCAATACCCTTCTCCCGCTCTTCGGGCGAAAGTAGAAGCGCGGCATTCATCGCTCCCCTCGCTTTAAAGGCACCGATCTTTTGAAAGTTTTCACATTTAAAGAAAAGTTGGCAACCCGCCAATTCCTCGATACCCGACGATCTCATGACCGGCGTTGCCTGAATGTAATCTGCGATGCGTTGGTGTGCTTGTTCGATGGTTCGCTTGTCCGGTATCATATTAAAGATTACGGCTTTCAGCGCTCGAACTTTTAATCCGTGAGGGAAAAAGAAACTGCGATCTACTTAGCCATCTTGTTATTTCGATATAGCTCTTTGCCTTTGTCGTTCCACTCCGCTTTGACGTATGGCTTGACCGTTTCGTCAAAGGGTTCCTTTGGATATGTAACGATCTTTTTGCGCTTACCGTTGGGGTAGTATTCAGTCCAATCTCCAACCCGCTCGTCCCATTGATATTCTCCCTGCACTGCTAGTTGGCCATTCTCGTGAAAGAAATAATAATAGCCTTCCTTTTCGCCGTATTCAATGGGGGTCATCTCTTTCATCCTCTTGCGCTCCTGGGGATCGTAATAGGTGACGAGAGATTCCTTGGGCCAGCCACGATAATACCGGTCTTTATCTACAAGGGTGCTATCCCGGTTGTATTTCATCCACCTTCCGTGCCGGGTACCTTTGTAAAAAATACCTTTCTCCAACACAACGTCACCCTGACGTTTTTCATAGGGGCCGTGAAGAAGAATTCCCTTTGAAGGATCAAAGGTGGTGGTCTTTCTGATTTCGTGTCTCGTATAATCGTACCAGTAAATGTCCCGGACGAACGTCTGTGGCTTTTCAGGTTTTTTCAAAACATAAAAGAGCTCATAGGTTATACGGTCGCCCTGGCCCTTTCGCGTGAAAGCTTTCTTTGTCTTTACACCGTAATAAACCTTCTTCTTTACCTTCTTTTTCTTTTTATCGGAGACAGGATCTTCTTCTTTTTTGAAATCCAGGCTGGCAGGTGTATCGATAGTAAAGCGTTGTTCCTCCGGTGCGCTTTCCTGAGCAAAAAGCACGACCCCGGCGCCCATAAAAATCAGCAATAAAAGGGATTTTAACCGCATAAAATCGAACCGATTCAGAAGAACGAAATTAGGGAAAAAATATTATTTGAAGGAAAAATCGTCTGACCACGCGAAGCGGCCAGACGATGGATAGACTTACTGAGCGGTTAAAGAAACGCTCCGTTTGATGAAATTTGTCAGGTCAGTGCCTGTTAGCATGTTTTGTGACAACAGTGCAAGATCATAGGCCTGTTTTGCCAGGGTGATTTTTTGGTCCTCGGCTTCGGCTTTTAATATCTTCTGGACGATGGCATGGTTGCCATTGATGCTGACGTTGTAATTGTCGGGCATTGTTCCCATAAAACTATAACCTCCGCCACCTAGCTTGGCCATGTCTTTCATTCGACGCATGAATTCGCTCATTGTGATCACTACCGGAAGCTCGTCGGGGGACATCGCTTCTACCACCAGCGTCATGTTTTTGTTATTGATCGCCTTATCGAATATCCCCTTTACCTGTTCCTGCTCCTCAGTGCTTAAAACGCTTTCGGACTTTTGGTCTTTTTCAATCAGTTTGTCCGGGGTATCGCTGTCCACCCTTTTTATGTGGGTTTTTTCAAGTTTTTGTTCTAATGTGTTGATAAAGTGGCTATCGAGGACGCCGTCCATATTTAACACATCGTATCCTTTGCTTTTGGCTGCCTGAACAAAGCTATCTTGTTTGCCCTTGTTGGAAGCATATAGATAAGTCACCTGCTCGTTTTTGTCCGTTTGATTCACTTTTACCTTTTCACGGTATTCTTCAAAAGTGAAATACTCATCGTCGACATTTTTAAACAGGGAGAACTCCTTCGCACGGTCATAAAATTTCTCGTCACTGATTATCCCATACTTCACGAAGATGTTGATGTCGTCCCACTTTTTTTCGAAATCTTTTCGGTCTTTCTTAAAGATGTCCGAAAGTTTGTCGGCAACTTTTTTGGTTATATGCTGGCTGATCTTTTTGACGTTTGCATCGCTTTGCAAATAGCTGCGGGAAACATTTAAAGGAATGTCGGGCGAATCCAAAACACCGTGCAGCATCATGAGGAAATCAGGCACGACATCCTTTACTTCGTCGGTAATGAAAACCTGGCGCGAATAGAGCTGAATTTTATTCTTCTGGATCTCAAAATCGTTTTTCACTTTAGGGAAATACAGAATTCCGGTGAGATTGAACGGATAATCCACATTCAAATGAATCCAAAAAAGTGGGTCTTCTGAAAACGGATAAAGCTCTTTATAAAATTTGAGATAATCTTCGTCCTTTAATTCCTTCGGTGACTTAGTCCAAAGTGGAGACGGGTTATTGATGATCCGATCCTTGGTAACGGTTTTGTACTGAGGTTTTCCGTCTTTGTCAACACCGTCTTCAACACTTTCTTCTTTCGTCCCGAATTTAACTTCGACGGGCAAAAACTTACAGTACTTTTCTAAAATCCCCTTAAGGCGATACTCATCCAGAAATTCTTCCGAGTCGCTGTTTATATGCAGTATAACATCTGTGCCTCGTTCCTTTTTTGTCGCCTCGGTAAGCTCAAATTCCGTTGAGCCATCGCATTCCCAACGGGCAGCCTCATCTTCATTTGCCTGATACGAACGCGAAATTATTTCAACCTTATCGGCCACCATAAAAGCCGAATAAAAGCCCAGTCCGAAACGACCAATGATATCTTTAGCATCACCCTTATCCTTGAACTTTTCAACAAATTCTGTGGCGCCGGAAAACGCGATTTGATTAATGTACTTTTTTATTTCCTCGGCAGTCATACCAATACCCTTGTCGCTAACGGTAATGGTCTTTTCCTTTTTATCGAACTTGACCTCGATGGTAAGGTCGCCAAGCTCTCCTGAAAATTCGCCGATCGACGCCAGCTTCTTCAATTTTTGAGTCGCGTCAACGGCATTGCTAACAAGCTCACGCAGGAAGATCTCGTGATCGGAATAAAGAAATTTCTTGATAATCGGGAAGATATTCTCGGTGTGAATCGAAATGTTACCCTTCTCTTTTACAGCTGCCATATTGTTACTATTTCAGTTTAAAGTTTAGTTTTTTGACACAAATGAATAAAAGTGATGTGGTGAGAGGCGTTTCAAAAGTTATTCCAAGTGGTACAAAATGCCAGGTTGGCAGAGGATTCTGGGAGGTCAAAAACAAAAACGTTGACGGAAACGGGCAAGAAGTGCCAATCGCACGGGCCGCCCGCTTTTTTCAGGGCGACCTCAGACTCGAGATGAAGACGCAAACTACTTGGACGCCGATACGGGAGGGCGCTTAAAAACGTAACGGGTAATAAAGATTCCATTACCATCCCTTTCACCTGCATCGCTTTCGACGCCACTGGTGACAAAAACCAATTCCCAGCCCTCGGATGCCATTTCCGTCAGTTTGGATGACACTACCGCGTCATTTGAGGAGACATTCTGAAAATTGATTCCCCCGAGGCTGAAGAAGTTCAGGAGTTTCGTTTCTTCAAAATGTTCAATCCTGACGTCTTCGCGCTTGATATCACTCTGTTCTGATCTCCGTCCATCCATTCTTTCGGTGGTGAGGGCTTTATAGTCCTCAGCTTCTTTGTGATCCAAAATCCTCGAACGCCCGAGGCCCGCGGGTACAATGGATTCGATGGTGGTAACGATGCGATATTCCTGGGCTATGCAAACGGACGAGCCTAACACAACAGAAAAGAACGCGGTTAATAATTTCTTCATGGTGCTGATGATATAGGCACCTTATACTTGATTACTCAGGAAATGGTTGCAGAAAAAGTTGGAAGCTGTTTTAAACCTTCCAATATCAAATCGGAACTGAAAAAATAGAAGCGCCTGGGCACCAGCACCTTACCTTAACCTCTCGGAATCCCTTACCAGTTTCTCGTCCCTCCTGATGAATCGGTTTGAAAGCAGGTTGCACAACACGGCAACGCCCGGGAGCCACATGCCGAGGCCGTATTCCCCTCCCTGATACGTCTTTATCATCTGGCTGGCGAAATACAACCCAAGTCCTATCGTGACTACCAGAAAAAGCGAATTTAGGGCGCCGAGCTTCATCTGAAGCATCCGGTTTTTAAATTTTCCGATCTCGATAAAGGCAATCGTCGCTGCGGCAATTGCAAATATCGCCGTGAGGGAATAGGGAAAATACGTGGTGGTTCTGGTGTCGTTCTCTATTGTTGTGTAATGCAGCGCGTATAAAACGTGCGTTTTTCCCGACGCATCCTCATTCGTCCAGATCGGCAGAAAGATCGCAGCGATGAGGGAGATGATTGCAATAATCAGAAATACGGTTTGGATCCTTTGCCACATATGTGCGTTGACTTTAACTTGGCGCAAAGTAAATAAAAAGTTTCTGGTTCGAAGTTCGAGGTTTGAAGTTTTGCGTATCCTCAACCTTGAACCTCAAACTTCGAACTTCGAACTAAAATGAGATACTTCTTCGAGATTGCTTACAACGGGAAAAATTATTCAGGCTGGCAAAGCCAGGTTACGGGTATTGGCGTTCAATCGGTCGTCGAGGAATCGCTTAGCAAACTTTGCCGAGAGGAAGTAAAGATTTTGGGCAGCGGCAGGACCGATACGGGCGTGCATTGCGAACAACAGTTTTTTCAGGCAGACCTTGACATGCAGTTCGAGGCTTCGGCACTCGTGCAGCGACTGAATTCGTTTTTGCCCATGGACATCGCCATTCGGTCTATCCGGCCCGTAAAAAGCGATATCAGCGCACGACACGATGCCATCGAACGAACGTATCAGTACCGGATCACACGATCAAAGAATCCGCTTCTGATCGGATTGGCGTGGCATTATTTTAAGCCTGTCGACATTGGGCGAATGAATCAAGCCGCAGCTTTTTTGCTGGGCGAGCATGATTACGAATGTTTTAGCAAAGTGAAAACCCAGGTAAATCACTTTCTTTGTGATATTAAAAAGGCTGAGTGGAAAAAAGAAGGTGACCTGCTGATCTTTACTATTACCGCGAACCGATTCCTTCGCGGTATGGTTAGAGCAATTGTCGGGACGCTGCTGAACGTAGGGAATGGAAAAACCAGCATGGAGGAATTTCAATCTATAATTCAAAGCAGGGACCGCAAAAAGGCAGGCGCGAACGTGCCGCCGTATGCGCTGTATCTGACAAAAGTAAAATATCCCGCCGATGTTTTTATCCGGTGATCACGTAATGCACGTATAATCAACTCATCAACAATTAACGAAGCTGGTGGAGAAAGAAAAGGTAAGCAGTGGTAATATTATTGACTGGTCAGTGCTTTCACGCCTGATGAGGTTTGTAATGCCGTACAAGGGCAGATTTGTAAGTGTTATTGTGCTTACCATCGTTCTGGGTGTTCTTGCCCCTATGCGACCCATTCTGATCCAATACACGCTTGACAACGATGTTGCTGTAGGAAACTACGATGCAATGGTCTGGATGATGTTCGTATTGCTTGGCCTGCTGATCTTTCACTCTATCGCCCAATACATTCACACTTACCTGTCGGGGTGGCTGGGACAGCAGGTGATTCGTGATATCCGGTCAAAACTATACCAGCATATTATAGGGCTCAGGTTGAAATTTTTTGACAAGACGCCCATCGGAAGACTTGTTACCCGCACCATCTCCGACGTGGAAACATTATCGGATGTTTTCAGTGAAGGTCTTGCAGCCATGATGGGCGATCTGCTGCAGATCATTTTTATTCTTGCCTTTATGTTTTACGAAGACTGGCGTTTGGCTTTGATGAGCTTGTCGACGTTGCCGTTGTTATTGATCAGCACGTACATATTTAAGGAAAAAATAAAGGTGACGTTCAATGACGTGCGCAACGCAGTGTCTAATCTAAACACGTTCGTTCAGGAGCATATCACAGGTATGAACATTGTGCAGATTTTTGGAAGTGAAAAAAGAGAATTCGAAAAATTTAACGAAATCAACGAAGAGCATAAGCGCGCCAATTTGCGGTCTGTTTTATATTATTCGATCTATTTCCCTGTGGCGGAAATCATTGCCGCTGCCGGAATCGGATTGTTGGTTTGGTACGGCGCAAAGGGTGTAATAAACTACGATGAGACCGGGATTACCATCGGTAAGCTCATCGCGTTCATTATGTACATTCAAATGTTCTTCAGGCCTATCCGGATGATTGCCGACCGGTACAATACGCTTCAGATGGGAATTGTAAGCTCATCGCGGATCCTGAATTTGCTGGACGCAAATGACGACATCCAGAAAAATGGAACATATGCGCCCGAACATGTTAGGGGTGAGGTTAAGTTCAGCCATGTTTGGTTCGCTTACAACGACGCTGAGTATGTACTGAAAGATATCAACCTCGATATCAAGTCAGGCGAGACCATAGCCCTCGTGGGCGCAACGGGCGCCGGCAAATCCTCAATTATCAACTTGTTGAATCGTTTTTACGAAATAAATCGCGGCTCGATCCAGGTGGATGGAATTGCCCTTGAGGAGTATGAACTGGGCTCGCTGCGCAAAAACATAGGTGTTGTACTGCAGGATGTATTTTTGTTTTCGGATACGATCCTGAAAAATATTACCCTGGGGAATCCGGACGTGACGGAAGAAATGGTCTGGCATGCGGCAGATGTGGTGGGTGCAAGGAAGTTCATCGACCGGTTACCGGGCAAGCTTCAATATAATGTGATGGAGCGGGGCGCAACGCTGTCGGTAGGGCAGCGCCAATTGATTTCGTTTATCCGTGCCATGGTTTACAATCCTAAAATTCTTGTCTTGGATGAGGCAACTTCATCGGTGGACAGCGAAACAGAGGAGATGATACAGCAGGCGATCGGAAAAATGATGAGTGGAAGGACCTCGATTGTTATCGCTCACCGGCTCTCCACCATTCAAAAAGCGAATAAAATTATTGTGCTCGATCATGGCGAAATAAAGGAGGTCGGGAGCCACGAGGAACTACTCATGCGCGAGGGGTATTATGCCCAACTCCACAAGATGCAGTATAAAGAGTTTGTTTAAAGGATAAGTCGGCCAACGGCGGTTAGTTTCAATGACTTACGGCGCAAATGCAGTATATTTACTGCCAAATGCACTTTTTTAAAAAGGTTGTTTTATTAATTTTTTGCCTCTTCAGTGCCGGGTTCGTAATGGCTCAGAAAGCGCGCATTTACAATGGCGGTAAAAGCATGTATACCCGTGAGCGCTACAATCACAACGCAACCCGTGTACGTGGAGCCAAGGCAAAAACGGTTTGTCCCATCTTTGAAAACAGCA
>DASUTP010000320.1:0-4733 GCA_036374515.1 Chryseolinea sp. | reverse complement strand
TGTGCTGCTGGCGCTCAATAATCTTTTGAAGGAAATCGAGTTCAGAGAACAACGCAACGAGTCTATTTTTAACTTAGGACTGTACATCAGCCTGGCATCCCTGTTCTCATTCTCTTATTTTATTTATCTGCCGGGAGCATTATTCATTCTCATTATCTTTACGAGACATCCGGCAAGAAAATATTTTTTGCTTATCTGCGGCTTTGTAATCCCACATCTTTTGTTGATGAGTGTGTTCTTTTTACAGGATTCATTCGCCGAAATGTGGCAATACTATTACCTCCCAAACCTGGCGATGAATGCGAGTCGCTATCTGTCATCCGGCAGTCTTTGGTGGCTCGGCGCTATTCCACTCGGGTTTCTGATCATTTCACTGTTTATGCTTAACAGGGAGGCGAGGTTGACCAAATATCAAACCCAGTTGGTTCAGAGCATGTTTTTCTGGATGATCTTTTCCTTTTTACACCTTTTCTTTTCCAAGGATATAAGACCTCAGAGCTTTATCACCGTGCTTCCATGTCTGAGCTTCTTTCTAACCCACTCTATATTGGTTATTCACAAAAAGAAATTCGCTGAGATCGGCATCTGGATTTTATTGTTCACAACGGTATCGATAAGCTATTTAGCCAGGTATAATGTCATTAGCTCCATAGATTACAGCAGGTTAATGGTCACCGATGGAAAACTAAAAGTGGCTGGACAGCGGGTCTTGGTCCTCGACAATGATGTAAATGCCTACAAACATCATGATCTTGCCTCGCCTTTTTTTAACTGGGACTTATCGAAAGAAATATTCTCATCCCCGGACTACTATGATAATGTCATCAAAGTTTATACCGGGCTCACGCTCGATCCACCTGACGTCATACGCGACCGCGAAGATAAGTTAAAGCCTTTCCTTGACCGGATACCTGAACTTAAACAGAAGTATATCAAGCAGGACTTTTACTATGTAAAAAAGAATTAGCAGGCAATCTTGTTTACACGCGTCGAGTGCCTGCCGCCCTCAAAGTCCGTTTTAATGAACTTTTCAACTACCTTTTCAGCCAGCGCAAAGTCGATAAACCTGGCAGGGAGACAAAGTACGTTTGCGTTATTATGTTTTCTCGCCAGCGACGCCAGCTCTTCATTCCAGCAAATGGCAGCCCGGATCCCCTGGTGTTTGTTTGCTGTAATGGCGACACCGTTCGCACTGCCGCACACGAGGATCCCCAGCTCGAATTCATTCTTTTCAACGACTTCTGAAACAGGATGAGCAAAGTCGGGATAGTCGGCAGATTCCGAGTTATAGGTACCGAAGTCTTTTACCTCATGCTCAGCCTTCAAAAGTGTTTTAAGTTTTTCTTTGTACTCAAAACCCGCATGATCGCTGCCTATCGCTAATTTCATCCTTGATCGATTTTAAAACCAATTCTCATCAAGACGGAGATATATTTTGTTCTCTTAGTATTTCCTCCGCTTCCTCGCGGGCCTTTTGCTTGGCAACGGAAGAAGAAATCAAGATACTGATCTCAAAAAGCATATACAACGGAATAGTGATCAGCATTTGGCTCAGTGGGTCCGGCGGCGTAACGATCGCTGCGATGATCAGGATAATTACGATCGAGTGCTTCCTGTATTTTCTCAGGAATTCCGGTGTTACAATTCCAATTTTTGTCAGAAAATATATGACAACCGGCAGTTGAAAAAGCAGGCCAGACCCCAGCACCAGCATCACAACGGTAGAAACATACGACGTAATGTCAAATTCGTTAACCACCATGTCGCTGATGCTGTAGTTAGCGAGAAAGTAAACCATCCAGGGAGCAATTACATAATATCCGAACGCTACCCCAAGGAAGAACAGAGTTGAAATTGAAGCTACAGCTCCCCGGGAATATTTCCGTTCGCTTTGTTGCAACCCGGGTTTAATGAATCTCCAAAGTTCCCAGATAACGTACGGAAACGCGACTACCAAGCCAATAATGAACGATGACATGATATGCATCGTAAACTGCCCTGTCATATTACGGCTTTGTACTTTAAAAGGAATGTCCTTTACGCACAAACCTTCAGACCCTAAAATATTGCCCAGCTTGCATAGCAACTTAAATGTTGGAAATTCCACCCTGGCAGGAGCAAAAATTATATTTTCAAAAACCCATGGAGCCATCACGAATGCCGCGATGGTAAAAACGACAACTGCAGCCAACGCGCGAATAACATGCCACCGTAGCTCCTCGAGGTGTTCGAGAAAGCTCATTTCCTTTTCTCCGCTTTCTTCCTGATCCAATGGCATAATTGTGGGTTTGTCCTCCGCTTCTATCCGTCTTGTTGCTGTGAAATTATAAGCTTATGAGTAAAGGGGAAATTTCTGCATGAACCGATTTACTTTTTTCTTGACGGCCTTCAGATGTCTTGCATCACCCGGTTTTTGGAGCGCCTCATCAATCAGGTCAACGATCTTAAGCACATCTTTTTCTTGTATGCCCCGCGTAGTGATTGCCGGAGTACCGATTCTCATTCCTGAAGTTACCATTGGTGATTGAGTATCGAACGGCACCATATTTTTATTGATCGTGATATCGGATTGTATTAAGGCTTCCTCGGCTTGCTTACCCGTTAAATTTTTAGACCGAAGATCGATCAACATCAAGTGATTGTCAGTACCGCCCGAAATTATTTTGTACCCTTTATCCAAAAATGCCTGCGCCATAGCCTTGGCGTTCTTAGCAACCTGGACAATGTAGGTCATATACTCGTCTGACAGCGCCTCCTGGAAAGATACCGCTTTGGCGGCGATGACATGCTCGAGCGGTCCTCCTTGAGTGCCGGGAAAAACCCCGGAGTCGAGGATGGAGGTAATCTTTCGTAGCTCGCCTTTCGGAGTTTTTAGTCCCCAGGGATTGTCAAAGTTTTTCCCGACCAGGATCATCCCACCGCGCGGGCCCCGAAGCGTCTTATGAGTGGTGGTAGTAACAATATGGCAATATTCCATTGGATCGCTCAGCAAACCCCTGGCAATAAGACCTGCAGGATGTGAAATGTCCGCCAACAGCAACGCACCAACGTTGTCAGCAGCCTCGCGGAGCTTTTTGTAATCCCAGTCACGGCTGTAGGCTGACGCGCCGCAGATGATCATTTTCGGTTTTTCCCTCTCCGCCGTTTGGATGACTTTGTCAAAATCAATGGTGCCGGTTTCTTGCTCAACTCCGTAAAAAGAAGGCTGATAAAGTTTGCCTGAAAAATTCACGGGAGACCCATGCGTCAGGTGGCCGCCATGTGAAAGGTCAAATCCAAGAATTTTGTCTCCGGGCTTCAGGCAGGCCAACATTACCGCCGCATTTGCCTGAGCGCCTGAGTGAGGTTGAACGTTCGCCCATTCTGCTCCAAATAACTCCTTTGCACGATCGATGGCGAGCTGCTCGATCTCATCGACTACCTCACATCCGCCGTAATATCGCTTTCCGGGCAACCCCTCCGCATACTTGTTGGTAAGAACCGTTCCCTGGGCCTTCATAACCTGAAGGGAAGTGAAATTTTCCGAAGCTATCAATTCAATGCCGCTTTCCTGTCTCTGTTTCTCTTTCTCAATGAGGTCAAAAATTGCTTTGTCGCGTTTCATCTATGCGTGAGGTTTTAAAAGAAGGGGCAAAAATAAGAGAGTGGCGTGAGATGGCATAGAAACACCCGGAAAAAGAAACAAACTGGTTCAGGTCAAGTTTCGCCAAAGATTTTCAAGCGCGCTGCTTGTCAATCCAGTCCTTGATAATGGTTTCCAGCACATCGAGTGGAAGACAGCCATATTTTAAAACTTCGTCGTGAAATGACGCCAGATTGAATTTATCGCCCAACGCATCGGCGGCCATCTTTCGCAACTCCAGGATCTTAAGCTGCCCAATTTTATACGAAAGCGCCTGGGCCGGAATAGCCATATAACGTTCTATTTCAGCTGTCGCTGCCTGGTCGCTGATCGCCTCATTATCAAGCATATACTTGATGGCCTGCTCGCGGGTCCAGCCTTTGGTATGAATGCCTACATCCACTACCAACCTAATCGCGCGATGCATTTCATCGCCCAGATTTCCGAAATACTGATAGGGATCGGTATATAATCCCAGCTCCTTGCCAAGTGACTCTGTATATAAAGCCCAACCCTCACCGTACGCACCGTACCATAAGAACCTTCGGAATTTTGGAAGTTCTTCGTTCTCATATTGCAATGCGATCTGATAATGATGGCCAGGGATCGCTTCGTGCAGAAACAGAGTTTCCATTCCCGTGTAATTGAAAGTTTTTGCATCCAGTATCGGAACATAAAAGATACCGGGCCGCGATCCGTCCGGCGTCCCGGGATTATATTCGGCGGCGCTTGATGCCGCCCTGAAAGCTTCCGTCTGCCGCACTTCAAACGGTGTTTTTGGGACCATGTTGAAAAATTTCTTTAACTGAGGCTCCATTTTTTCGTGAATGGCGTTGAACCCTGCAATAACATCTTCAGGCGTCTTGTAAGGCATGAACTTCTTATCATTATTAACATGGTCGAAGAATGCCTTCAGGTTCCCTTTGAATCCTACCTGATTCTTAATTTTTTCCATTTCCAGACGGATACGCGCAACCTCGTCTTGCCCCGTGTTAAAAATTTCTTCTGCAGAGAGGTTCGTGGTTGTCCAAAAATTGATCAAGTGCTGGTAATACTCCGTTCCACGCGAAACGTCCGAAAATCCTGATGTCGTTCGCGTTTTCGGAATGTA
>DASUTP010000319.1:0-6946 GCA_036374515.1 Chryseolinea sp. | reverse complement strand
TATACGAGGCGAAAGGTGGCGTATCGGGCTTATCTTTCGGACAGCAGGGGCGTTGTGATTTCCGGTAACGATGATGAATATCAAAGCTTACCCTCAGTACATGAGTTTCGGATAGGCCTTCAGGCGACGATCATTTTTAATGAACAAGAATATTCGTATCGCGCTGCGCTTTACCAAAGCGAAAAACAAATGAAAACAGCCGGATCCTTTCTCCTGAGATTTGAGCCATTTTTCAGAAACCTTGGAGGAGGCGGAACATCGATGGTGCCTGAGTTGTATGATGTGGAGCAACGGTTTGGGGACCAGGTGGGACTGAGGTACCTGAAAGCGCCCGGATTTATAGTCATGCCCGGATACGGTGTAAATTTTGTTTTTAGTCAGTCGAAATTATTTATTTCGCCGATCCTCCTGGCTGGCGCAGGTACCGCATTTAATACCTACAACGGCGATAAGGGAAATGGTACGCACGTCAATATGGAATATGGTGCTTACTTTTTGCTCAATGCCGGCTATAACGGAAGTTTATTTTACAGCCGTATTCAGTTTACCTATGCTGCAAGCTATGCTCCGATCCAGCCCTCATACCTAACGTCGACAAATCTAATGCTATCCGGCCTGGTAGGATACCGGTTCAAAACTTTACTGGCAAAAGCAGGTGGTCAATGAGCGCTGGAAAAATCTCCGAGCATTCCTGAACGGGGATCAGATTCTTACGCATCTTGAGTTTTTACACAAAGGGTATCGGTATTGATAAGACATTTTCTCATCTTCATACACAACGGTAACGTTATGAAAAATCCACTGCTCATTATTCTGTACCTGGGACTTCTGATCCTTGGGATGAATTTCGATGAGGGACCACCAAAAACTACCATCTCCAACGGCCTGGTCACCGCAAAGATCTACCTGCCCGACTCGGTTAAAGGTTACTACCGCGGCACGCGGTTCGACTGGGGTGGTGTCGTCTATGACCTGGAGTATAACGGTCATCATTATTTTGGAAAATGGTTTGACAAGTATGAACCAACGCTCCACGATGCCATCATGGGACCTGTGGATTCTTTTAATCCGATAGGTTATGACGAGGCAAACGTAGGGGAAGGATTTCTGCGAATTGGTGTGGGCGTCCTCGAAAAACCGGACGAAGCCCGTTACGCATTTAGTACGCCCTATAAATTACTGAACGGAGGTAAATGGAAGGTTAAAAGGAAATCATCCAGTATTACCTTTACACATGAGCTTGACAATACCAGGCATCGTTACGTCTATACGAAGGTCCTTCATCTCCCAAAAGGCAAAGGGGAACTGGTCCTTGAGCATACGTTGAAAAATACTGGACCGACGATCATTGAGACGGAAGTATACAACCATAACTTTTTTGTCATCGATCAGCAGCCCACGGGCCCGGATTTTATTGTGAAGTTTCCGTTTGTGCCCGGTGGAGATTATAAAGGCAAGACAGATGCAGCCGCCATCGAAGGGAGAAATATCATTTATAAAAGGACGCTGTCCAAGGGTGAATTTTTTGCTGTTTCGCCACTTACTGGCTACGGCACGTCCGCTGATGATAGCGACCTCCGCATAGAAAATATTAAAACTGGAGCGGGTGTAAGGATCATCGGCGACAAGCCTATCGTGAAATTCGTCTACTGGTCTGCTGCTGCTACGCTCTGTCCTGAACCCTATATAAAGGTGAAGGTTGATCCGGGTGAGGAAATGTCGTGGACGATACGGTATGAGTTTTATGCGACGTTTTAACCAACCTCCTGTGAGCTGGGTAGTTTGCACTTTATCGCTTTGGACGAAACACGCAGGGATGCAAATCTGTTATATATATTCAACCGTCAACGGCTACTCCAAAAGGCACGTAACAAAGAAGAATTTTTTACTTTTAAGCGACTATGAAATCGGATAAAATAAATATTTTTTATACAGACGACGACCCGGACGACGTTGACTTCTTCAAAGATGCCATTGATGCAGCCGGCAGTGAGGTAAACCTTGTCGCCCGATTTGATGGCGACGATTTGCTTCATCTCTTAGACAACCCGCCGCCATATCCGTCGATGATATTTCTCGATTGGAATATGCCCGGCAAAGACGGCGCTTACCTGCTCAAAGAAATTATGGCCAATCAGAGGACGCGTGAGATACCTGTAATCATACTCTCCACTTCAGACCTTTTGGAGAACGTTCAGCGCGCACGGAAGCTTGGTGCGAAAATGTATATTACTAAACCTAATTCGTTCAAGGAGTTGGTCGAAATGATAAAGCATTGCCTGACGATTGACTGGAATACATTCAATCCCGACCAACAAAGATTTTTATACAACTGATTGTAATGGATGATCTCGCCCGACACTCAGAAACCAGCCCCGCCCTTTTACAAAAGCTGAGAGACGCGACGTCGTCACGGCACACGGCCCTGGAAGCCTTGCCTCTCTCGAAAATGCTGATGCGTGATGACGTAACCTTGGAAAACTATGCCCTCTACTTGCGTTGTATGAAGGATGTTATCGCCTTTTATGACAGTGAGGTCTTGCCCCTTGTCGATGAGATACTTCCACAAAAACCGTCGGGTGAACGTCTTTCAAACCTCGCGGCAGATATTGCTTACGTTGAACAACACGGCATTCATGTAGCCATTACAGAACCTTTGCACTTTCCTGAAATTTCCAGCAAAGCCTTTGCGTTAGGAATGGCATACGTAATTGAAGGCTCGACTCTCGGAGGGCGTGTGATTTTAAAGCATCTTTCATCCCGGATAGATGTAACGGAGAGGCAGGGTGCGGCGTTTTTTGCTGGGTATGGACGGGAAACGGGTGCGAGATGGCGACAATTCCTGGAGGCCTTAACGACCTTTGTAACAGACTCCGGCTGCGAATCTGAGGTTATTGCAGGTGCCGTCGCAGGATTCGATATGATCTCGGTCCATTTCTCAAAATATTCTTATAAACTGATTGAAATTTCGTGAATGAAAATTAGGGATATCGTAAACCGCGACCTTGTCAGCCTGGAAAATTGCGAGAGCGAACCGATACATATTCCCGGCAGCATACAGCCCCACGGTTTTCTTGTCGCCATTCACGGAAAAGAGAGAACGATCGATTATTGCAGCGGCAATATTCACGAATACATTGGGATCAGACCTGAACAGGCACTGGGAAAGAGTATAAGTGTACTGCTCACGCCTTCAGACAACGACTCTCTCGTCGACTACCTTGAACGGCGCCCTACCTATGCCGACGCGCCCCTCCGGCTTAAGATTGCTAATGTCCAGCTGGAATGTGTTTCCCATCAGGCTCAGGAGCGGACGATACTTGAGTTCGAACGCGAAAGTCAGGCGCCACTTGATAATCAGGCATTGTATGTCCAGACGCGGCAGTTCATCAACAACATAGAAACGTCTTCCTCCCTTAGGGCGCTCTGCCAAAGCGTTGCGGATGAAGTAAAACAGATAACGGGCTATGATCGTGTAATGATTTACAGGTTTGATGAACAATATAATGGTGAAATTTTTGCCGAAAGTCTTTCTGAAAACATCGAGCCGTTCCTTGGTTTGCACTATCCTCATAGCGGCATCCCGGTGCAGGCACGCGAGCTGTACATAAAAAATCTGTTAAGGCTGATTCCCGATGTTTATTATAAACCAGTGCCTGTTTTTACAATTGATAGCGGTCAGGCAAAGGCGCTTGATATGAGTTTTACTGCGCTACGCAGTGTCTCACCGATTCATTTGCAATATCTGCAAAACATGGGAGTGGGAGCTACGCTTACCATTTCGCTGGTACATGAACAAAAACTCTGGGGACTGATTGCCTGTCACCACTATAGTCCGAAATATCTAAGCAATGCAATTAAGGTTAGCGCTAAGCTACAGGGGCATTTTTTGACTTCACAAATCAAAGTACGCGAGGCCAACGAGGAGTACAGTATATCAAAAAACGTTGACGCGAGCCTGCAGACATTAATCTCCGACAATATTCCCATTGACCATGAAACACTTCAGACGCTGATAAATCGCCAGGAGCTTCTGACGATATGCCATGCGTCGGGTGTCGCAATTTCTATCAACAACAAAATATACCGGGCAGGCAATACGCTGAACGACGACGAGCTGACAAAACTTATCCGGTGGATCGTTTACCATACGCCATATCCTTCCTTCATAACCGATAGGCTTTATGTTGAATATCCTGGTGGGGAGAGGCTTACCGATTGTGCAGCAGGAGTTATTTATCACAGCCTCGGGGCCAGCAACAATTCAATTGTATGGTTCCGGCACGAAACGCTCAAAGAAGTGCATTGGGGCGGTGATCCTCAGAAGGCGATCCTTAAGGACGAAAGAGGCCTACACCCGCGTAAATCATTTGCGCTTTGGAAAGAGATTGTAAAAGGACGAAGCAATCCCTGGCTGAAGCCCGAGACAAATGCCGCCGCAAATTTTGCCCATTTCCTACAGCGACAGGTTCATCTCATGTTCATTACAGAAGAGGAGGCGCGTTATCGGGAGCTCAGTTACAAGCTTCAGGAGGCCAATGCAGAACTGGAAAATATTAACTGGATCAGCGCTCATGATTTAAAGGAACCATTGCGGAAAATTCAGGTCTTCGCCTCCCGTATACTGGAAAAAGAAAAGGATCTCCCCGGCAATGTGGTCAAAAGCGTCAACCGGATGAGCGCTTCCGCCCAGCGAATGCAAACACTTATCCTTGACATTCTGCGTTATTCGAGGGTGACGAAAATAAAAGACGCCGTGGTGCCCGTGGACCTTAATCAGGTGCTGAAGCAGTGCCTCGACGAAATAAAAGAAGAAATTGAGGAACAAAACGCAACGGTTCAAGTCGAACCTCTTCCCGTGATAAACGGAATTGCTTTCATGTTGAATCAACTATTTCTAAATCTGCTTCGAAATGCGTTGAAATTTAGAAAAGCCGACGTTCCTCCCATCATCAAAATTACTTATACGACAACGTTAGAGAATCCCTTTGGACCGGGGAAAAAATTTCATCTTATCAGCGTAAGCGATAATGGAATTGGCTTTGGGAACGACTTCAAGGAAGATATATTCGATGTCTTTACGCGCCTTCACACTCGCGAAACGTATCATGGGTCCGGAATAGGGTTAGCAGTTTGCAGGAAAATAATGCAAAATCACGGTGGTAAAATTGTTGCCGAAGGAAAAGAAGGACAGGGGGCAACATTCCGAATGTATTTTCCTCTGTAGCTGATGACAACGGCTTTGCCTGACCGTTATGATCACTTGATTTCGAGCTGTGAAGTAAGAACAGGATTACTCAAGAGCCAGTTAAATGCTTCCCACTGTTTATCCCAGTCGTTACCAGACTTGGTTTCTACATAGGCTTTGACAAGGTCTTTTCCATAGTTGTAGTTGATAACGTAGCTTCTGTTTTTCCGAATAAAACTCATCATCTTTTTTGCCTTGTCGTCGTCCATCAGGTAGTAATTCTTCAGCCAGTACAAGGCCTGCTCGTCTGTCATCGTGCGATTTAACAAACCCCTTGCTACTTCGTTTGTAACATAGTTTAGCTGTTCGGTTAGCTCAAGTGCTTTAAAATATTTTGCAATGCCCGACGTATCTACGCCGGCCAGCGGTAAGAGTACTTCTTTTGCAAACCCAACCTTTTCAGCGCCGGGAAAACCGAGGGCAATTCCATAATTGGCACTTCCTTCTGCGATGAACGACTGCGGGCTAAATAAAGGGTATAAGGATATTTCCACCCAGCCCTTATCACGATAGAGATTTTTTTCCAGCATCATGTTATACACGTGGTGGCCGGGATAGCTTTCATGACTGCCTACGTCAATCACATCATCGATGAGGATGTCCAGGTCGGTATTCACCTGGATAAGACTGCTGAAATTCCCCTTGTACCAGTTGTATCCTCCCCAAGGCTTGTCCGTGACAAATTCCAACTTGAAATTTTCACCCGGGGGCAGTTTGATATGGCGTTGCGTCCGGTTCCTGCTTTCTGCGATTGCCGATTGCATCACGGTATCAAGTTTTGCGGGAGGGATCACAAAACGACTGGCAAGCTTTTGAAACCTCACGTTCACAGGTCCCTTTCCAGGCAACACATCATTCAGGGTCTGGATAATACTCTTAAAATGAATTGAATCATACGTTGGCGGTGTCACGCCATAAAGCTCCTTGCATTCAACCTCGAATGATGCTGAATCGCCTCCAAAAAGCTTGACCCTTCTTTCAAAGGCTTTTAGCTGGTCAGTTATCCACCGCGCGCGATTGGAAAGTGTATCGTTGCCGTTGGCCTGGAAAGAACGCAACGCGCCGGAGAGCTGACTTATTTGCAGGAGAAAAGTGTCTTTGGGAAACACGGACAAAGCCGGTGAAGTGGGTTTTAGTGAATCCGGTCCATAATAGGCATCTACAAAATCCTTGTCATACTGACCTATCGCTAGCCCTATGCGCACGTATTGGATCGCCAGCGAATTTAATTCCGCAGACGGATCAATCGCGCCCCTGTCGCGCGGATCGCACGAAAGCAAACCGAAACAAATTGATATACAGACGAGGGTGCGCAGGGCGGTTTTTTTAGTTTTCATACAGAATGCATTGACCCTAAAATAGGGCAATTTTATCAATCCGCCCTGCCGTAAAGGAATTTCAGGCTTATGTGACGCGCGCCTCCTGGATTTTAGTGGTTACATTGCACTTAGGACAAGCAAATTCGTGTTTCAGCAGTTCGTCCGCTGATAGCGTAAGCTGTTCATAGCAATTCGGACAATCGATATTTTCGCCTCCGATCACGATTGTGTTAGCGAGGAGATCACCCAATCTTTGATGATCAGGAGTATTTTTAATAGTGATAAACGCCACTATCCCGAAAAAGAGAAAATCAATCATATCGACCACGCGTCTTTTGAATGCCTGTGCAAGTGAAATTGGCTTGCCATTCTTCGTTAC
>DASUTP010000318.1:0-7309 GCA_036374515.1 Chryseolinea sp. | reverse complement strand
CCTGTATTCTTGCCGTTGGCGGTATAAAGGAAACAGCCATAGTAAAGAACGGCCAGCTGGTGCCTGGTAATGTTATGAAGGTGACGCTTTCTTGTGACCACCGTGCAGTAGACGGCGCTGTTGGGGCAGCATTCCTGAAGACATTAAAAGGTCTATTGGAAGATCCTGTAAGAATATTAATTTAAAGATCACTTAACGTAAGCCCTGGAGTGACCCGGGGCTTTTTATTTTTGATATATGGAAAAGATTCACGCGACAACGATCATTGCAGTTTTACATAATGGGCAGATCGCCATTGGCGGCGATGGGCAGGCAACCATGGGAAATTACGTGGCAAAAAGCAACGTCCGGAAAATACGCCGCTTACAGGATGGAAAAGTCCTGGCGGGATTCGCCGGCTCCACTGCCGATGCTTTTACACTGATAGAGCGTTTTGAAGAAAAGTTGAATACCTATGGCGGAAATATGAAACGTGCCGCCATCGAGCTGGCCAAAGACTGGCGGATGGATAGATTCCTCCGGCGACTTGAGGCTATGTTGATCACGGCGAACAAAGAGGAGTTGTTGGTGCTTTCCGGTACGGGGGATGTACTTGAGCCCGACAATCAGGTGGCTGCGATCGGATCGGGCGCGATGTATGCACAGGCTGCAGCCCTTGCTTTAAAGAAACACGCGCCGCATCTGTCAGCCGAGGAAATGGTTCGCGAAAGTCTCAACATCGCGGCAGATATATGCATTTACACAAATCACAATATTATCGTTGAGAAACTCTGACAACGCCGACGGACCCTCCCCTCAGAGTGATTCGGCGCTTTAAGCTTTCTACTTTCAGCTTTCAGCTTTAAGCTTTTATTTGTTCTTCGATTTTTTCCTCGAATTTATCAGGGTAATCCTCAGGCTCTTTTTCTTTTGCCGAAACCTTATCCTCCAGTAAAATAACGAACGGCTTGAGGTGGTCGGAATGAGGCAACAGGATCTTCAGCACGCCAATGGCAGGGACTGCCAGTATCATCCCGGCAATGCCTAAAATCTTGCCGCCGATAACCAGTGCAATGATGGCGGCCAGCGCGTTGATGCTGACCTTTGAGCCTGTTATCCGTGGTGTTATGAAATTCCCTTCCAGGAATTGAACAACTGCAAATACACAAACAACGCCAACCGCATACCATAGCGAATCTTTTGTGATAAGCGCCATGATGAGGGGAAAAAGCGCTCCAATTATAATCCCCACGTATGGAATAATGGTTAGTACTCCGGACAGAATTCCAAAGAAGATCGCGTGGTCAATACCGAGCACCAAAAGTCCGATACAGTTCAGGCACGCAATAATGAGGGTTACCCAGGTCAAACCAGAAATATATCCCTGGATGACGCGTTCCATATCCTTCTTCCAGGCAAATTCGCTGTCGCCAGGAATCATGCTTAAGAAGAAGTCTTTGAATTTATCACGATAAATCAAAATCAGGAAGATGTAGATGGGAATTTGAATAAGAATCGACAGCGTGTTGGTGGTGGATATCAGCACATCTCCCAGGTAGGCACTTACGGTTTTAACTGCTTCGCCAAGGAATTTATTCTGATCCGAAAGGCTTACGGCGAAATCCCGCTGCAACGTATCGCTAACATGGTTGATATAATTTTCGAATTTTGTCTGCAGGTTGGGAAGGTCGTTCACCAATCCAACCACCTGATCGACGACCAGCCATATCAAAAGGCTCAATATCACAACCGTAGCAGCTAATACAATGATGATGGAAAGGGCGGGGCCAATCTTCCGTTTTTCCAGTTTCTTCACGATAGGAAGCATGACCACAGATAAAAAAGCGGCGAATGCCAACGGTACAACTATGTCGCGCGCCAGAATAGTCGCTGTTATGGAAAGCGCTATGACAACGAAGAGCTTGTAAGTGTAATCAAGCCGGTCAAAGGGTTTGAGATTGGACATAAACGAAGTTATGCATTATCTATTGCCTTTAAAATTGTTTTGCACGACTCTTCAATTTCTTCTTTCGTAATGGTTAGCGGTGGCGCTATGCGAAAGCTATAAGGGTGTGACAGAAACCAGTAACAGATTACGCCAAGTTCCTTTGCTTTCAGCACGATACTGTTAACCATCTCGGCGGATTCGAAATCTATGGCAAGCATCAAACCGATCCGCCTGATTTCCCTGATCTTTTTATGACGCAGAAGTTTTTCAATAAGGGCGCCTTTGAGTTCAACAGCTTTCAACAATTCTTCTTGTTCTATTACTTGCAATGTGGCCAGGGCGGAGGCGCAACAAACAGGGTTGCCCCCGAACGTCGTGATGTGGCCCAGCATGGGATCGTGGGTAAGACAAGACATGATCTTTTTATCGGATATAAAGGCACCGATCGGAAGCCCGCCACCAAATGCTTTCGCGATGGTCAATATATCGGGTGCGATCCCGAATTGTTCAAAAGCAAAAAGGGTTCCGGTCCGCCCTATGCCGCATTGGATCTCATCGAGAATGAGCAGCGCGCCGGTGTCATCACACCGCTTCCGGAGGGCTTTCATATAAGCCTTGGACGGAATGCGCACCCCGGCGTCGCCCTGAATGGTTTCCATGATGACGCAAGCCGACCTTTCCGTGATCAGCGCCAGGTCGTCCAGGCTGTTAAAGTTCATGAAGGTGACGTCGGGGAGCAGGGGCCGGAAAGCCTGCTTTTTTATTTCGTTGCCCGAGACGCTCAAGGAGCCGTGGGTGCTGCCATGGTACGACTTCCGGCATGAGATGATTTCATGCCGTCCGGTATAGCGCTTTGCGAGTTTCAACGCTCCCTCGTTAGCCTCGGTCCCGGAGTTAACGAAATAGCTGGTGTTGAGGTGGGGAGGCAGCAGGCTTGCCAATTTCTTCGCCAGCTCGTTGGAGGTTGACTGAATGTATTCGCCGTAGACCATAACGTGCAAATGCTTGTCAAGCTGGTCTTTGATGGCCTTGATCACGGCGGGGTTCCGATGGCCGATATTGCTTACACCGATACCTGAGATTAAGTCAGTATAACGCTTATTATCAGTGTCATATATATAGATACCTTCAGCGAAACTTACACTTATTAAAGCAGGAGAATCTGTAGTTTGCGCGAGGTGGTTAAAGAAGGTATCGTGGGAGAAATCCATGCCCTAAACTAGGCAGAGAACCTGAATGCCGGAAATAAAAAAATCCCGCGGAGGCGCGGGATCAAAAAAACTAAACATCCACTAAAATGGGGGCCTTTAAAAAATGGGCTTAGGCGATTAAAAAATATTATTTTTCCGATTACGCATTGACAGATATCGAAACGATCATGCCGAGGAGTACTACCGCGGATAAGATTGCAAGTTGTCTTAACCGAGGGTTCATCTTTGAAACCGGTTTGAAGTTGCTGTAGTTAACATTACTGGTATATGCCATACGAGTGTTATTAATGTTGTCGTTGATGATTCAAATGTCGCTAAAATGAGAGGCCGATTGCCAATCTGAATTCGCGCAAATCCTACATCGGTATCCTTAGGATAATCAAATAAAATACTCGGCTATCCGGTCGAAATTTGCATGCCCCCGGATTTCCAGGGGGGTAATTTTTCAGCTTTGAAATGTGTTAATTTGTCCCTTGTAAACTTCCATTTGGCGCCATACACCGGCTGGAAAAAATTTTAAGAAAGTTTCGAAGGCCACTTTTGCTTAAGGCAGGTTCTGATCAGCTTTTTAAAAATTTTATAAAAGTGTTCTATTTGATCCTGAAATGTTACATGAGCGAGTGAAAGGTAATAACAAAATTATCAGGCAATTAGATGTTTTTAGTTCGAGTTGAATAGCGCAGCAAGTTTTTTTTACGCTTCATTCACCTTCAAAAAGTCGATCACTTCCTGGCGTACGTTGTGAATTCTGGATTCGTCAAAAGGTTCTGTGGCGATGGATTTGAACAAGTCGCTCACGACAGAAGGTTTGAAGCCCAGCGCAGTCGCATAAATGGTAGCCACTTCCAACTCCACATCTTCCACAACTTCGTCGAGGTAGATCATGTAAACGAGGTGATAGATAGCTTCCAGCTTGATGACTTTGTCAGTGATTGAAAGGAATTTCAAATCTGAAATGTCAACATTTGCCTGCTTTAAATCCTCGAGCTTGAAATTTAGTTGGAGGCCCCATTTCAAAAGGCATCTTAAAAAACGGCTCTCGATTTTCTCATGCCCAAGAAACAGGGCGAGGATGTTGAAGTAGCTTTTCTTTACAGAGGCCAGGTGTTCTTTAGTATTGTCGTTCATACCGTTAGTCGTTTGCATGACTCTCACGAAGTCACCGTTATACTAATTTTGGTAAAAATACACCATCAGCGTGCTATCTACAAAACCTTAATGAGGCCTTTCCAACCGTAGCTGCAGTAACTTTTTCCGAAAAATGTCTTTAGCGGGAAGTTAACGGGCAGTGCCGGCCATCACAAGAGGTTTTTCAAACCACTGAAAAGCTGTCATTAGATTAAAAAATTGGGAGAAAAAGAGTTTGTCAGGAAAAAAGAAAACTACAGCGGCCTGACCTTACCGGCAATATTTCTTTGACAAGCTCTCCGTATTGGTAGCCCCCAGTTTTTTAGCCTTGGCTAGATCGGAACACAGGTTGTCAAAGTTGTTAAGCGCAGCATTGGCGGTTGCCCGAAGCACATAGGGGTGGCTGCGTTCGCGGCGAAGAAACACGGCCCAGTTACAATCCGTCACGGCTTCCTCGTAATACTTAAGCTGGAGGTTGGCCAGCGCCCGGCCTTGAAAGAGGTCGAAGTAAATGTCGGGCGCGTCCACTGGGTTCATAACAACCTCAAAAGCAGCACCATAGATCTCTGTTAGATTCTCTTTAAATATCCTTTTGCCGTAGCTGAAATAATACAGTGCCTCCTCTGGATTGTCGAGCTTTTCCAGGTTCAGCATTCCTATACGATAGACCAGCTCGAGATTATAAGGTCGCAGGTTATGCAGCTGCTTCAAGGCGTGGAGGGCCTCGGTATAATTGCCCAGGTAATACTGACACAGTGAGATTTGCCGGATGGTCTCAAACGACTCAGGATCTTCGTACCTCTTGAGAATCAGATAATAGCCTACAGCCTGTGAAAAATCCTGCGTATTAAATTTCTTATTTGCCATGTCTCGCAACGCATGGACCAGGCTATCACGTGCATAGTTGTACCGGTATTCAAGCGGATCTTCCGTCTTTAGCTTATATATAGTTTTAAACGCCTCATCGAAATTGCCCTTCGTGAACAAGGTATCAACGCGCTTCAAGGCGTTGGTAGTGGCGAGGAACCTTGCAACCTGCTGTTGCTCTGTATAATACTCTGCCGAATGTATGATGGCAAAACAAAACCCTGCGATCACTGTAAATACTAGGAAGGCCAGGCCCTGGATCTTCAGGTATTCTTTATCAATTACATAATGCGTCTGCTGCATGCGTTGCCACTGATAGTATTTCATCTTATTGGCCTCGCGCCGGTAGTCGATCGGGGTAGCGTATGAGATGGTGAACTGATCGTCGTACCGCGACTTCTTTACCGGATCGGATAAAGTGTGATATGCTTCATTGACGAGCTTGAACATCTCCTCGGCGTCTTTGGACCCTGGATTGTGATCAGGGTGATAAAGCATGGCCTTCTTTTTATAGGCAGCGCGAATCTGAGCGGGAGTTGCCGATTGATCGATCCCTAATATTTGATAGAAAGTGCCCATCGCATGGTATAACGCATCCGGAAGATAAGTAGCTTATCGTAAAACTAAAAAAGTGCGTCCCGGACTATGGCAAAAAAAAAGGTGCCCCTAGAAGCACCCTTTTTCAAAAACGTATAATTTCAATTAAAGCTTGGCCAATTCCTGAACCAGGTCGATCAGCTTGCTGGAGTATCCCCACTCGTTATCATACCAGGAAACTACTTTTACAAACTTGTCGCTGAGCGCGATGCCTGCTTTAGCATCGAAGATGGAGGTACGGGAATCTCCTAAGAAATCCTGAGAAACGACATCATCTTCTGTGTAACCAAGGATACCTTTTAATTCACCCTCACTGGCCTCCTTCATGGCAGCCTTGATCTGGTCGTAAGAAGCTGGCTTTTCGAGTCTCACGGTTAAATCGACGACAGAAACGTCGGCGACGGGCACACGGAACGACATACCGGTTAACTTACCCTTTAACTCGGGAATGACCAGCGAAACGGCTTTCGCCGCGCCCGTAGAAGAGGGGATGATATTCTGATACGCACCTCGGCCACCGCGCCAGTCCTTTACAGAGGGACCGTCCACGGTTTTTTGTGTGGCGGTTACCGCGTGGATCGTACTCATGAGCCCCTCGGCGATACCAAATTTATCGTTCAATACTTTTGCAAGGGGAGCAAGGCAATTGGTAGTACAGGAAGCGTTGGAAACGATGGTATGCTGTGCATTTAATTTTTTGTGATTTACACCCATTACAAACGTTGGCGTATCATCTTTGGCAGGAGCGGAGAACACTACTTTTTTCGCGCCGGCGGCAATGTGTTTTTGTCCATCGGCTTGTGTTAAGAAAAGTCCTGTCGATTCAATGACAATTTCAGCACCTACTTCGGACCATTTTAAATTTGCCGGATCTTTTTCCGCTGTTACACGGATCTTTTTTCCATTGACGATCAGGTTGCCATCTTTAACCTCTACGGTTCCATCAAATTTTCCGTGTGTGGAATCGTACTTGAGCATGTAAGCCATGTAGTTAGGCTCTACGATGTCATTGATCCCAACAATCTCAATATCTTTACGATTGATAGCTGCCCGAAATGCAAGGCGACCGATCCGGCCGAATCCGTTGATACCTACTTTTGTCATTTTGTTTTTGTCTGGTTAAAATTTTGAGAAGCCAAAAATAAACGACCAGATGTGCAAAACCAACGAAAAGGAAGGGGGTTTTTCAAACTTTTTACCGCACAGGTTTGCAAATCAGAGACGTCAATCTATATTTGCACCCTCTTTTTACGGGTTCCGGAAAAGAGATATTTTCGCACCTCAAAATGGTCTGTTCGTCTAGGGGTTAGGACACCAGATTTTCATTCTGGTAACACGGGTTCGATTCCCGTACAGACTACAAATGTGAAACTTTAAGCGCCTGAATATCAGGTGCTTATCGTTTAAAGCAGACAGTTTTATTTGGGCTTGTGCCAGTTGTTGTTCCAGTTCCTTTGAGTTCCTTCGGTAAGCCCGATGATCCAAACCCGACAAAGTCGCTGAAGTTCGGGGGGATTCACCAGTTATTAACATCATTGATGATCGAGGTCAACACCCAAACCAGAGAGGTTGATACCCA